>JAAETV010000091.1 GCA_024227975.1 Actinomycetes bacterium
CGGCTCCTCTGGCAACGGCAACACCATCTCCGGCAATACCCAGCACGGTGTGAACGCCAACTCCTCCAGCGGGAACACCATCCAGGCCAACGCCATCGGAACCAATCCCGCCGGCACGCTCGATCTCGGCAACGGCTGGGCAGGTGTGTACGGCGACGTGTTCAACTCCTCCAACAACCTGATCGGAGGGGCGGGTGCGACCGAAGGCAACACGATCGCCTACAACGCCGAAGGCATCCGATTCGAGTCCGGAACGGGTAACACGTTCCTGCGGAACGTGGTCCATTCCAATGTCGCGCTCGGCATCGACCTGTCGGACGACGGCGTAACCGCCAACGACGGCGGCGACGGCGATTCCGGGCCCAACGATCTGTTGAACTTCCCCGTTGTCACGACCGCCAACGAGACAGCGGGGATTGTGACTGTCGACTTCGACCTCGATGCCCCAGCCGGTGACTACCGCGTCGAAGTGTTCACCAACCCCGGCGGGGCTGACTCGTCTGGGTATGGCGAGGGTGAGGTCTATCAGGCGGCCACGACGATCAGTCATACTGGCTCGGGGGCAGAGTCGTTCCAGATCGTCTACTCGGGAGCCGGGGGCGACGTAGTTGCCCTCACCGCAACCGAGGAGTCCGCCGGTCCGGTCTATGCATCCACGTCGGAATTCTCCGCGGCAGCAACCGCACTCACGGTCTGTGCTGATTCGGATTCTGATGGTCTGTGTGACCTCGAGGAGGATGCCAACACCGATGCCGACAACGATCCGGCCACGACGCCGGGCCCCGATACTGATGGCGATACGACGCCGAACTACCTCGACTCAGATGACGACGGTGACGGCACCCTCACCTCAGCGGAGAACGCGGACCCCAACGCCGACGGTGACCCTCGGGATGCCCTCGACTCAGATTGGGATGGTCAACCCGACTACCTCGATCTCCCGATCACGGTTGCCACTGACGGCACGGTCGCCTCTGAGCAGAAGATCTCCGACACCGTCGGCGGTCTGGCGGCTGTTCTCGGTGACTCCGACTCTTTCGGGGCTGCGTCGGCGTCGATCGGTGATGTTGATGGTGACGGGATAGTCGACATCGCGGTTGGCGCTTATGGCGATGATGACGGCGGCTCTGATCGGGGGGCCGTGTATGTGTTGTTCTTGAACGCGGATGGCACAGTCAAAGCCGAGCAGAAGATCTCCTCCACCACCGGCGGACTCGCCGGCCCCCTCGACAACTCCGACCTGTTCGGAGTCTCGGTGGCCGGTGTCGGCGATGTGGATGGTGACGGCATCGCAGATATCGCGGTCGGCTCCCACCTAGATGATGACGGAGGTTCTTCACGAGGTGCGGTGTATGTGTTGTTCCTCAACGCCGATGGCACAGTCAAAGCCGAACAGAAGATCTCCTCCACAACCGGCGGGCTCACAGGCCCCCTCGACAACTCCGACCTGTTCGGGCGGTCGGTGGCCGGTGTTGGTGATGTGGATGGTGACGGGATTGTCGACATCGCGGTCGGCGCCAAGAGTGACGATGATGGCGGCACCGATCGAGGGGCCGTGTATGTGCTGTTCCTCAACGCCGATGGCACCGTGAACGCCGAACAGAAGATCTCTTCGACCACGGGCGGGCTCACGGGCCCCCTCGACAACTCCGACCTGTTCGGGCAGTCGGTGACCGCTGTAGGCGATGTTGATGGTGACGGCATCGTCGACATCGCGGTCGGCGCCAACGCCGACGATGACGGCGGCTCTGAGCGGGGGGCCGTGTATGTGCTGTTCCTCAACGCGGACGGCACCGTCAAAGCCGAACAGAAGATCTCCTCCACAACCGGCGGGCTCACAGGCCCCCTCGACGACACCGACTGGTTCGGTGCTTTGGTGGCCGGTGTTGGTGAC
>JAAETV010000092.1 GCA_024227975.1 Actinomycetes bacterium
GCCCCCCTGGCTCCGGCGATCCAGGCCGCAGTACCGATAGTGAGTCCGGCTTCGGTCATCAGTGGTACCTGGTAGACGAGGACGGTGCCGACACCGAGCCCGATCAGCCCGGTTGCGATGACGAACCGGCGGGCGGCGGGGCGGCCAAAGGCGGCGGCGAAGTCCGGCTTCACCCTGGCGCCCGGTGCCCGGTCACGCTCTCGGACGGCGACGGCACCGATCACGAGTACAGCTGCGGTGGTCAGGGCCAGGATCCGCAGGGTGACCCGCCAGCTGGTGACCGAGACCAGAGCGGCCGCCGTTGGAAGGTAGATGGTGCTGGAGAAGGCCCCATAGATGGTTAGGAGGGCAATGGCCCGGGCCGGGGTCTCGGGAGCGACCCTGACCGCCGTTGTCTGGGTGATGTGGTAGAAGGCGAAGGCGTTGAGCGAGCCACCGCCAACGGCGGCACCGACCATGAACACCGCCAGCTGGCTGGTCGAGGAGGCGGTGACGAGACCGACGGTACAGGCGGTAGCAGCAATGAGAAAGGCGGGTCTGCTTCCGGCCCGATCAATGAGGCGCCCCGCCGGCATGGCCATCAAGGCACCCAGAGCGGTCGACAACGAGAATGAGGCAGCAACCCATGACTCTGACCATCCAGTGTCGGTCAGGATCGGATCGAGCAGGACCCCGAAGGCATAGTTCCATGCCCCATAGGCGGCGATGGTGACGATGCCGAGGAGGACGATCGTCCGGTGAGGGAACCGCACCACAAGCTCGTCAGCCGGTCGTGGTTGTCGTCGTGGCGCTCGGGGTGGTGGAGTCAGCGCCCGAGGGGGGATCGGCGAGGTCCATACCGGGAAAGAAATCAACGACCGGCACCGTGGTAGTCACCAGCTGTCGCTGGATGAAGAAGATGTCGACCACGACCTCCGACCCGGCTGCCTCTTCCAGATCAGCTACCAACCCGTAGATGGTCGGCTCCGACGCCCCGGCCACCACGACCTCAGCCCTGGTCCCGTTGTAGCTGACGCTCCCGACCACGAGCCCGGCTTCCGACGCCCACTCATCGACGATGACCGTCATCTCCTCTTGGATGCTCTGTACCGGTGTCGTGGGTGACAGCCCGGGCGTGATCCGCTCCCGCTCGGTCCAGTTCACCCTCACCGTCAGCTCAGCTTCCAGATCGAATTGGATGCGATCGACGAGATCCTCGACCGAGGGTGGAGCGCCGGCGCCGGCCACGTCGATACGCAACACCCCTTCGTCGAGCAGGACCCGACCCAGTTCGTAGTCGGAGCCGTCATCGTTGTCAGCCAGCCAATTCTGGACGATGGGCACGACCTGGAGCAGCAGGGCCTCATCATCGGTCAGCTGGGCAGGCAGGGTGGTGGTGGCCCGTTCGGTGCGGACCCACTCCACCAGCACCGTGACGTCACCCAAGGCCGCCTGGAGGTCTTGGATGAGTGCGGCGTCGTCTGGGGGGGAATCGAATCCGCGCAGCTCGACCAGGACGCGCTCATTGTCGACGTCGACCTCGGCTGAGAGGTTTGCCCCATTGAGCCATTGGTCGACAATGGAGCGGGCCGTCACCTCGTCCTGGACGGCCTCGACGGCCTCGGCCGAGCGATCGAAGAGGGGCACTGCGACCACCACCACTAGGGCCAGGGCGATAGCACCGGCCACTATGAGCTGGAGGCCGGTGTTGGCCAAGCGACGAGGGGGGACGAAGCCAGTAGCGATGAAGACGAGGACGCCAGCGAAGATGATGGCGGCCAAGTTGGTTGCGTAGAGGAGCATGGCGCCAACCGCCATGTCGCGTTCGCCCGCCTCCAGGGTGATACCAACAGTGGCCAGCGGTGGCACCAGGGCAACAGCCACCGCAACCCCGGGCAAGGCCGCCGATACATCGCGGCGGACGGTGGCGTAGGAACCAGCGGCCCCGGCGGCCAGGCCCACAACCAGGTCGCGGATGTCGGGGCTGGTTCTGGACTCGACCTCGCTTGGTAGGGGGCCATCGGGGATGAGGCGGGACAGTACATAGGCGATGGCGATACACCAGATCGTGGCCACCACCACCTTGACCAAGGCCCAAAGGGCCTTGCGAACCAGTGACATCGAGAGGCAGGCGGCAGTGGCCAATACCGGTTGCATCAGGGGGGCCAGAAGCATTGCCCCGATGACCACGGCGGCCGAATCAGCCGACAACCCCATGACGGCCACTACCACCGACAAGGTCAACATGACAGTGAAACGCCAGACCCAATTATCGACGCGGGTGATGGCCAACTCGTCCATCACCCGACGGCGTTCCTCAGGGTCGAGGTGACGGTGCCACCATGCCTTGGTGGTGATGGGCAGGAAGGGTGCCGTCGGTGGCCCAGAAAAGGGAAGGTCGTCCTGGGTCTCGGTCACGGCCATTGGTGCCGATTGTAGGTGGCTGGGTCGTGAGCCAGCGATACTCCGAGCGTCGTCTCCGGCGGCCGGTCCACCATCGATCCCGCTACTGAGTACTGTTTGAGCATGGCGACGGCGTCAGGTCCTACATCGGAGCGAGTTTCCTGGTCATCTCGGATCCTGTCAACCGGACTCGGTCTGTTGGTAGTGGCCCTGGTTTTGATGTGGGCCATCGAAGTGGTCGACACCGTCATTCTCGACGACGAGCTACAGACGAACGGCATCGCTCCCCGCCAGCTGGAAGGCCTCGACGGGATCGTGTGGGCCCCCTTCCTCCATTCCACCTTCGCCCACCTGATTTCGAACTCGATCCCCTTTCTGGCTCTTGGGTTTCTGGTCTCCATACGCGGCTACCGCTATTGG
The DNA here is from genome assembly GCA_024227975.1 of Actinomycetes bacterium. The sequence goes on from JAAETV010000092.1 coordinate 2,803, forward strand.
ATCCTGGTCACTCTTATGGTCATGGTCGGAGGCGGTGCTCTCACCTGGCTGTTCGGTGGGAGCGGCAACCACATCGGAGCCAGCGGAGTGGTGTTCGGCTATTTCGGGGCCCTGATGGGAGCGGCGTTCTACGACCGCCGCCCTCGCGCCATCGCCCCGGCCCTCATCGCCATTCTGTTCTACAGCGGCATCGTGGTCGGCATGGTTCCCCGTCAGGGCATCTCGTGGGAAGGCCACCTCTTCGGGCTCGTCATCGGCGTGCTGGCCGCCCGCGCCCTGGTCCGATCGGCCCGCCCTCTGACCCCCAGGGGCAGTAGTGATGGTTCGAAGCCATACCCGTGGGAGCTCGACGAGCCCTGGCTCGAACCATAGAGGGCTGCTACACCTCTGAGTGTGGCTGATCCCGAATCCCTGCTATCCGAACATGGTGTGAGCGACGACTGGCTGGTGAGCAATCTCCGCCAGGCCGGCGTTGTCGGCGAGGCAGAACTGGTGAGCCGGGAGGCGGCCGTGATCGGGACCGGCCAGGTCGGGGAGAATATGCGGCTTTCGTTGCACTGGAGTGGACCGGGAGCGAACACAGCACCGTCATCGCTCGTGGTGAAGGTGCCGTCAACCAGCGAGGTAAGCCGAGCCACGTCTGCCGCTACCCGGACCTATGTCCGAGAGGTTGGGTTCTACCGGGATCTCCAGGCCCATGTCGATATCACCTCCCCAACGCCCTATGCCGTCACCGAGGACCGTGAGGCCAACCGTTTCGTTCTCGTCATGGAGGACATCGCCCCGGCGGTCCAGGGTGACCAGCTCACCGGTTGCTCCCCAGCTGAGGCCGAGTTGGCCATCGTCGAATGCGCCAAGCTCCATGGGTCGACCTGGGGACAAGATGAACTCTTGGCCTTCGACTGGCTCGACGAGGCGACCCCGGCCTCGGCCACGGACCGGGTCCAGCTCTACGCCGACCTCTTCCCCGGATTCGCCGATCGCTACGACGGATTCCTGACCCGAGACGAGATCGAGATCGGTCGCCGCCTTGGTGGCCAGCTCGAAAGGTTGGCCCTGACCAAGCGTGGTGCTCGATGTGTAGCCCACGGCGACTTCCGCCTCGACAACCTACTGTTCGGCACCGGACCTCAGGCTCCCCCCATCACCACCGTCGATTGGCAGACACTGACCTACAGCTATGGGCTCAACGACATGGCCTATTTCATCAGTACCGGCCTCGCCCCTGAGGTCCGGCGACGACACGAGAGTCGTCTACTGGACCTCTACCAGAGTGTGCTGACCGACTACGGTGTCGATCTCGATCGCGACGGCGTCGTTGCTGGCTACCGGCTCGGTTCGATCACGGGATATGTCATGGGCGTCATTGCTTCCCAGATCGTCGAGCAGACGGCCAGGGGGGATGAGATGTTCGTTGCCATCATCCGCGGCTCAGCCAGCTTGATGGTGGACCTTGATCTCGAATTGTGAGAGGGCTCGGCCGCGACTGGCTCGCTTGCCCGCCTGACC
>JAAETV010000093.1 GCA_024227975.1 Actinomycetes bacterium
AGCGACGATGATGTTGTTGAGTACGGGGATGACTTCATTGCGCGACACGACCAGTACGGGACGTCGCTTCTGGTTCGGAGTCTCAATCATCCATATCTCGGCTTGGGCTACCAAGGTTCGGCCTCGGTCATGGCGATGGCGTTGGCCATGGCGAGGTCATCGTCTTCGGGGGTTTGCGGGCGTTCACGGTATGACGCGGCGATGTCGGCGCCGACCCGGGACCGGCGGACGAGATCTGCCAGGTGGTGGAGGCCTCGTCGGATTACGGCGGAGCGGCTGTCGCCGACGCCCTGTTCGACGAGATCGTCGATGAGAGCTAGCTCTTCATCACTGAACCGAGTCGGTACTGGGGTCGTCATACGATCTAGTATACGATGTGTAGATCGCGAGATCCAGCAACGGTTTCCCGGACTTGGCCACGACCATCACTCTGTGTGACCACCAGGCCCGCTCACAACGCATGCGACTAGTGCACCGTGTTTGGGCGACCGTAACGTGCTGGCCGCGTGCCAACGGAGAGTCCCGAGCAGCCGCCGGTTGGGACGAGTCAGGGGCCGTCGCGCCGACCATGGAGCTGCGTGGGGTCGATGCGCCACGTCAGCGACGTACCGGCGGAGAGGTCTGCCATCCGATCCTCGATGAACCAGGCCGGCGGATTCGGGAACCGCTGCCTGATCGCTGCCGTCGCTACGGGATCGACGGCTTTGCAGGAGAAGCGACCCACCCCGTGCACACTTCGCCACTCGTAGATATGGCCGTTGGTGCTGGTGTCGAGCTGGAATCCCACCATCGGGCTGTCCTGCGCCAACTCCAGCTTGTGGCCTGGGCCCATCGTTCCGACCAGGTGACCGTCGAGGTGCACGTACCCGAAGGTGACCACATACGGCGCCGGATCCGCCACAAAGGCCACCCGAACCAGCACACATGCATCCAGCACCCCAACGATCTCATCGGGCGACAGTGGTCGCTCTGGCACCGGCCCTCCTTTCGGCTCCAACAATAGCCTCAGCCACTGGCACGCCGAAGCCTCTGATCTACCGCTCATGGTGAGTCTGACGAGGCCTATACGATCTCCGCGGACCGTCGCTGTTTCGGGGACTGTCGGGGGTTGGCCATACGCTGCTCCGGGCCAGCGACCCGACACTTCCGTCAGTGCTGGCAATGGATTGAGAGATGACCGAATCCACCTTGTGGGGCCGAGTGTTGGGTCGTGGCTGTTCAGGCGGCATTTTGGTACTCGTTGATGAGGCCGTCGCAGCGGGTGGTTCTGATGACTTGTATCGGCAGTGGGGGAGTATCTCCGGCGCCGTTCTCGGAGGCTAACGGTGCCGGCCGAGTGGATGCAGGGGTCGCTGCTGACGAAGACTGCTGACGGACCGGCGCACCGACCTCAAGCCGGCGGGACGTCGACGGTGACTGAGGTATAGGCAGGCCAACGATCGAGATCGCCGGCGTAGTCGACTCGAACGACGTAGCTACCTGGACCATCAACACCGACGAAGATCGTCCCCTCGCTGTCTGTGAGAGGGCTACCCCGCAGTTCAGCCGCCGGTTCGAACCGGATGGAGTGGCGGCCGACCTCGGTCTCTGCGAGGAAGATGATCGCCACCGTGGCGGTGCCGATTGAAGCTTCCGGTACAGCGAGCTGGGCGGTGAACTTGAAGGTCGCCCCTGGAGTCACTGCGAACTGGCCGCCGTTGATGAGGACGATCTGGTCGGGCGAGGCGGAGATCGACAACTGGGATCCATCCCCGACATCTCGTGACGTCAAACGAACCTCACCCAGTGGCTCACCGTAGACATCCCAGTAGTCCAGTCCCGAAGTGAAGCTCGCGTTGGGGACGGGATTGACTCCGTCGCCGTCCTCTTCGTAGCCGACTTCGAGCAGTGACACCTCGGAAACACCGGGTGTGGCATCTTCGATATTTACCCGGACAGCCACCAGCGCGGTTCTGGAGCCGTCCGGCACGACGCCTGTCACCTGGTGGGTCTGCGGTGCCCCCGACAAGGGCAGGAGGCTCACGCCGATGGGCTCATCGGCCAGGGGCTCGCCGCCTTCTGTGGTCAGCGTCGCGGTGATGCCGAGTGATCCATCCGAACCGTTGGCAGGTGAGGCTTCGATGTTGGTTCGGATCCCGAAGTACCGGTTGACGATGCTGGTCAAAGCGCTTAGATCGTCTTCCGGGAGCGCTTGGTCGGGTTGCTCTGCCCAGCTGATGAGGAAGACGTGCTGCGGAGATGCCCCCTGGACGACCTCAAACTCGAAGATGCGATCCATCATGGTTGCCATCCATGCCCCGCCCGTGCTCTCGTTCCCGCCGTTGTAGAGCACGCCAAAGGGGATTCCGCGGCTGTTCGCCACCGCTTGCATCTCGGCAGCCACCTGGGCCCAATCAGGTCGGTTCCAATCCGGGTCGACGTGCAAGAAGGCAAGCTTCTCGCCCGACCGCTCCTGGTAGGTGTCGAGCCAGATCGCCATGTCGTCGGCCGTTGACTCCGGCGTCTGCCAGATGGCCTCGATAGTGCCGACGGGAACGCCAGGGAAGATCGCCCGCATCTTCGACACATAGTCGATGACCTCGTCGACCACCCGTTCGACGGTGTATTGGCAGGCTCCGGGTGCATCGAGCAGGTGGGCGTAGGAGTAAGGCTGCTCGATCGCCACCACCGCGATCGTTCCTCCCAGATCCTTGACCCGCTGCGCCATCTCGAGGTCGTAGGGGCCTTCGAACGATTCGGAATGATTGCATTCGTCCGGGTCGGGGGGGTTCAGCGGCTCGGTCTCGAACAACAGGGGGACATCGTTGTCATCGAGCCAATCGAGAATCCGAACCAGCTGCTCATCGTCGATGAAGTGTCGGAGATGGAATGCGTGGATCCTGAACGCATCGATTCTGGCCAGAGCATCTTGCCAGTCGGCATCCGGTGAGAAGAGATCGAAGTAGTCGTCGGAACCGGACGGGAGCGCGTATGTGACATCTTCGGGAGCCGGCGGGAGGGCTCCGAAGAAGACCAGTGAATCACTCGACAAGTCGAGCTCCGGGCGAGGGTCGACGAGTGGTGCCGTGGTCGAGGTCGTCGTTGAGGTCGGGGCCAGCGTTGCTGCCTCGGTGGTAGTGCTCGACGCCTCATCGAGAGGTTCCGAGGTTGATTCACCCGAACAGCTCGCCATGGCCGCCAGGGCCAAGCCGACCAGCGGGATCAGCAGGTGCCGCGCCGCCAGTCGCCCTAGACCAGGAGATTCACCCACGCGTCGCTTCCCTGGCCTATGGAGGCCGATCGCCGATTGATCAAGCGACTCTAGCCTCGGCGATCGTCCGGAACGCAGTCGGCCACGCCTCCGTAGGTGGCGGCCATGCCCCGGCAATGGAGCAACCGACATCAGCTCCGAAGGCAGTCGCATCTGGTCGTGTCTCGTCCAGCCGCCAGGGCCTCGGATGTGAGGGAGAGGTAGGTGGTGTCGGCTTCGCCGTCGCAGGTCAATCACATTGCAAGGGCTACTTGCGGAAACGTCGAGGATCCCGTCTACCGGTTGGTTTCACTCCCAGCGACGTATCCATCGCCGAGTCGATATCGGTCCGGAGACGGTCAGGGTCTACATGAGGCAGGTTCCGTCATTGCTCGAGTAGTGCCTCGGGATCAGGTGCCCGACGCGGTAGAGGGCCGTGCTCAGCAACTGGCGGTCCACTTCTGGTGATGGTGGCCCTCTCGCCGGTGTGACAGGCACTCCTGTCGGGTGGAATCACTCAGTCGCTTTCATCCGAAGTACTGCTGACGTGGCTGTCGATCCAGTCGTCGATGGTGCTCCATTGGTCGTATAGCCAGTGCTCCTGCTCGTCAGGTGGAGGCACATCTTCGGCGGGGACGACCCATAGACGCGAGACCACGTGGGAGTCCATCGGGATGCCACGCCACAGATCCTTGGCGGTGGACAGCGCTTCCAGCCCCACATGGCCGACGAACACGATGTCGGCGTTCGGTGCTGATGCGATCGCCGCCAGCGCACCCGTCGGTTTGGGAGGGAGGAGATGGTCCATATCGCGGGCCATCGCGGCGAGACGCGGCCGACCGATTTCCTCCAGCTTCTCGATAGCTCGTTCGCGTCGGTGGGGCGTGAAGTTGCCTCCCTCGGGGAACAACACGAGGGCATCCCCGCCCCCCATCGTGGCCGATAGCTCCTCGATGGAGTCGACGACCACCTGGCCGGCCCTTCCGGTGCTCGGGATGAACCGATTCGGGAGTCTCCCGAGCATCACGTCGATACACGGGTCGAGTCGCAGCAGGTCCTTGAGGATGACCCGAGGTCTGCGGCCGCCCCCGTTGAGCACCGCCTCGACCAACAGGAACGAGTCGCCGGGGCCGGCGTGGCGACTGAAGATGAGCCGTGGTCGGTCGTCGTCGGCGGCCTCGGCGGTGTTCTCGGGCTCGATCACCAGCTTGAACGTTCGCCGGGCGCTTCCCATCACCCGTCCCAGCCACCATCCGGCGATGGTGTAGTGGATTGCTTGGAATCGAGCTGATCCCAGTTTCCATCCGAACCCGGAGCCGATCCACAAGACGAAAAGAGCGACGAGCAGCAGCGCTTCCAGCGCCATATAGAGGAACAGGAACCAGGCAACGCGGAGGGGGCGCCACCGGCCAGGTATGAATCGTGAGGCGAACGCCGCGATCAGTAGCCACAAAGGAAGTGACGTCAGAGCCGCGATGGCGCCGATGATGAAGAGTGGATCGATGATGAGCCGGCGAACGAGATAGGGGGGCGGCCTCTTCATGGTTGAGCGTCCAGGGCCGCCAGGTAGGCGACCGATGCTTCGTATGCTCCTGCAACCAGCACATCGGTCTCGGACATATCGCTCCACTTGATCTGTCGAGGGTCGTCGAAGGCCATGTCGTTTGCGCTCGGCAGGACATGGATGTCGATCCCGTCGAGTGTTCGGTCGCGCACTCTGCCGAACCGGTGACGTCTGGCGATCTCGAATGAGACAAGCGCCGTCTCGTGCATTCTCTTCGGAGGTCGGAGAGGTTGCTCCACTCGTCCGACCTGGAGGACGAAGATCTCGGTTGCCCCCAATTCGATCGCCCGATCGACCGGCACGGAGTTCACGAGCCCACCGTCGTAGAAGTGCTCGCCGCTGATCTCTACCGGCGGGAAGAGTGCTGGTACGGCGGCCGAGGCCAGCACGGCGTCGATGATGGGCCCTTCCTCGAACCAGTGCTCGGCCGCGCGCTCGATCGAGGCCGCGACACACTGGAATGGGACGGCCAGATCCTCTATACGGTTCACCGGCAGGGCATCCTCCAGGAGGGTCCGGAGCGGTCCTGGGTCCTGGACGGCGACACGCAACTTGAGGAAGGTTCTGGCTCGGTCCAGGGGCCGGGCTCCGAGGAGGTCGTCGGCCGCCACACCACCCCACAGACGTTCGAGGGTAGCAATGCCGTCTGAGTCCGCCGCGGAGGCGAAGACGGCACCGTTGAAGGCGCCAATCGAGGTACCACAGATCAGGTCGGGCCGGATTCCCGCTTCGACCAACGCCCTCAGCATCCCGATCTCGACCGCGCCCCAGCGCCCGCCACCGCCGAGCACGAACGCACACCGATTGTGTGACTGGTTCGCCGGTGCCGCCTCCTCATATTGGTCAGTTCCCGGGCGGTCAGTCTCGTTCATAGATCTGCTGAACGATTTCAGCGTGGTTGGCGATGACGATCGATCGGCGCACCTTCATTGTCGGCGTGAGCTCGCCGGAGGTAACCGTGAAGTCGCTCCTCAAGACTCGGAAGGTGCGGATGCCCTCCGCACGGGAGACCGACACGTTGGCGGCGTCCACGGCCTTCTGAAGCTCGGTGTGCAAGTCGGGATCGTTCGCCAACTCCTCGACGAGGTGGCCGGGCGCTGCCACCTGACGATCGTTGACGTTGGCCCAGACACTGAGTGTTTGCAC
>JAAETV010000094.1 GCA_024227975.1 Actinomycetes bacterium
CATCAGCGCACCTCCTATGTGGTTCAAAGATCAAGGATTCGACGGGTATACGACAATTAGGTATATCGACTGGCAGTCGATCCTCCGACAACGTTGTTTACTTGCAGGTAGCTGATCGTCGGAGGCTGGATCGACTCGCAGAAGGGGCAGTTGATCCAGTTGGAGTGTGCTCCACCGGCTAGGCCTGGTTGTTGCATTCTCAAAACGATGGTGTCGATGGTCCGCCGCTGGTCTGGTTACCAAGCCATTGGCCCCATCGAGTTCGCAGCAGCCTGGCCCAGCCGGCTCCGTAGTGCCCGGCTCTGCCCAACGGGGTGAAGGCAACTAGTATCAGCTCATGAGCGAGTGTCCCCACTGTGGCAAGGACGCTCCGACCACCGATCGGTTCTGTATCCGATGTGGCACTGCCCTCGACGAGCCGTCAATCTTGCTCACCAGGCCGATCTCGGCGTCGGGTGCGGTCACCTATGGCTCGCAGCGGATCCTGGTTGGAGGCGCCGTCGTCGCCGTGTTGGCCGTTGTCGGGTATGCCCTCTGGTTGGGATTTGGGTCTGACTCTGGACTCTCTCCCGACGATGCCCAAACGACGCTGCCGGCCTCCGAATTCGCGTCTGACCCGGTGGTGGCCGACCCTCCTCTCGGTCACCCGGTCGATCTGACCCTCTTCGTCGGGGGTGACGAGAGCGTCGTTGCCGTTGATCTACGGACCGGGGCCCAAACCGAGTTGCCGATTGCCGGCACTCCTCTAGTGATCTCGGGAAGGTGGCTGGTGGCGGCCCGTGATACCGAATCCGGTCCCCAAGGGGCAGCCGTCGATCTCGACCGGTTGGTGGTCACCGATCTCGATCTCCGCGTGATTCCCTTCCCGTCCACGACCGAGCCGGGGGCGGTAGACGGTCGGGCCTGGCTGTTGACGTTCACCGATGGAGTGGGTCTGGAATGGGTCCAGCTCGATCTCGAGACGGGCCGGGAGATCAATTCGGTGGCGGCCCCGATCCAGGATGGATGGCACCTTCCTTACCGGCCCTCGTTGACCTCCTCACCTGCTGGTGGGGTCTTCGCTCGTCGTAGTGGCTTCTACGAGAGGGTGCATTCCGGTACTCCGGTTGCCGCCAGCGAGGATCGGGTTCTGATCAGGACCTGCTCCGGCCCGGCTGACTGTGAGCTGACCTGGTTCACTCCTATCGGCTGGAGCCCACTCGACGTGGCTGTCCCAACCAACCCCGTCGTCGATGTCATGGCGGTGTCGGCCGATGGTCGTCTCCTGGTGTACACCTCCACCGACCACCTACTCCACCTGTTCGACGCCGAGCGAGGGATGGAGCACGATCTGCCCGAGAACACCTTGGAGGTGGCCGTCTCTCCTGACGGGGCTCATGCCGCGGTCGCATACAGAGGTGGGGCTCTATTGGTGTCGACCGACGACGGGGAGAGCGTTCGCCTCGATCTATCTGTTCGCTCAACGCCAGGTCTCCTGTTCGGTCCCACTAGCGATGAGGTCGAAGGGGGTGAGTCCTAGTTGGTCGCCTGTGAGAGGTGTGGTCATGAGCTGCCCTGGACCCACAACTACTGTGCCCAATGTGGAGCCCCCAGTACAGGCCAGAGCGATCTGAGCCTCGTCGATGAACACTCCCTGCTTCCAGGGCTCGACCCTGATCTAGAGGCCCCCCCTTCTGAGACCCGACCTGGAGCTGCGCAGTCTCCGGATTGGAGGCGAGTGGTCATTGGTCTCGGAGGATTGGGCCTCTTGGCCCTCATCGCATGGTTATTGCTCGGCCCGACCGAGGCCACCACTCCCGACTCCGACCCCGAAGAACTGGCTGGAGTCGGAGACACCGTGGCCGATCCTCAGGATCTCGACGACGAGGTCGTGGCAACCAGCCCCACGAGCCTGCCGCTGCTCACCATCGAACGTCGTCCCCTGTCTGAGCCGGGACAAGCGACCCTCGGGGGCCCGGTGGGGTTCTCGCTGCTGGTTGGCAGCGATTCCGGCCCTCTGAGCCGGTTGGACCTCGATCGTGGGGAGTGGACCGAATACGAGGCCACAGGTTCACCGGTGCTATCGACGGGGGAGTGGTTGGTGGTGTCCCGGGTCGAAGGTCGCGCCACCCACGCGGTTCGCCTCGATGATCCTGATGGTGACGAGAGAGCCCTTGGTTCCGTCCGAGAATGGCCGCTAGCGGTGAGCTATGGTCCTGAACCTGATCAGGTCTGGGTCTTGGTCGAGGAGGGGGCCCAGGGCTTCCAGTGGCAGCTGATCGATCTCGACGACGGCTCCATCGAGCGGACGGTACCCTTCGGACAATCGGAGGTTGAGGCTGGCTCCTTCCAATGGATCGAGACTACGGCCCGGGGTGGCCTCACTCCCGAGGTGGCGACCTCAGATGCCGGTGGGGTGTTCGTGCTGGAAGGGGAGAGCTACCGGCGGGTGTCCGACGGATCCCTGCTCTGGGTCACCGATGACTACGTCCTGACTCAGACCTGCTCACAACCGACCGTCTGTACCCTCCTCTGGCTCTCACGCCACGACTTCAGCCCTGTCGACCGGTTCGTACCCCTCGAACAGGTCGACGTGGTCACGTTCGTGTCGCCCGGTGGTCGGGTGTTTGGCTACTTCGGATCACGAAGCGGCGGCATGGTCGACATTGAGCGCGGTGTCACCATCCTGTTCGGTGTTCTAGGGCGGCATGTGGCCGTCTCTCCCGATGAGCGGTATGTGGCCACCGACCTCGCCGGTGGGTATGCCATCACCGATCTCGATACTGGAGACGAGTTCCGGGTAGTCGTAGCCGGCAGCCTCCGCCGCCAGGCCCTCTTCATCGACAACTGAAATCACCTGTCTCGCCTCGTTCTCAGATCCTCATCTGCCGGATGGCGAGGTCTCGCATGATTTCCTCCGCTCCGCCCCCTATCGGGAGCACCCTCGCGTCGCGATAGAGCCTCTCGACCCCCGAGCCTTGCATATAGCCGGCGCCGCCGAAGATCTGCATCGTCTCTCTGGCGCAGTATTCGAACGTGGTCGTCGCCTGGATCTTGGCCAGGGCGATCTCAGCGATCACCTCGTCGCCATTGTTGACGCGCCATGCGAGC
>JAAETV010000095.1 GCA_024227975.1 Actinomycetes bacterium
AGGAGTACGGCCTGGAAGATCTCGAAAAAGCCCTGCTCGGCGAGGTCCGGGTGACCAACCCGAACGGCGCCGCCGAATCGGCGATCAAGATCAACCACACCAACGTCGATCAGGTGATCGCCGGTACCAACGGCCCGGGCTGGGGGCAGAAGATGCACTACTCCACCGACGGCGGCACCACCTGGAGTCAGGCCCCGGAGCTGCCGCTGGGCAACACCTGCTGCGACCCGACGGTCGACTGGTCCCTCGACGGCTCCCTGGCCTACGCCTCCGCCCTCGGCGAGTGCCTCCTAGCGTCGTGCGACGTCCTCTTCTACCGTTCCCGGGACGGCGGGCAGACCTGGGATGATCTCTCGGGCTCGCGCCGGCAGCTGACCACCGACAGCTTGAACGACAAGCAGTTCGTGCACGTCGACAAGTTCGCGACCTCACCCCACGCCGACAACATCTACATCACCTACCACAAGAAGAACGTCATGCAGTTCGCCCGCTCGACCGACTTCGGCGACACCTGGTCGATCCAGGCCTTCTCGTCGGCGACCGACCAGCGCGGCATCGGCTCCGACGTCGCCACCGACAAGAGCGGTAACGTCTACAACGTCTGGCCGGCTTACATCAGCCAGCGCATCCTGGTGCGCAAGTCGACCGACGGCGGCGCCAGCTTCGGCTCGGTGATCGAGGTCGCGTCGACCGAGTCGAGTTTTCATTTTCCGATCCCGGCGAAGGAGTCCCGGAAAGCCTTCATCAACGTATCGGCCGACGCCGATCTCTCGAACGGCCCCTTCGCCGACAGCATCTACGCCGCTTGGGTCGACAGCACCGGCCCGCAGAGCAGCACGGCGGCCGACAACCACTCCCGGATCCAGGTTGCCTACTCGCGTGACGGCGGCAGCACCTGGAGCCTCTCCACCCCCCACGAGACCGCCGACGCCAACCACGTCGACCGCTTCAGCCCGTGGCTGGCGGTGGGTCCCGACGGCCAGGTGCACGTCATCTTCTACGACACCCGGCGGGTCGCCAACCGTACCGGCGTCGACCTTTTCTATAGCTCGTCCTCGGACGGTGCCGTGACCTGGACCGCGCCGAGTCGGGTGACCACCGAGATCTCCCCCAACATCAGCCATAGCTTCGAGTGGGGGGACTACAACGGCATGGACATCGTGCTCAACGACATCGTCGCCATCTACACCGACAACCGCAACGAGAATGGCGGCAGCGGCGACTCGAGGGACGTCTACGCCGCCGGCATTGCGGTGACCGGATTATCCCAGGACGCGGTGTACAACAGCACCTACCAGGCGCCGGCCTGCCTGGCCATCGGCAGCTCCTGCGATTCGACCACCCTGCTCGACGGCCGCGGTACCAAGGGACCCGAGATCAACCAGCCCAACACCCTGGACGGCTGCCCCGACGGCATCTACGGCAACTACCACTCCGACGAGTCGAACGACCGCATCGTGGTCAAGACCCTCGACGGCAGTCGGCTCACGGAGGGAGCGACGGTGGAAGTCAAAGCCACGGTCTACGCCTGGGGCCAGGGCGACCATCTCGACCTCTTCTACGCCGCCGACGCCACCAACCCGTCGTGGACCAGATTCACCACCATCGATGTGCATTCCGGCGGCGTCAAGACGCTGTCGGCGCAGTACACCTTGCCGGCCGGCAACCTGCAGGCGGTGCGCGCCAACTTCCGCAACTGGGCCTCGCCCAGCTCGTGCTCGACCGGCCCCTTTGACGACCGCGACGACCTGGTCTTCGCGGTCCTCGGAGCACCCCAGGACGCGGTGTACAACAGCACCTACCAGGCGCCGGCCTGCCTGGCCGTCGGCAGCTCCTGCGATTCGACCACCCTGCTCGACGGCCGCGGCACCATGGGACCCGAGCCCAACCAGCCCAACACCCTGGACGGCTGCCCCGACGGCACCGGCGGCAGCTATCACGTGGACGAGTCGAACGACCGCATCGTGGTCAAGACCCTCGACGGCAGTCGGCTCACGGCGGGGGCGACGGTGCAGGTCGACGCCACGGTCTGGGCCTGGGCCGAC
>JAAETV010000096.1 GCA_024227975.1 Actinomycetes bacterium
AATGACCACCCATCACCGGTGCTGACAGCCCGAGATCGCAGGGAAGCAACATCGGAGCCGGCCTCCGGCTCGGAGAACATCTGGCACAGGACGTGACGACCGGCCAGCGTGGCCGCGATATGGCGGTGCTTCTGCTCATCAGTCCCGAACTCGACGATGACGGGGAGGCAATTGCCGAGACTGATCGACAACTCCTCGGTGATGAGGGGGTAGTGAGAGGCCTCTTCTCTCCAGATCCTCTCATGGCGATCAGTGAGACCCTGACCCCCGAACTGCTTCGGCAGGCTGAGGCCGGCTAGGCCGGCGTCGAACAGGGCTCCTTGGAACTGGCGGGCCAGAGCCAGGGCTCGATCTCCTCTGGGGTCCCCGTCGAGCTCTTGGGCCGGAGACCCGAGAGCGTGTTCATCGAGAAAGGCCCGACATCGGGCCCGAAACACCGCTTCATCCTCCATCCGAACGACTGTCCCCTCGATGAGGGCTGATGTCCAGGGCCGAAGGTCACGCTGGTGTGTCACAGGCGAGGTCGGGGCCCCTTCCTTGGCGGCCGAGGACCTGGGGTGGGTACGGTCCGGCAATGAGTCTCGATGATCTACTGTCCCAGGTTCGGCTATTTCGTGAGAGGGTCGTCGATCCCGAGGTGGCCCGCTGGGAACACGATCGGGTGATGGCGGTCGATGCCCTCCGCCAAGCGGCGGCCCTTGGGCTGGCGGGTTTGGAGGTCCCAGTCGAGGATGGAGGGCTCGATATCGGTTTCCTAGGCAAGCTGGCCGTCATCGACGTGTTGTGCGAGACCTCGATGGCCTTCACCTTCAGCCTGGTCAACACGGCCAATGTGGCCGCCAGGCTGGCCACCGGCGGCACCGAGAGCCAGCGTCAGCGCTACCTCGATGATCTCCTCACCGGGAGCCGATTCGGCTGCTCGGCCCTCACCGAACCGAGCACCGGCAGCGACTTCGCCGCCATCGCCACCCAGGCCGACAGGGTCGAGGGAGGTTGGCGTCTCAACGGCGAGAAGGCTTGGATTGCCAACGCCGCCGAAGCCGACATCGTCGTCTGCTACGCCCAGACCGAGCCTGGATCCGGTGGTGCGGGGATCGGCAGCTTCCTGGTCGACGGGCAGCGTGATGGGTTCGAGCGAACCGAGCCCTACCAGCTGATGGGCGGCCACCTGATCGGGACCGGCGGATTCCGGCTGGTCGATCATTTTGTTCCCGACGAGGACCTGCTGGCCCCGCCTGGTGAGGGCTTCAAGGCCGCCCTGGCCAGTATCAACGGGGCCAGGACCTATGTGGCGTCGATGTGTTGCGCCATGGTCCGCACCTCGCTGGGTCACGCTGTGGCCTACGGCACTGACCGCCAGGCCTTTGGTCGACCCCTACTCGCTCACCAGGGTTTGGCATGGTCGCTGGCCGATGTCGCAAACAAGCTCGAAGCGGCTCGAGGGCTCACCCAGATCGCGGCCCGCTCGATCGCGACCGGTGATGACCGTGCCGCCATGCTTCAGGCCGCCCACGCCAAGAAGTTCGCAACCGAGATGGCCGAACCCGCTATCTCGGCCTGCATCCAGGCCATGGGAGCCAACGGCCTGCGGGACGAGATACCGCTGGGCCGCCATCTGGCTGCGGCCCGAATCGCCAACTACACCGACGGGTCGACCCAGATCATGACCGACCGTATCGCTTCGACCCTGGCCAAGGTCTATCCCCTGCGGCCGGAGCATCCGGCTTGGTAGGCGGTCAGGCCGGCCGGGGGCCAAGGGCGAGGCGGGCGGCCGCCAGATCAGCCAGGGCGAATCCCGCCGATTTGAAGAGGGTGATCTCGTCATCAGTTGACCGTCCGGGATGTTCGCCGGTAGCCAGCGCGGCGAGGTCGCCAATGATCGACGATTCGACTATGACGCCATCGGCCAAGGGTTGGGCCAAATCGCCAGCGACCACGGCACCCGCAATCGTGTCGACGAAGACGGTTGCTCGGCTGATGGCGGCGTCATCGGACTCCCGCATGTTGGGCTGG
>JAAETV010000097.1 GCA_024227975.1 Actinomycetes bacterium
CGCCGGCTGGACCACCATGGAGCTCGATCACCAGCTGCGATGGTACGGCCGTGGACGCGATCCCATCGAGGTAGTGGTCAACCTCGGCGGACCAGGCCGCCGCTGGACCCCGCCCCTCCCACCCTTCACAGAACTGGAGCGCCGCCCACGTCATTGATACTGCGATGATCCCATCCTCAGGTGACGGGACGAGGGAATGGTGACTCAACGAAAGGCAACAATCATGGCGATCCTCGATCAGCTCTACGACGCGATACTAGATGGTGATGACGACGAGGCAGGTGAGCTCACCCGTCGGGCTCTGGCCGAAGGTGTCGATCCGCAAGTGATCATCGACGAGGCAATGGTGCTGGCAATGGCCGAGGCCGGGCGCCAGTTCGAATCGCAAGAGAGCTTCGTTCCCGACCTCGTCACCGCGGGACGGGCAATGAAGGCGGCCTTGGAGCCACTGCGACCCCTGCTGGCCGCCACCGGCGCTCAGTACGTGGGCCGGGTTGTGGTCTGCACTGTGCAGGGCGACCTGCACGACATTGGCAAGAACCTGGTAGCGGCAATGCTGGAAGGGGCCGGCTTCGAGATCATCGACCTTGGAGTCGACGCTTCTCCCAACGAGATCACGCTGGCTATCGAGGAGCACGATCCCGATCTGATCGGGCTTTCGGCCCTGCTGACCACCACGATGCCGTCCATGAAGGCGACGATCGAGGCGATCGAGTCATCCGGCCATCGAGAGAGGGTCAAGGTGCTCATCGGTGGCGCTCCGGTCAACGAAGCGGTTGCGAAGGCGTACGGGGCTGATGCCTACGCCGAAAACGCCAACGCGGCAGTGCGTGCGGCACTCAAACTGGTGGAGACATGATTCGTTACAGGGATCAAACCCACGCCGGCGGCCTAGCCACCCGATCGGGCTAGTTCCAAGGTGACTGCGACGATCCCCAACTCCAGGATTCGTGAAGCCATTGATGGCCTTGGATCAGGGCACACCACCCGACGAAAACCCGTCGATCGATGAGATGAGGTTCTCATGACCGCAGAAGCGAATGACACGAATACGCCCAGTCGATCAAGGGTGCGAGAGACATTGGCTCATCGTGAACCAGATGCCATCCCGATTGATTTTGGGAGCACACCTGTGACGGGAGTCCATGTGACCATCGTCGATCAGCTTCGTTCCCACTATGGGCTCGAACGACTTCCCATAAAGGTGCACGAGCCGTACCAGATGTTGGGCATGATCGACGACGATCTGAAGAGGGCAATAGGGGTCGATGTGGAGGGTGTACCACCTCGAGAAACGATGTTCGGGTTCCGCAATGACAGTTGGAAGCCGTGGACCACGAACCACGGCCTCGACGTGCTTGTTTCCGGCGACTTCGTCACGACTGTCGACGACCGAGGTGACACGCTCATCTACCCGCTGGGCAACATTGACGCGCCACCCAGTGGGCGGATGCCCAGGACCGGGCACTTCTTCGACACGATTGTTCGTCAGGAAGAGATAGTCGAAGCCGAGCTCGACCCCTCCGACAACCTCGAGGAGTTCAACTTCGTCACCGACGATGACCTCGACGACTTCCAACATGACGTCGACGAGGCCGTCACCACAGGCAGGGCGGTCGTAGCCCTCCTCGGGGGCCTGGCACTGGGAGATATCTCTCTGGTCACAGCACCCAACCTCGAACACCCGCGGGGCATCCGCGACATCACCGAGTGGTACGTGTCGATCAAGAAACGACCCGACTATGTGCGATCGATCTTCGAAGCTCAGGTCGAGATCGCGCTCGAGAACCTGGAGCGGATCCACGGTCGCGTAGGCGACCAGCTCGACGTGGTCATGACATGCGGGACCGATTTCGGCACCCAGAACTCGGCATTCTGCTCGCTCGAGACCTTCGACACGCTCTGGTTCCCCTACTACAAGCGGCTCAACGACTGGATTCACGAGAACACGACCTGGAAGACCTTCAAGCACTCATGCGGGTCGGTGGAGAACTTCATCCCTTCGTTCATCGAGTGCGGGTTCGATGTGCTCAATCCGGTGCAGTGCTCGGCCAAGAACATGGAAGCACCTCACCTGAAGAAGGAGTACGGCCGCGACATCGTGTTCTGGGGCGGCGGCGTGGACACACAGAGCACACTCCCGTTCGGAACCCCCGGCGAGGTTCGAAAGGAGGTCCTCGAGCGCTGCGAAATCTTCGCACCGGGCGGGGGGTTCGTGTTCAACTCGATCCACAACGTTCAGGCCCTCACCCCGATGGAGAACATCTTGGCGGTGATCGACGCGGTCCACGAATTCAACGGAACGACATGATTCAACCGACGGCTGCGGTGTGTGCTCGACTGATACGCAACGTGATTCTGGAAAGGAACAACTCATGAGTGTCTCTGTCTGTCTGAGCTTTGATTTTGACGGGATCTCGTCGTGGTCCGGCGGGGCCCGCAACACCCGTTCGCCGAACCTGATCGCCCGGGGCGAGTTCGGGGCGGTGGGGGCCGAGCGCCTACTCGACCTGTTGCGCGACCGCCAGCTCCCATCCACCTGGTTCACGCCCGGCCATACGATCGACACCTGGCCGGAGTTGTGCCAGCGCATTGCCGACGAGGGGCACGAGCTCGGGTACCACGGCTACTGCCACGAGAGCCCCTCCAGCAAGCGGGACGAGGCTGACGAGCGGGCCATCCTGGAGAAGGGGATGTCGTGCATCGAAGGTATATGGGGCCGGCCGCCGGCCGGCAGCCGGATCGCAGGCGGCAACCTCGGGGCCCGCTGGGTCGACCTGATGCTGGAGTACGGCTTCTCCTATGACTCGTCGATGTCGCCCCACGATGTGCAACCGACCTGGGTCCGCAAGGGTGACGTGGCCCGCACCGATGGTCCTCACGAGTTTGGCGACCCGGTCGATCTTGTCGAGTTGCCGTTCGACTTGTCGCTGGATGACTGGCCCTACTTCAGTCCCAACCAACCCCGGCAGGAGGGTTTGCGGCCTCCGAACGACGTGTACGACATCTGGGCAGCCGAGTTCGACTACCTCAACGAGCGGCTCGGTGAGGGGGTTCACGTTCTCTGCCTACACCCCCAGTGCATCGGTCGGGGGAGCAGGATGCTCATGCTCGAGCGGCTGATCGACCACATGGCATCCGCCGATGGCGTCAGTTTCCGGACCATGGAGGATGTGGCTGATGGATTCAGAAAGGCCAAGACCCAGGCCGCTCTCACCGAGAGCTGATGAACTCCATGATGGCCTGATTGAAGGCCTCCGGTTGGTCGATGTTGACCGAGTGGCCACCGTCGAGGTTGACGACCTGGAGATCGTCGATGGCCGCCATGGCCTGCTCGACGCAGGGCTGGAAGGCCTTTTCGAATCGGCCGTTGATCAGCAGCGTTGGCACCTGGAGGCGATGGAGGTCGTCGGTGGAGTGCCACGGGCCGCCCGAGGGAAGGTGGCGAAACACCGTTAGCGGCATGGAGTCTGCCGCCTCGATCATACGGGCCTTGAGGTCGGCAGGGAGCCGACTGGCGTTGCTCGGATGATAGGGCAGGGCCCGAATCTGATCCCGAGTCGGTTCGGCCGGGGGTCCACCGCCATCCTGGTCACCCGCTTGCTTGCCGACCAGGCCAAACACGGCCCGTGAGTTGGTGAACACCAGCCCGGCCACGCGGTCCGGGTGGCGCAGGGCGTAGCGGATCAGCATCGCCCCGCCCAGTGATTGGCCGACCAGCCACCAGCGATCAATGCTCCGCTCGTTGCGAATATGGTCGAGCTGGTCGAGCACGGAGTCGGCCCGGTAGGCCGCAGAGTCATCGGGGCCAGGGGACCCACCGTGTCCAGGTTGTTCGGTCAGCAGCAGCCGCAGCTCATCCCCGAGCCGATGCCGGTTCGGCTCCCACTGCAGGTTGCTCGACATGAACCCGTGGAGGAACAGCACCGGCGGACCGTCGGGGTTGCCAGTGTCCTCGACATGGAGCTCATAGGCACCGGGTTCGTCAGTCATGGAGCTACCTCGTTCCTCGGGTGAGTCCGTGCCGCCTGGCGCAGGACCCGGTCGATCTGGGGGGCGATGACCTCGGGGGCGAAGCGGGCCGTAGCCCGCTCCCGAGCCCGGGCGGCCATGGTCGCTGAGCCCTCGAGGTCGGCCCGGCCCGCCATGATGACCTGGGCCAGGTGGTGGGGGTCACCCGGTCGGCTCAGCCGACCGTCGACACCATCCTCCACAAGATCGAGAACCCCGCCCGCACTGGTAGCGACGATCGGACGCCCGCTCAACATCGCCTCGACGATGACCCGCCCGAACGGCTCCGGATCGTTCGAGGTGTGGGCGACGAGATCGCAGGCTGCCATCAGCCGGGGAACGTCGGACCGGAAACCGAGGAAGTGGACCCGCCCCTCCAACCCGAGGTCGTGCACCTGACGGCTGAGACCGGCGGCGTAGTCGTCCTCGCCGAACAAGGCCCCGCCGACGATCACCGCCACCACGTCGTCGGAGCAGTGGGTGAGGGCCTCGATCAGGACGTGCTGGCCCTTCCACGGTGAGAGGCGGCTGAAGCAACCGACCACGTACGCCTCCGGTTCGAGCTCGACCCCGAACCTCGCCCCACGGTCGATCGGTTGCTCCTCCACCGGGTGGCTTGGCGGCTCGAAGCTGTATTCGATCACCTCGGTCCGCTCCCCGATTCCACCGGCGGCGACGTAGGACTCGACGGTGGCCGCCGAGTTGGCGATGATACGCGTCGCCCGATTCGCCAGGAGTACCGACGCCCGCCGATTGGCTGGGCTGAAGTGGGCTGGGATGAGCAGATCGTGGAGGTGGAAGACCAGCGGCCGCCGGGCGACGGCGGCAGCGATGGTTCCGACAACGAGCGCCTTCTGAGTGTTGGCGTAGATCAGGTCGAACTCACGAGCCAGCCGAGCCACCCGTGTCACCTGAGGCGCCATCCGGCCCAGCCCGACCAGACCCCGCCCCAGCGAACTAGATCGTGCGACCCCGAAGCCGGCGTCACCCCGCCCGGCCTGGGCCAGGACCCGGACAGGCGTGCCGTCGTCCTCCAGCATGCGACGAAACGGCCCGTCCTCGAACAGGACGACGAGAGAATTCGTCCGATAGCGGGCAGCGATGTCCCGAAGGGACAGCTCGGCGCCCCCGAGCTGCCCGGTCTGATCCAGGAACAGGGTTCGGGGCATGACCATGGGAGTGTACGTGGTGGCCGCACTGGCTGTTGCGCCCGATACGGACGCGGCGAATCACTGGTCGAGGCGGCGACCATCGACGAGAATAGGATGTGACATGGCCGATCGAACTCCACCGACCGAGCGGACCCGTGTCCGCCGCATTCCCGAGCGGGGCTACTATGACGCAGCCTCGATCAACCCCATCCTCGACGAGGCGCTGGTGTGCCACGTGGCGTTCGTGCACGACGGCCAACCCGTGTCAATCCCCGCCGTCCACGGCCGCATCGGCTCTGACCTGTACCTCCACGGCTCCGTGGCCAGCCGGATGCAGCGCAGTCTGGCTGAAGGAATCCCGGTTGCCGTGTCGGTAGCAATTGTCGACGGATTCGTCATAGGGCGAAGCATCCTCAGCCACTCGATGAACTACCGCTCCGTCGTGCTCTTCGGTGTGGCCGAGGCCGTATCGGATGAAGAGGAGAAGCGAGCCGCTCTCATCGCGATCACCAACTTCATCCTTCCCGATCGGTGGGATGCCATTCGGGAGCCGACCGAGGCCGAGTGGGCACAGACCCACGTTCTCCGGATCCCCCTGGCTGAGGCTTCGGCCAAGATCCGCACCGGACCCCCGATCGAGGAGACCGAGGAGGACTACGAGCTCGACGCCTGGGCAGGTGTCATCCCGCTCCGCATCGCCGCCAGCGTGCCAGTGCCCGGACCGCGCCAGGAACCCACAGCACCAGTGCCCCCGGACGTGACAGGCGTGGTCGAGCGGTACCCATGATCCCTTGCGGGTGCGCATAGGAGAATCACACTCATCGCGCCCGTCGATGGCCAAGGCGTAGGACCGGTTCCCTTGTCTGAGCTGAACGCCAGGCCCGCGCTGACGACCCAAACGATCCCACCAATCCTGTGCACGGAACGGGTATGGCGTGACGGGTGGATTATTGGACTTGGGGCGTTCGACTTTGGCCGCAAGTCGGAGGCTGGATAGGTTGACGGCGCGGCTGTCCCGCAGGAGGTTGACCGATGTATACGGTGCACATGGATCCCGGCGCGCGCCTGGCCCGGATGAAGGCTGCTGTCGGTGAGGCCGGTCTCGACGCCCTCATCGGCACCAGACTCAAGACCGTCACCCACGCTTGCGGCGCCTTCTGCCCGTGGCGTAGTGCGGTGATTGTTCCGGCTGAGGGTGACGTCATCCTGATCTGCCCTTCGATGGACTCGGTGCGCCTCGGTCAGGAGGGGTGGCTGGACCATATTGTCGGTTATTCCCGCCAATCCATGATGGCTACCGTTGGGGCCCAGATCACCGAGCTCGGCCTCGCCGGGGGTCGACTCGGGATCGAGGACGGGTCGTCGGTCTATCTTCCTGAGGGCTTCATCACCCGGGGCGAATACGAGGACTTGCAGGGGGCTCTTCCCGAAGCCACCCTGATCGACGGCCACAAGATCGTGGATCGCCTCACGATGGTGAAAGAGGACGCCGAAGTGAGCCTGATGCGACAGGCAGCTGCGATCGTCGACTGTGGACAAGATGCAGTTGCCCAGTCTCTTCGGCCTGGTATGAGCGAGAAGCAGATCGCCGGGGTGGCCGAGAAGGCCATGCGCGACGCGGGGAGCGAGTTTGCCTGGACTTTCACCGGCGGTCAGGAGATTGCGTCGGGTCCGCGTACCTGGACGGGCGCCTGTACCCCGGCCACCGACAAGTTGGTGCAGAGGGGCGAGTTCGTTCTCATCGATTTGCACGCCATGTACGGCTTGATGCTCGGTGATGTTGCCCACAATGCGGTCCTCGGTGAGCCTACGCCCGCCCAACGAAGTGTCATCGAGGGGTTCTCCGCGACCTGCCACAAGCTGGTCGAGAACATGCAACCGGGGCGGACGTTGGGCGAGGTGGCGCGCCGCACGCGCGAGTTCGTCGCCGAGCAGGGTTGGGCCGGATTCATCCGCGGTTTCGGGCACGGGATCGGTCATATGGGCGACGAGTGGTATCCGACCCTGACCGATGTGGAGATACCAGGGGTCTCTGACCCCGACTATGTACTCGAGCCGAACTACATACAAGAGATAGCGGTCACAGCCAATCTGGCCGGGGTAGGCGGCCTCCGGATGGAACGGCCACTGGTCATCACCGAAGACGGCAACGAGGTGCTATCCAAGGTGCCATTCGAGCCCTACATCGTCGACTGCTAGAAGCACCTCGACACACACCGGCATTGGGGCTCACTCGGGACCAGACGGATTCGGTTCCGAGCGTCTCCGGGGCGTCACATCAGTTCCCCCGACCCAGACCTGGGTGATGGCGCACACCGCCGAGCCGCAAATGATCGTCTCGAAGGTGCGATGGTGGTCATCGGCCTCCCCCGGGGGGCTGAGGCTGGTGTCACGGTCAGTCTTGACCACGAAGGCGTCGAAGAGGCGCCCGGGGGCCAGGAGTCCCGCCGGAATGCCGAGTAGATCAGCCCCTCCCACCGTCGCCATCCAGAACGCGGTGGCGGCGTCGATCCTGGCATCGGACCGCGACGTCGCACCGCCGGGGTCCACGCCATCCTCGAGCATGCGGGAGGAGGTGACGGCGTGCTGACACTGGGCGAGCATCGAGGCCGTCGAACCGCCGGCCACATCGGTGCCGAGACCGACTCTGAGCCCTCCCTCGATGCTGGCCCGGGCCGGAAAGACGGCGTTGGCGAAGTACGAGTTGGACAGTGGGCAGTGCGCCACGCCAGCACCGGCACCAACGACGATCCTGCGGTCCGCCGCTGTCAGGTGTGTGGCGTGGGCCAGCACGGTGTGATCTCGTACGAGGCCGAAGCTGTGGAGTGACTCGGTGTCGGTACGACCATAGCGATCCAGCACATACCCGTGCTCCCAGTCGCTCTCGGAGCAGTGGGTCTGGACGAGAGCACCGCTGGCAACCGCCAGCTCACCTAGCCCTTCGAGGGCGGCATCTGTGCAGGCGGGGATGAACCTTGGCGTGATGATCGGAGCAACGAGGGCGCTGTCGAGTCCACGGATCGCATGGATCGACCGCTCACTCGCCCCAACGGCTTCGGCCGCGCCTTGATCGCGGTACCACTCCGGGGTGCCGTCGTGGTGATCCATCGCCACCCGTCCTACGAATGCACGCTGTCCGTGCTCCACGCAGGCCTCGGCCAGGGCCAGGGTCGCCGGCTCGTGGGTGGAGGCGTAGTAGACAGCCGTGGTCGTTCCGAGGGCGAGGAGGCGGGGGACCATGGCGGCCCACACCTGGCGAGCGAATCCTTCGTCGGCGAAGCGGGCCTCGAGCGGGAAGGTGTACTCGAACAGCCACTCCTCGAGGGGAAGATCGAGGCCGGTCCCTAGTTGGGGCCACTGCGGCGCGTGGATGTGGGTGTCGATCAGGCCGGGGAAGAGCAGGGAGTTCTCGGCCAGGTTCACGTCGGCGTCTGTTCCCACGGCGGAGACAACGGAGACGATCACCCCACCATCGTCGACGGTCACGAGATGATCCTCGAGGACCTCGATGTGGCCTGGTGTTGGTGTCTGGATGATCGTGCCTCGCACAGTCAGTGGCATCATTCCTCCGGCGTAGTCACGAACGGGTGTCGAAGTCAACGAGTCGGGCTCGCACCAACCACCCCATCTAGGTGGCGAAATCAGGGCGTGGTCGGAACCGTGATCGTCCCGTCGATGACCTGTTGGTTCAGCTCGTCGAGGCGATCGGTGATGTCGTCGACGAAACCACCGGAGGTGGAGTAGCCGACCCCGTCGACCGACAGATCGAACAGCTGACGTCCGGCCGTGAAGCTACCGTCGACCTGAGCCTCGATCGTACTGCGGACGGCAACATCCACTCGTTTGAGCATCGAGGTGAGGATGTAGGGCTGCACGTCCTCACCGGCAGTGAGGTACTGGTCGGAATCGACCCCGATGGCCCACACATGGGTGTCGTTGGCCTCCGAGAACTCCATGGCCGCCTGGAACAGACCCGACCCCGAACCACCCGCGGCGTGGTAGACGACATCGGCCCCGCCTTCGTACATCGATTGGGCGACGACCTGGGCCGCCGCTGGGTCATTGAAGCCGGTGAAGTCGGGGGACTCCGTCAGATACTGGGAGTCGATCACGATGTCGGGCTCGACAGCCCTGGCTCCGGCGATGAACCCAGCCTCGAACCTCTGGATGAGCTCGATGTTGACACCACCGATGAAGCCGATCGTGCCGCTGTCGCTCTTGAGGGCGGCGGCTGCGCCGACCAGGAACGAGCCCTCGTGCTCGGCGAAGACGAGACCGGCGACGTTCGGCAGGTCGATCGAGGCATCATCAATGATGGCGAAGTTGACATCGGGGTTGGCGGTGGCCGCGTTCGTCATCGGCTCAGCGAACAGGAAGCCGATGCCGAAGACAAGCTCGTTCGACATGGCCTGGAGGTTCAGCAGCTCCTCGCGGTCAGAGCCGGTTTCATTGGCGGATTCCTCGGACGCTTCGATGCCCAGGTCGACGACGGCACTATCGAGACCAGCGGCGGCGGAGTCGTTGTACGACTGGTCGCCTCGACCGCCGATGTCGTAGACCAATCCGATCACCGCCCCATTGCCAGCTGCAACCGGCGTTGTGGTGCTGCCGTTGCCAGGGTCCGTAGTAGTCACATCTGACACGGGCTGCGCGTCGTCGCTGGTGGCGGTGATATCGGTCGACTCGTCGCCATTCGGGCCGTCGATCAGAATCAACACCCCAATCACACCGGCCGCGACCAGGAGAGCCGTCACCGCAGCCACCGCCCACAACCGCTGACTGTTCCTCGATGCTCCGGTCGCCGCCCTAGTGGTGTGGACGACGCTGGGTGTTTCCGCCATCGTGGGTTCTACGCTTGTCGAGAGTGCGGCCAGAGCCGGATCTGCGGCCGGCCGTCCACCGTCGAGCACCTGGCGAAGCTCGTCGACGAAGTCGGCCGCACTGGGTTGGCGATGGGCCGGATCCTTGGCCAGGGCTTTGCCGATCGCGGCCCGGAATTCGGCCGGTCCCACCGTGAGCTCGGCAATCGAATGCTGCTCGATGCGTCGCATGAGGGCGGGCTCGGAATCGATCCCGTCGATCTCATGGGGCGTCCGCCCCGTCACTGCGGTGTAGATGGTCGAGGCCAGCGAGTACACATCCGAGCGCTCGTCGCGCCGGTCGTAGCCGTCGCTGAAGGTCTCCGGTGGGGTGTGGGCCAGGGTGAAAGCGATCTGGGTAGCCGTGGCCTGGCGGACGGCGGCGATGCCGTAGTCGGCCAGCTTGGCCACCCCGTCCTCCGTGACCAGGATGTTGGCCGGCTTCACGTCGCGGTGCATGATGTCGCGGTGGTGGCCGTAGCTGAGCGCCTCACCAATACTGATGCCGTGGCGGACCGCTTCCTGCCACGAGATCGGGCCATCGGCCACCAGCCGATCGTGGAGGGAGCCGCCGGCCACGTACTCCATCACAACATAAGGGGCGTCGGTGGCTGTATAGCCGAAGCGGTGGGGTGTGATCACGTTTGAGTGACCCGAGACGTTGCCCATCAGCCTCAGCTCCCGCTCAAACCGGCGACGCCCCGCATCATCGAGGTTCTGCAACAGCTTGACCGCCACCCACCGATCGAATTGCTCGTCCCACGCCCGGTAGACGACGGCGAAACCACCGGAACCGAGCCGGGTGGCGCGGCTCAAGCCCTCGATGCCCAGCTCGATCGGTTCGCTCACGCCAAGCGAGGCTAGCAGGGTGCCTAGGAGGGCGCGTCTGAAGAAATCGACCGTCTGTTTGGGGTAACCATCCACCGATCGGGGGTTGTCTGGACGGGATGAGGACCATGTGCCGGTCCTCCGACACTGATCTGCTGGGCGCTCCCTTGACAATCACCAGTGCGACAGTGGAACGCGGGCTCTCCGCTCGAACCTGGTCGCACCAAGCTTCGGCTGAGCCTCCCACGCAATCAGCCCAATATCCGTCGTGATAGCCCGTAGTCTACCGACTACCTACTCGTCTACAATCCACCGAAACATGACCGACTCAACCACGCAGCCACAACGGACTGGCGGAATCAGCAGACTCCTAATCGGATTTGTAGCTGCTTGCATTCTACTCACAATACTTGTTCTACTGTTCACGATCCGAACGACAAATACCCCGGTAAATGTGGAAGTAGAAACAGCTGAAACAACCCGAGACACAACTACGACAATCAGAGCCCCACTATCGACCAGTCCCCCCACTTCTGGAGTTCAAGATGCTCAATCTGTGGCCGACGGCGATAGCACAACATCGGACGCCGAGGGCTTGCGTCTCTTTGATACGGCCTGGATGATGGCGACCCAGGCCAGCGAGAAAGAGATCGACGACTACCTATACCACCTCGCGCAACGAGGCTTCGATGGCGCTTGGTTCACGGTACTGCCGATGCCATGGAGCGATCGCGAATCGCAACGATACAATATTGTAAATGATGGTAGCGGTAGCCCCGCCTATACCATCGAAGATGACCACTTCATTCTGACCGATGGCTACATCACCAGGCTGAACCATATTCTCGCCAAGTCCAGGGAACTGGGCCTACGGCATGGCCTAGTTGTAGCTTGGGCCAATGAATATCTGTGCTTGTCGTCACCACGGCTGGACGCCGCAAACGCTCGGATCCTGGGAGAGCAAATTGCTGGTAGTCTCGATCATGCTGGCGCCGTTGATTATTGGGTGTTCGGTGGAGATCAAGGCTCCAGTGGTAATGGTTCATGTTTGGATGATATCGAGCATGCCTCAACGTGGGCGGCTCTTAGAGACGGGCTACAGTCAGAAGGAGCACACCAAGATGTTGCCTACCATTCTGCACCAATTGGTTGGATAGTCTCGCTTGATAGAGCTATGACACATATCGATGAGCCTTGGCTCGATGTGTTTGCTCCGCAAACGGGCCACGGCGCCGGGGCCAGCAAAGTATCTTCCGATATTGGGGACTCAATCAGCAGTTCCAACGGTAGGCCCGTCTTTGCCGGCGAGTTGACGTACTTCATGTTCGACTGTTTTGACCTATCGCAGGATTGCCCAGGAACAATCGGGTCGACTGAGACCATATACGGCGAAGCCACTGCCGCAATCGGCGCCGGTGCCGCTGGGCTGTTGTATGGTGATTGGGACCGCTGGATGTGGTGTACGCCACTCTGGCCAGCTAGCGACCGCAGCAGCCCATGTGATGGGAGTATTTACAACACATTCAATACTGCAGGAGAAGACGCATTCTTCAAGGCCATTGACCAATAGGCGTCCAAGGGGACTGTTGCGCTGACCGATCCGGTCGCGAACGGGAAGCGGGCCTCACCACACCAGTCACAGGAGTAGGTTGCATGGCCGTCCCTCCCCCACCGCGGGCCGGCTGGCCAGTGCGCGGCCCAGTTCGTGGACCGCGACACCGACACTTATAGTCTGTCCACTAGTCAGTCCACGAGCCCGATCGGATCACTGGGGGTGGCGTCACGATGGCGGACCGAATGCAGGCCTTCGTCGAGTTCATGAAGGCGCAGCAAGACACGGGCACGGTGCATTGCATCAATCTCGTCAGGTTCAAACCAGCCCCGGAGTACCCCGAAGGGCACCCTCTGGCATCTTCGGGCCTCAGCTGCGAGGAGCTGTACGCAGAGCACTGGCTTCCAGCATGTGAAGCCACCGGCTACGCGAAAGCCTTCTACCTAGGCAGAGCGTTCCCGGGTGCGTTCGCGCCGTCGGCCGCTCCCGAGGACTCCGAGCTGAATCCCGGAGACTGGGACGCGGTGTTCATTGTCGAGTACGACCACCCTCGAGCGATCGCTGACCTCATCCAAAGTGACCTCTTCACGCACCCAAACGCCATCGCGCCGATCACTGTGCAGGACCAGCGCTGGTTGCCCTTCCTACCGATCGCGTCCGCCGCCAAGCTGCCAGAGAATGGGCAACCAAATTAGTTGAGAGGACACCGGTGCGTCGCCGCATCGGCGCTGCACCGCGTAGGTTGCGCGACACCCGTCACCGAGGTCGTCGCTGGTCGATTGGTGGAATCGATGGCAGAGCGTCAGCGCGGTCGGTCTGGTACCAGTAGGCCACGCTCGAGTAGTCGTTGGCCAGGGCGTTGGCGTGGCCAGTTTCGATGCTCACCCTTATGCTGCTTCGGAATCGGATCGGGTCTTCCACATGGAATCGGTACATCGAGTTCTTGCCGCTCCAAGGCCACTCGGGCGTGCCGCTGTACACGGTGATGCCGTGGTATAGCTGGCTGACCTCTTGGGTGGGGCAGAACGCGGTGTTGAAATAGTCCTCGGTGCCCGTGCCATGAAGCCTGGGAGGCCATGCCTCACCGTCGATGAAGATCATGTCGTCACCCTCGCCGTACCAGTCGTTGACCTGCCGGTCGACCACATCGATGTTGAGCACACATCCGACGTACTGACCGTTGCCTTGAACGTCGAGGATGACGTAGTTGTCGTCCCCCGACAGATTTGGGTGCCTCCACGGCCCCTCCAGGGCCCTGCCCGAGCCGCTGGGTTTACTGTCGGAATAGCCGTAGTCGTCTCGCGTCCAGCCCTGAGTCGCGGCTATGCCGGCACTAGTGGGAACGTGGCGGTAGTGCGCATGGAAACGGCCTAGACCGTCCTCGAGTCGCTCGTACTCCTCATAGTCGACGTAGAAGAAGAAGATCAGTCTCGCGGCCGACTCGTTGACCACCTCGAAGCGCGCTCCCTCGGCGAATGGCATGGGGAACCAGCAGTTCATCGACTTGCCGTCCTCGGGACTCATTTGCAGCGGCAATGATGTGAAGTTCCTGCGGAGTCCGAAGCCAACCCCGAAGAAGTCTCCGATCGGTGCCTCTACCGATGGGGTGTCTTCGCCGTCCCAGTAGACCCGCAAGACCACATCCCGTCGGATGTGTTCCTCGTCAGGCAAGGCCATCAGGGTGACCCAGATGTGCTTCACACAGCCTGGACCTTCGATCTCGCCGAAGGTGTGGGTCTCGCCCGGGTCGATCGCCACGAAATCGTGATTACCGCCAGTGCGGTCGTATGAGGAGAGCCTGCGCCGTTCGAAGTTTCTGAGTCGAGCGAGGCCTGCGAGTGACCCTTGGCCGAGTTCCATGGTCTGTGACGTTACCGTCCGCCGCTGCTCGAATCATGTGCAACGGTGTTGGCGTGACCAGCGGCGACAACTCCCCTGTTCACGTTCGAGAACTTGCGCCGCCCCATCTACCCTCTCAACGAGAACACCCCCGCCAACCCGGAGTACGGCACTCCGGACGAGTAGGAGACCAATGACCGGAGCTGTCGGGACAACCCCCTCGGTCGACGAGGAGATCGATGAGGCCATCGATGTCACCGATGTCGAAGGCCGCCTCGACGAGATCGTCCGCTGCTCCTCGTGCGACAACCAGCTCACCAAGCCGGCAGCCGCAATCGTCCGGGCCGGGAGCCACGAACACACCCTGCGCAACCCGGCCGGCTACTCCTGGACGATCGCCTGCTTCCGTGAAGCGCCCGGTTGTTCAGCGGCTGGTGACCTCACCACCGAAGCATCATGGTTCCCGGGCTACGCCTGGTCGTACGCCAAGTGCGGATCATGCGGACGTCACCTCGGCTGGTGGTTCGTCGGCTCCGGACCGTCGTTCGTTGGCCTCATCGTCACCCGGATCAAGAGATAGGGATCAGGCACCGGGTCTGACGCAAAGGTCCAAAGCTTAGACATCCAGGGTTCCTGAGAGTGTTTCCCCAGCTCACAGCTTGCACCCCCGACACGCTGGCCCCGACAGTGCGCCCCCGGAACCCGGTGGCGGGTCGTAGCAGGGCAAATCGGGCGACCACCGCTACAAGGCCGTGTTCCAGATCGGCGACCTCGGCCTGCGAGGCAAGCGCATCCCGATCGACGTCATCCGCCAGGTCATCGAGCTGCAGGCCGACACCCGTGCCGACGTCCGCAGCGAAGCCGCGCACACCCTCGGCAAGATCGTGCCACCACCCGAGGTGGTCGCCGAAGTGGCTGCCTGCCTGCGTCGCCTCCTCGACGACGGCAACGATCGTGTCCGGTCGCAGGCCCAGGCCTCGATCGAGACGCTCGGACTCGAGATCGAGCCGTAGCGGGTCTCAGATCACGGAGTTTCGCGTGAACCTGACAGCGTCAGCCGCGTCCCCCACCGCACCAGACCCCGCTCAGATCCAAGGCGCCACCTTGCCGTGACCGCTAGTCGGGAGCGGGAAGCCGCAGTAGATGCCCAAATGGCCGCTGAGGGGCACTGTTGCGTTGGTCGATCGGTTGGCGCAGTTCAGTGGCCTTGGTGCCGGTGTCTCGGTCAGACGGCTTCGGCGAGGTCATCGAAAGCTACCGCTAGACCTCTAGTTCCCGAGAGCCAATGGTCGAGCATTAGCCGCAGCCAATCGTGATGACGCCGATAACGCGTGTCGCTCACGGTGTCACAAAATTGCTCGGTGCGCTGAAGGGACCACAGTCGATAGCGTTGCATGCGCTGACCGTGAAATTGTATGTCAACCCGTTGGTGAGCCCGGTCCAGAGATAGCTGGTCGACCCGACGGTCTGGATCGAACCACCCGGATTGACCATCACCTGGTAGCTGGTGATGGGTGATCCGCCGTCATTCGGTGCGAGCCAGGACAGGTTTGCTGACTGGTCGCCCGAGGTCGCGGTGACGCCGGTGGGGGCATCGGGGGCCGACACCGGCGGGCCAGACGGCGTCACCGTATTGCTGACAATCCCCGGACCACAGAGAGTATTGCTACACGCCTTCACCGTAAACGAGACCGGCGTGCCGTTCGTGAGCCCGGTGACCGTGTGTGGACTCGACCCTACAGTCAGGCTGTCAACCTCATAGTGGGTGATGCCCGAACCGACATCAACAGGCACCGTCCAGCTCAAATCGGCGCTGCCGTCGCCGGCGACAGCGACGACGTTCGTCGGCGCCCCCGGCGGGACAGCGACACTCGTAGATGGTGTGACGGAGTTGCTGGGAGAGCCCCAAGGGCCACAGCCCTGACGATTGCTACAAGCCCTTACCTCGAAGCTGTAGGAGGTGCCATTGTCGAGCGACGTCCACACGTACGGTGAGGAAAAACTCAAGCTCGTACTAGCCGCCCCGGTGATTCGAACATTGTAGTCATCGATTCCAGAGGTCCCAGGAGTCGGTGTTGCCCACGAAATAGTGGCGGTGCGGTCCCCTCCTACAGCCGTGACGCTGCCCGGTGCCCCGGGTGGCGTCCCAGTAGGTGTGTCCGGCGGGAGAACACCACCGACGTCAGTGCAGTTGGGCAC
>JAAETV010000098.1 GCA_024227975.1 Actinomycetes bacterium
CCGAGCAGGATCAGTCCAACCGTCGCAACCACGAGATCGAACAACCTGACCAGCAGACGAGCGGCCACAGGCGGCGCATCGTCGGGCCATACCCAGTCCTGAGATGGTCTTTGTTGGACCACCAGGTGGGGTGCTGGGGTCAGCAGGCTGGGGGCAGGCAGGATGCCGACGACGCCAGGTGTTGGCGCAAGTCCCGGCACGAAGTCCGCTCGCCCCCCTGAGTGGCTCGACGAGCGCGGCCGGACACCGATCGCGAACGAGTCAGTGCTTCTACCAGTCACCAGCGCTGGGGGCGGTTCCCCACCCTGCAAGAGGCGCGTATGTGCCCCGCCAACCTTCACTTATGTGTCGCCTTTCCGTCCGCCTAGATGCACCGTACAACGCACCGGGTCCGCTGGAGCCGGGTCAATGTACCTGGGGCCAGCGATCGACCATGGTCCTCCGTGCCCCTCGCTGGCTACAGTTGGCAGGTCGTACGGGTTGAACAATCGACGTGATTGATCGACAGCCATGGGGCACGGGTGGCTGTAGCCTCCATTGAAGACCACGGTTCTGTATGCTGCTAGACGCTGATACCGGCAAATTCGTTCCAGGCTCATGAGAGAGGCGACCCCCCATGGCAAGAGACAGGCGGCGGCGCCGCTCGAGGTACTGCGGTGTCCTTGTATGGCGTGGAGGCAGGATTGCTGCGCCGGTGGGTAACTGACCGTGACGATTGGCCGCGCTCCGATGTCGCTAAAGCAGTACCTAGCGGCTGCCGTTGTTCTGACCGTGATCCTCGGAATCCCCATGACCGCAGCCTCGACCCCGGGCCGCGCCGACCGCCGACCGGCACCACGCTCGTAGCCCATGTCTGTTGTTGAGCGTGTACTCGTGACGGGAGCGGCTGGCTTCATCGGCGGTCATCTCTGTGAACAACTGGCCTCGCAAGGGCGCCACGTGGTCGGGGTCGACAATTTCGACAATTTCTACTCCCGCGACCAGAAGGAAGGGAATGTGCGCCGGCTCAGGGCGGCTGGGGCCATGTTCGAGGAGGCCGACATCCGGAACTTCGATCAGTTCTCTCCGTGTGTCGACACCGTCAGGCCGGACGCAGTTGTCCACCTCGCCGGTATTGGCGGGGTCAGGAACAGTCTCGAGTTTCCCCGCCGCTACATAGAGACCAACTTCATGGGGACCCAGAATGTCCTCGACGTCTGTCGCAATGCTGGGGTCGAGCAACTGGTCATCGCCTCGACATCATCGGTCTACGGGCACACGGCTCCGGTCCCATTCGTAGAGACCGACTCCTGTGCGGTCCCCCCTCATCCCTACGCCGCCTCCAAGCGATCGGCCGAACTCGTTGCCGGCACGTATTCGTCGCTGTACGACATGCAGATCACGGTCTTTCGCTTGTTCACGGTCTATGGCCCCTTTGGCCGGCCGGACATGATGCCAAGACTGCTGCTGGACAGCGTCAGTCATGGCCGCGAGATCCCTCTCTTCGAGGGCGACCTGGCCCGCGACTGGACCTACATCGACGATGTCGTGGCCGGCCTCACGCTCGGTGTCGACACACCACTCGGCTTCGAGATAATCAACCTTGGCCGCGGTTCGCCTCAGCCGGTCCGCGAGTTCATCAACCAGCTTGAACAGGTCAGCGGGCGGTCGGCCAACCTGGTGTCAACGCCTTGCCCGGAGTCCGAGCTTCGGTGCACCTATGCCAGCACAGACAAGCTCCAGAGGCTCCTCGCCTTCCAGCCGAGCACGTCAATTGCCGACGGCGTTGACGCCCTCTGGGATTGGTGGAACATGGTCGAGAGCGAGCGGGTAGCGTGAGTTCGTCGGCTCCGACGCCGAGCCAGGCTGTTGGGCTCGAATCCGGGCTGCGGCGCCAAGGGGTCGAAGCCCTTGTCTGGCAACCGGATCTAGACCCGGCAACAGAATCGGCCGTGGTGGCTTGGCTCAATGGGTGGCATTCTCCGGTGCGAGTGCTCCATGTCATCACCCGCTATCAGAACGGCGGATCACAGCAACGCCTGCTTGATGCAGTCGACGCAGTCGAAAGGGCGGCATTGGTCGTTGTCGGTGCTGAGCTCGACCCGGACTCGATCAGCAGAGACATGACGCCAGACACCCTCGTCCTGCAGGTGCCCGAGCTGGTCAGGCCAATCAGCCCCTCATCCGACCGGCGAGCCCTCCGGGCGCTGAAGGCGATCATTTCCCTGGCGCGCCCCCACATCATCCATACCCACCAGTCGAAAGCTGCCGTCCTCACTCGCCTGCTGCTGATGGCCCGGCCTTCCTCGCCATACCGGCTCATTCACTCCGCATCGATGCAGAACTATGGTCAAGGATTCGGCCGACTCGAGTCGTCGGTTCACTACCTCTCCGAGTTGGCCACGGCCTGGAAGGTCGATGCCGTTGCTGCCGTTGGCGAAGAGGTCGGCACCTCTGTCCGGCGCTCGGGTGTCGCCTCGAAGAAAATCGAGGTCGTGCGGTCCAGTCAGCCCCTCGCCGAACTGAGGACGGTCGCTGGCCTCAGCAAGGAATCAGCCCGCAAACAGAGTGGCCTCGATCGCGACGAAGAGCGCTTGGTCGTCTGCTTCGCAGGATCACTCGATGAGCGCAAGGGGGCAAACGAGCTCGTCGATCTCGGTGCTCGCATCGCCCGTAGCCACCCGAGAGAGGTGCTGTTGCTGGTGGCCGGCGAAGGGCCGTTGCGTCCGCTCATCGAGGATCAGGCTCGGGCTGAGTCAAGCCTGGAGGTCCGCATCCTTGGCCATCGTGGCGACGTTCCCGTGCTGATGCGGGCCTCCGATGTCGTCGTGCTCCCGAGCCGCGCCGAGGGTCTGCCCCAGGTGTTGTTCCAGGCCGCCCTCGTCGGTACTCCCTACGCCACCTTCCCCGTCGCAGGAGCAAACGAGATCCAGAGAATCGGGGGCTTCGGAACCGTGGTCGATGAGTTCGACCTCGACCTGTTGGCCAGAGCTGTTGTCGACCTCGACGGTGTTGCAGCTCTTCCTTTGGCCGAGCAGGTGACCGCCCCCTGGAATGCCAGTGCCGTTCAGGCCAGGTACCAAGCGATCTACGCCAGGTTGAGAGGATGTTCGGGAGTACCGGCGCCCAGTTAGGGGCTTCGATGCGTCGTAGCGGACGCAGACTCGGCATCTCAGCTTCCGTGCAGAGCGCCAGGGTCGGGTGGGCTGGCCTCATGGGAAAGCTCGTTGACCGCGGTTGCTTTCCATCGTTCGTCGGACTCGGGGCCCAGCGCTGTGGGACGACCTGGTGGTTCAGCCAGATCATGCTGCTACCAGATGTGTCCCCTCCCGTGAGCGGGCTGAAGGAGCTCCACGTGCTCGACCGCCCGGCCGACTCCAACGATGAGTCCCGGTTGCTCGATCTATACCAAGCCCAATTTGATTCTGGGAGTCGAATCAATGGTGAATGGACACCCTCATATCTCTCCAATCCCTATGCCATCGATCGCCTGACCCTGCTGCCGGCCGAGACCCGCTTCCTGGTTCTGCTACGTGATCCAAGGCATCGCATATCATCTGCTATCGACTATCAACGAACCCGGCACGGCCAGCTATCGCAAGGGGAACTGCAGTCGCTCGTCTGGCGGTCCCTCTACGGCTCATGCCTGCGCAGCGTGTTGTCCGCCATTGACCAGGAGCGGATACTGGTCCAGACACTCGAAACGTGCGTCAGGCAGCCGACCGCTGAGTTGACACGGGTTGCCAATCACCTCGGGATCGAGTGGCCTGTCGACGGGGTTCCTATCTCGACCCAGCCCACAAATGAAGGTCCTCCAACCACGGGATCCCACGACTGGATCGCCGAGCAATGGTCCGAACTGTTGGAAGAGGACGCTCGGTTGCTGGCACGGCTTGGATACGAGGACATCGTCGAGGCCTGGCATGCAGCCTGAGCCAACCTATGTCTATGTGGTCGGCGAGAGTCGATCGGGGAGCACCGTCGTCGGTCGGATCCTGGCCCAGTCCAATGATGGCGTGATGTTGGGTGAAGTCGCTCGGCTGCCCGAGCTCGCCACCGATCACCAAGCGAGCTGTACATGTGGCGCTGGGGTCGGGTCATGCCCCGAATGGAGCAAGGCTCTCGACTACCTGGACGGACAGCCGATCAGGCCGGCCAAGCGATCTGGTGAGTACTCGCCGGCCCGAGCCCTGGTTCAATCCGTGCTTCTCGTCCTTGGTTTCCGGACCAGAAGTGCCCGTGCCCGCGCCCGTCGCCACCATGGCGTCCTCGAGCTGATGGCCCACCGCGGTGGCATCTCGTCCTACCTCGTCGACACGAGCAAAAAGCCGGATCTGGCCGTCACCCTGGTCCGCTGCACCCAGGCCAACGTCAAGATCGTTCGCGTCCGTCGCCACGGGGCTGGCATCGTCGCTTCGGTCGTCCGCCGCGGCAACGCCACATTGCCAAGGGCGCTCTTCCGCTTGCTATTGGCTCGAGCACGAATCGCCGTACTTCTATGGTGGATACCGGCCAATCGCCTCCATACCGTCTGGTACGAGGACGTGATCGAGCAAGCCGCGACCCAAGGCGTCACGGTTACGGCCGGCGATCACGAGCTCGGTGGTACCGACCATGTGTCGACCGACTTCACGGTCGACAGGCGATACGAGACCGAGTTGCCGGCATGGCTGGTTCCGGTCGTCGGCCGGGTGGCAGGCCGAAGGAGATCAGCTTGATCCTCCATGTAATTGGCCGTCTCGCTCCGTATTCGGTGCCGCTGCAGGTCGCATCGGCCATGAGTGATGCTGGCATCGATGTTCGAGTTGCTGGCCGGCACCGGCCGGAAGACGCCAATCCGCTGGCTATTGGCTTCACCCGAGCCATGCTCGGGATTGTCAAGGGTCAGTTCCGAGCCGTGCACTGTCATCACGGGCGCCAGGCCCTGCCCCTGGCTCTGCTGGCTCGGGCCAGGGGCCTTCCGGTCGTTGCGACCCAGCATTCCCTGCTCTCCACCGGCCTGACCTGGGCAAAGGTGTCTGCCATGGCACGCTTGTCGTTGTCGACGTCGATCGTCTGCAACTCGCAGGCGACGATGGACTCTCTGCCCGACCGCTACCATCGACGGTGCCGGGTCGTGTACAACGCCGTCGATCTGATACCCGGGAGTCATGAGGCGGGCCCATCCCGTGATGTGGACATCGTCTATGTCGGCCGCCTGGAACCGATCAAGCAGCTACATCGTTTGCTCGATGTGGTCGGTCACGTTGTCGAGGCGCTGGGCACGGTTCGGGTCGTCATTGCCGGCGATGGCTCGCAAGCGGCGGAGCTCCTCCAGCGGGTAGACGACGAGCTGAGCGGCGTCGTCTGTCTGGCCGGTACGCTTGATCGGTCGGGTGTGCACGAGTTGCTGGCCAGGTCCAGGATGTTCGTATCAATGTCGAGTAGTGAAGGTTTCGGCAACGCCGTGGTCGAAGCAATGTCGGCCGGCTGCGCCGTGAGGGTGCTCGACGTCGGAGCGATGGCCGAGGTCGTGCCCCCCCAGTCCCTGCTGGATGCCGACTCCAGCTCGGGTGAGGTGGCGAAGTCGATAGTTGCCGCCCTCCAACAACCCGGAGGGGTCACCGACGAGGGCAGCACAAACCGGTCCTCCGCCTCGAGCTTCTCGATAGAACGGCATCTAGCAAGACTGGCGTCGGTCTACGGCCATGACCTCATCGACGGCTGAGCTCGGCCGAGCGCCCTTCACCCTGAGGGGCAAGTTACTCTTCGCCCTCCTGCTCACCTCCTTCGCCACCCGTGTTGCTTCTGAGGTGCTCGTGCTCGACCTCCCGTTGGAAGACTTGGCCAACTATGTGATGGCCGGTCTAGCGGCCACCGCTATCGGGCACGTAGCGATGTCCAACTCGACGCTGAAGCTCCTCGATCTCCACCCAATCCGACATCAGTTGCCGCTGATTTCACTTCTCGGCATCATGGCCGCCCAGCTCCTCTCGAGTGCGGTGTTCAATCGCCAAGGCCTCCCCGCGGCCGCGTTCGATCTTCTCGTGTTGCTCGCCGTCATCGCCGTCGTCTCCACCATCGACGATGCAACCGATGTCTACCGTCCGATGTTCATCGGGGTTGGGCTGGCGCAATTGACGATCTGGGCCTTGTTCCTCCAAGGATTCAGCCTGCAGACAGCAAATGGTCGGCTGGCCGGCCCATTCACCCACCCAACCGGGTTGGCCCAGCTTGGCTTCGTAGGCCTGTGCCTTCGCGTCCTGTATCCGACCGCCGATCGGGGAGAGGCCGGCAATGTCAGCCGAGTCCTCGACGCGGCCCTGATCTTCAGCTCAGTGTTGCTGATCGTCGCCTCTTCCTCACGGGCCTACCTGTTGGCGGCTCTCGTGCTAACGGTCGCTGACGTCATTCGGCGGGGTAAGAGCATCAGGGTGATCCGCATCAGCTTGGCTGTGTTCATGGTCGGCACCCTTGCTCTATCAGTCGGACCGGTGGCGGCGCGCCTGGAAACGTTGGATGTGACGAACTCCGACACTCGTCAAGCCTTGTGGTCGGTGGCGGTGCCCTCGGCGCTGCGGAATCTACCAGAGGGTGTTGGGTACCGGATGTCAGGGGCAGTGCTTCAGCGGAACCTGGTGGTGGCCGAGATTCCTGATCATCTGGAGTCGGTTCACAACCTGTTCATCCAGGCCACTCTGGAGCTCGGGCTGGTTGGGATGATCTGCTACTTCGGATGGCTGGTCTTGCCTCTCCTGTCTCGCTGGTCAGCAGAAGCGGTCGTGATCGGGGGGTTGGTGGTTACTCAGCTCCTCAGCTCGTCGCTGAGCATCCCCGGCAGCCCAATACGGGTCCTGGCTGCTGTGGCCACGGTGGTCGCGGTCCGGCGCGTAGCCGGAACAATGGGTGATCACGCCGACGGCTTGCTGAAGGTCGCTGACGAGCAGGACGCACGGTGAGCTTCGTATTCATTGGCGGCTGTGAGCGGTCTGGGACGACATTGCTCGGCGCTGAGATGCACAGGGCTGGCGTCGGCCTCGCTCTTCCCGAGGCGGTGTTCCTGGTCAAGGCACTCGTCCACTCCTCGGGAGTCAGTTCCTTCGTCGATGCCATCGAGCGTGATTGGCGCCTGACTACATGGCCGACCCCGTCCGAGAGAATCGCTACTGCCCTTGACCAAGCGAGGAGTGAGCCAACCATTGCATCAGCTTTTCGCTCATTCGCCATCTGTGCTCTCGGCCACAGAGACACGGGCCAGCCTCTCATCGACAGCACACCGTGGTCGCTCCGCTACGCCGGTTTGATCAAAGAAGCGTTCCCCGATGCCCGTTTCGTGCACATCGTGCGCGACGGGCGAGCGGTGCTGGCCAGTGTGCGACGTCTCGACTGGGGACCGTCGAC
Organism: Actinomycetes bacterium; assembly: GCA_024227975.1. Next base: position 7,360 of record JAAETV010000098.1, read on the forward strand.
ACCACTCGCCGCCTCGACCTGGTGGGAGTCGGCCCTGGTTCCCGGACTCTTGGCCGACGCGGCCAACGAATGCGTGACCACCCGCTATGAGGACCTGGTGATCGATCCGGATGCTGTCGTCGCCCGGATAGCGGAGGGAATCGGTCTAGCTCGGAGCGGGGGCTGGAGCGTCCAAGGGACCGAGAGCGAGACCAATGGGCCCGCCAACATCGCCGTCGGCTCGTATACCGAGAGCCAGCACGCCTTGCTGGCAGAGCGACCGGTTCGATCGCGTATCTCGGCCTGGAAGGAAGAGCTGTCAGCCCGTGACATCAGTCTGTTCGAGGCTCGATCCGGCCAGACGCTCGGGTGGCTCGGCTACGAGCTCATCACCTCGCCGCGCCCGATCTCGGGTGCGGATCGGCTCGAGGACGAGGTCAAGGCGTTCGCGGTGGCAACCTTGGGCGGTAGCGCTCGGAGGGCGGTCCGTCGGGCCGCACACGCTCGTCGCTCTCGTCGCTTTGGTCGGGGCAGAGGGCTATCGGAGTCCGAGCTCTAGCCGTGGGCGGGATCACACTGACACGACGAGTGGTCAGGAACCTGCTCCTTCGGAGCCCTCAACTGGTCTTCCTCACCGTTGCCGTTGTGGCCGCCGCTCGTCAGTTCGAAGATGCCACGGCCATCCGATTCGCCTTCATCGTGCTCATCTCGACGCCGGTCTTCAGCTTGCTCGAATTGGGCCTGCGCGAGATCAGATTCGCCAGCACTGCGACATTCGATACCTTCCTCCGGGTTCGTGGTTCATCATCCGTGCTTGGCGTGGCGGTGTGTGCCGCCATTGCTGCCACCACCGAAGGCATCGGCACCGCGGGAGCGGCATGGCTGGTCATCAAGGCAGCTGATCACCTGGCTGACATCTGCGGAGCCGAGTCACTCCATCGTCGGGAGCTCCGGCGATTCGAGGTCCGTGAGGGCTTTCGGGGGGGCGTCAACCTTGTGATCCTGGTTGGCGCAGTGGCGGTCGGCCAGCTCGCCGACGGTCTGGTCCTTGCCGCCATCGCCAGCGTGCTGTTCGTGTTCGTAGTCCAGATCCGACGGCTCCGAATCGGGAGTCAGAGTGATCCCACCTCATTGTCGGGATCTTCGTTGTCGGGATCTTCGTTGTCGGGATCTTCGTTGCCGGACCCGATGCTGACCCTTGTCAGATCCGGCCTCTTCCTGGCTGCTGGAGCGGGGGTGATGGCGGGTCGGTCCCTTTTCATACGTGGATCCATCACGTCGATCGCAGTTGGCGACGAGCTAGTCCTCTACGCCCTCCTCGTCACGGTGTTTCAAGCGTTCAACGTGATATCCACAACGGGTGCTCAACTGTCACTACCGAGGTTGAGGGAGGCTGCACCAGGCGAGCGAGCGAACATGACCGTAAGGGTGGCGATCGGACTGGTCGGGCCGTTGGTGGTGCTTGGGGCTGCCTTTGTCGTCTTCGCCGGGGAGTTGGCGACGGTTGTCGGAGTTCAGGAATCGGCCCGTCGTGTCCAATGGCTCGCAGGTTCACTGGTCGTAGCTCGAACCGCCGGTGCCATCGGCACCTTCGTGCGTTCGGGGCTGGTTGTAGCCGGCTCACTGCGGAGCCGGCTCGCCATCCCGACGGCGGCGACCATTTCGTCGATCGGGATGATTCTGTTGTTGTCGACCGATTCGGTGGTCAAGGTCAGTTGGCTCGACGCCTTCGGCCGTGCTGTTGGTCTTGCGGTAGCTCTGGCGTGGATGTGGTGGACCTCACGAACCGCGAGGGCCACCGGCCCCGGTGCGATCGGCCCCGAGCGTGGTTCGGGTACGCTCGATCCGGTCAGGTAGGGAAAGGTCCGTCATGCAGAATCCGAGGCAAGGGGAGGAACTCGACCTACTGGACTACCTGGGTATTCTGCGGCGCCGCTTCATCTGGTTCCTCACACCGTTGGTACTACTTTCGGCTGCTTCGGTCTGGTATACACAGCGCCAGCCGGTCACCTACCGGGCGACCGCGAGCGTACTGATCGACGAATCGGCGGCACAGGAAGCGGTCGAGACCCGTCTCACCGGTACCAAGGTGAGAGATCGCGAGTTGGCGAACGAGATCAACCTGGCCGACAGCGACCCAGCCCGAGAGCTCGTTCGATCGCGTCTGGGGCTCCGTCCCGACGCCGCCCTGCCCAAAGGGGCGATTCTGGCCTCCATCGACGCTGATGTCCTGAACTTCCGCTTCGAGGGATCGACGGCTGACGAGGCCGCCCTGATTGCTACCACCTGGGCTGAGGCCTATGTGAGCCTCAAGCAGGAGGCGGCCGGTCGTAGTATTGACCGAGCCACAGAGCGACTCCGTTCCCAGCTGGACGAGCTTCGTCTCGAGCGCGATGAGGTCCGCTCGGACCTGAACGCCCTCGAGGATCGAAGGGCTACCGCCGATACCGATGAAGACCGAGTCAGCCTGCAAGCCAAGATTGACCGCGAGGCCAGCGCTATCTCAGGCGAGCTCAATCTCGTGGATGCGCAGATAAAAGCCAATGTCCAGAGCATCACCCAGCTCCGGTTGAATGGTGATCTGACGTCGGGAGGGACCGCGTGGCTGTTCCAGACCGCATTGCCGCCAGCGGGTGCTCTCAACGCGTCGGTTTGGCGGAATCTGTCGGTTGGTGTGGCCATCGGTGCGTTGCTCGGCGTGGTTCTAGCCATGGTCAGGCACCAGTTGGACCGGTCGGTCAACACTGTTGATGACATCAATCGACTCGGTCTGGTGTCGTTGGGGGCAATACCGAAATCACGCGGTCCGAAGGGTGAATCGCTCGCTCAGGTCAGCCTTTCCGATCCGATGAGCCCGATCGCTGATGCCTACCAGAAGGTTCGTTCCGCTCTCCAGTTCGTTGCTCTGGGCAACGATGCTCGATCGATCCTGGTCACGAGTCCGACTGAGGGCAACGGGAAGACCACTACAGCGGTGAATCTGGCTCTGGCCTTTTCAGGCGTCGACCGGAAGGTTGTTCTGGTCGACGCAGATTTTCGGCGGCCGAGGATCCACACCGTTTTTGGTACGAACCTCGTTCCCGGCGTCTCTGATGCGCTTGTACACGACATACCCATTGCGTCCATCGCCGTTGCCAGTACCGCTGCCGCCCGGAGCTCTCTGGCGGCGTTACCGGCGGGCACCGAGCCGCCCAACCCAGCCACGTTTCTGGCCTCACCACTGTTCACTCGTTTCCTCGCTGAAGTGGAGGCCCAGTCGGACATGATGGTCTTCGATTCGCCACCGGTGCTCCCGGTTGCTGATGCCACTTCGCTATGTCCCCACTCCGACGGGGTGGTCATGGTGGTCGAGGCTGGCCACACCAGTGGTGAGGAACTGCTCGATGCGATTGACGTGATCGACAGAGCAGGGGGAATCGTTCTTGGCGTCGTCCTCACCAAGGCGAAAGTGAGCGCAAAGGCCTACCGCTATCAATACGAGAGCAGTGAGGATGTCGGGAGAAGCCAGAGGCGTCATGGCCCCGAAGTTCCGTCATCGTCAAACGGAACCTCCCTCCGGCCGATGACAACGGATCCCGAAGGGGAAGCAACGGCTAGCGCATTCGAGCGTTGATCTAGCAGTCACCCCGCGTAGATTCCATAGCCCGCCCGCTTGACCAGGTCGTGATCCAAGAAATGGTTAATGGAGTCGATCACGCTCGCCCCGAGCTTGCCGGGATCATAGTGGGTGTATTTCGCCGCATAGGAGGCGAAGTCCATTTCATCGTCGCCCTTAGTTGATGTCTCGATATTGATCCTCGACGCAGTCATGGAAAGGAATGCGTCCAACTTGTCGAAGAACCCGCTCAGGTCGGCGACGATGTCCTCATATCGAGAGATCATGCAGTTCGGAACGGAAGCGGCCAATTCGTGGTAGGACGCCACCTTCAGGTTCCAGAGCTCGACCGGTGATCGGAGCGATCGACCGTCGAGGTTGTCGCGCCCCACGGTGTCCCACGGTGAGTTCACGAACTCGTCGAGCGAGGTTCGACGAGGCAAGAGGTCCTGATAGGGCCGACGGTGCAGCGACTCGATGTAGGCATAGGGGGACTTCACCACACAAACGAAGAAGTACTGACCGGGATCGTCGAGGTGTCTGATCAGGCCCAGGTCGGGGCCGGCGTGCTTCCAACCGAGTTCCGTGCTCTCCGAGCGCTCGATGTCGAGATCGATCAGGTGCTGCTGCCATCTTCGACGACGGTTGCCGACCCTGAAGCCCGTCCTCACAATGAGTTCGAGGGTAGTCATAGATCTGGTCCCGCCGAGGAGATCTACTCGATAGTTGCCCTCCAGAAGTCGGCTGATGTAATTGGTGCCACAGTTTCTCTCCCCGAAGACCTTCACCTTGGGGGTACGTTCAGCCCTTGTCGGTGATTGCTCGGGTGTTGTCACGGTGTCCACCGGCGCATGGGACGCTCCTTGTCCGGTCAGAGTATTGGGCTGGTACTTCTACCTAAGCAGTGATCATTCAATGGGTGTTCATCCCCAATAGCCGCACAGGCTTCTGCCGAGTTGGGTGATTGTTGTGATTCCGTTGGGAATCTTTGGAGAGGTCTCGACGATACTCGTTCTGGATAGTGAGGGAGTGTGTACCGGTCTGTGTTTTCGAGAACCCAGATCATACGCAGAAGTGACTCCCGTGTTCATGAGCAGCCGGGAGGGCTGAGCGAATGAGAACGAGTCGAGCAGGGACAGTCCGTCGGGTCCGGAGGAAGCGCATCAAGCCGAGCCTCATGTTGGCCCTTCTGGCGTCCTCCTTGGTTGCGAGCTTGCTGACTGTCACCCCATTCTCCGGGGCGATCGATCTGGCGGAGCCAGTTGCGGCTCAGGCGGGAGTGTCGACGTACTGCGAGTCGATCGAGTCCGGGCACCCTCTGGGGCCTGATTCGGCAGAGAACCAGGGCGGCGATCCTGTCAACATCACCGTCGAGGTCGTTGATCGCGAGAACGGCACCAACCTTGGTGGAACAGCCGATGGCTTCTCCTACATGGTGAACCTCGACAACACCGCCGTTGGCAGCGACCCGGAGGCTGATCGGCACCCGTCGGTGAACCCGATGGCGTCCAATGCTCCAACCGTGGCTGCAGGTGACGAGGTCTACCCGACCTTCACCGTCCCCAACGGGTGTCGCTACCTGATCTCGGTACGGGCCGCTGGCTACAAGCTGTGGGGCCAACACGTCGTTCTCGAGGGTGGTGCCGGCGCTGACACTTCCGATCGCACGGTAACCATCGAGCTGCTGGCCGACGCCCAGGACACGGGTACTCCGGCCGAGTGGCGCAACAACCCCGACGGGTCTGGTTTCCTGGAAATCCCCCGTGACGGGCTCCCCCTTTCCGATCTCGAGGTGTGGGTCTTCGAAGACGTCGGCCCGACCAATGGTCAACCCGATGTCCCCCTGGACAATGGACTTGGTGGCTTTCAGATCACGATCGTGGACGCCGCCGGTGAGACCATCGTCGATTTCGGTGGCTCCCCCCTCTGTCAGGACATCGGCAACGACTGCATCACGGACTCCAGCGGGAGCCTACGCCTCTCCGGGCTCCCGTTCGGTCGCTACGACATCCACGCCATTCCTCCCGACGGCACCGATTGGGTCCAGACGACCACCTTCGAAGGAACCCAGGCCGTCGATGCCTGGCTGATCGAAGGTGACGAGGGCAGTGGGGCCATCGGCGAGTTCCTCGTCGAGCCCAATGTCCAGACGGCGTTCTGGTTCGGCTTCGTCGAACACAACCCGGCCTCCCTGCCGACGACTTGCCCGACCGCCGATTGCGGAACGATCAGCGGCCGCGCCGTCAACTTCATGGTGACCCCACCGTTCGAGGACTCGGTGCCCCAGCCCAACGAGCCGATCGACATTCCCTACGTCGCCCTGAACGCGACTGGTGGCGGTGACACGGTCGAGCAGGTCGTGCGGGGCAACGCCAACGGCGAGTTCACCTTCGAAAACGTGCCTCCCGGTGAGTACATGCTCTCCATATGGGACAAGCCCCTCGACTACATCACCAAGTTCTACACCGTCAGCGTTCCCCCGAATAGTGACGTGGAGATGGGTGACCTGGGTGTGTGGCGCTGGTTCGGCTGGTTCTCCGGCTACATCTATCTCGACAACGGCGTCGCGGCCGACGGGACGGTGCTCGACAGCGGGAACACCCTGTCGCAGATGAACCTCAACGGCCTGCCCGACGACACCTTCGCCGGCAATGGCCTCCGCGACTGCTACGGCGGGGCGGCTGCTGATCCGCACGATATTCCTACCTGTGAAGCCGGCCTACCGATGGAAGAGGTGCTGCTCAAGTACCGTGATGGCAGCGTCTACAAGACCGCGATCACCGACGGCAACGGCTACTACGAGTTCCCTGAGGTCAGAGGCCCACTCGGCCGCTACGTAGTGCCCGAGGTCGGCTTCGCTCGCCGCGACCGAACCGGCCATTCCATCCGAGAGGAGTTCAACTTCGACGAGGGTGGCGACCCGCCATACGAGCCCTACAAGTCGCTGCCGATTCCCGGTGAAAAGGGCGGCAACCTCCTGCTGGCCGCCATCATCTGGGAAGGTCATCGCACCTCGGTCGACTGGGGCAAGGCCAACTACGATCTGACCGACCCCGAACAGAACGGTGGCATCGCCGGTGCCGTGCTGTATGGCACGACCCGGAACGAGCTGGAGCCCCAGCTGGCCGGCCAGGAGGGCTACGAGCCTGGCATCCCCAACGTGCCATTGCGCCTGTGGGGCCCTGGTGCCGACGGAATACCGAACACCGACCTTGACGTGCTCATGGTCGAGCTCACAACCGATGCCTGGGAGCATCCTGGTGACGGCGACGGACCCCAGCCCCAGACAGCCTGGACCAACGGTCCTGACACTCCCTGCAACCTGATCGACAACCTGGGCAACCCGGTTGACGATCCAAACGGCATCGCCGCCGGCTGCATGGAGATCCCGCAGAACGGCAATGAGACCCAAGACGGGGCCTGGGACGGCGGCTTCGCTTTCGAGGACGACTGCTCGGCCGCCATCACCACCCAGCAGGGCGCGGTTCTCCGTGGCGATCCGGCCGACCCTGGTAGCAACTACAACGCAGCGCCGGGCACCCTCTATGACGAGGGCACCCTGGGAGACTGCACCCACATCGTGTCTGGTGACTATGCGGCCCAGGTGCTGGTGCCGGAGTTCTACCAGATCCTCAAGGAAGAGGACGTCAATACCGACGAGGGCGTCGAGCTGGTGCCTCAGATCCCACCGACAGGCTGTGTCGGCCTCGACCACGAGGTGCCCGATCCCCGGAGCCCCTCCTACGGTGTAGCAGAGCCCCTTTGCGACCTGAAGGTCATTCATCTCCAACCGGGCCAGAATGCGGCGGTCGAGTTCACCCTGTTCACCGAGTGTCCGGCGCCTGAAGGGCCCACCGGTGGTGGCTGTGATCCCGACGATCCATACACCTCGCCCGGAGGTCGGACGTCGCCCGACATCACCCAGCGTTGGAGCACCGACTACGACGGGCCCGACGACGAGTCGGTTCCGCTCCCGGCCCGGTTCTTCGGCTTGATGGAGAACGATGTCGCCATCCAGAACGACCCGAACTCGCTGGTCTATGGCGAGAAGTTCGGTCTGGCTGGTATTCCCATCGGTATCTACGACTTCACCGGTGAGAAGCTGACCACCATCTACACCGACGAGAACGGCTACTACGAGGCCCTCGTCCCCTCCACCTACACGGCCCTGTGCCCGACACCGTCTGGCGTCTGCCCGGGCATGTACTGGTTCATCCTCAACGATCCGGGCGATCCCGCCGCCCCGGACGAGGGCTACAACCCGAACTATCTGGTCGAGACCCTCAACTTCGAGACGTTCCCGGGCAAGATGCGCCATACCGACACCCCACTCGATCCGACGACTGCCATCCAGTGCGTCATCGAGCAGGGCACGCCGGAGTTGCTCCACATCTCCGATACCCACAAGTTCCCTGGTGGCACTCTCGACGTGACCATCACGGGCAACGCGTTCGAGAATGGGCCAACCGGTGCGCCGAACGTCCACCTGGTCCCACCGGGTGGTGGCGCAATCATCCCACTGTCGGTCGTGACCTGGACCCCGTCTGATGTCACCGGCCCGACACCGGTGTTCGAGGACGTGGTCACGGTGACCGTCCCCGATCTCCCCGTCGGGCGGTACCAGATGGAGGTCGAGGCCGACGGGTTCACCTCGGCCAACGCCATAACCTTCCACGTACTGGCGGGGGGGACGACGGTGATCCCGGTCATCCCGACCACTGACCTCGATCTGGGGATTGTCCAGCCCATCCAGGCTGCCATCAACTCGGCTAGCCCTGGTGATTTCATCGATGTGGCCCCCGGTACCTACCGGGAGAATCTGGTCATCGGTGTCGACGGAATCGTCATCCAGGGCCACGGCCCAGGTGGCGCGGTCGGCAACACGATCCCCGAGGCCGGTGATGATGCGGCGTTCCCGCCGTCCGACCCACCGTTCTCCACCATCACCGGGTCAAACATCGACTCCCGTTTCTTCTTCGGGAGCGGTCCGGCCCAGACCTTGTGGGAGAGCACGGTGCCTGGTGCCTACAGCGGGGCTCCCGCTGGTGCGGCTGCCACTCTGTTCGGGGCCAACGACGTCATGATCGACGGCATGGGCATCGGCTTCAGCCGGGGCCTTGGCGCCGGCGGCGTCTGGGCCTACCGCGACTCGAGCGGGATGAAGGTGAGCAACAACATCATCGCCCATAACACCGGTCGTCACGGCGGTGGCGTGGTAGTTGGCGCCCCTGGGGCCGAAGGCGGCCTGGCCGACAACGGCAATGATGGTGCCGCGATCGAGAACAATCGCATCATCCAGAACGGTGGTACGTTCTTCGCCGGCGCCGTCGGCCTGTTCGCTGGGTCTGATGGCTACCGGATTGCTCACAACGACATTTGTGGCAACTTCTCCGTGGAGTACGGGGCCGGTATCTCCCACTTCGGGACGAGCCCCGGTGGCCGTATCACCCAGAACCACATCTACTACAACGAAGCCTTCGACGAGGGTGGCGGCATCATGATCGCCGGTGAGTCCCGAACCGGTCCCACCCACACCCCGTCGGGCGATGTGATGATCGACAAGAACGAGATCCTGTTCAACTTGTCGAACGACGACGGTGGCGGCATCCGGTTGCTGGCACCGCGCGATTCTCGGATCGAGATCGTCAACAACTTCATCAACCACAATGTGGCCGGTGACATGGGTGGTGGTCTGGCGCTCGATGATGCATCGGACGTGTTCATCGTGAACAACACCATCGTGGAGAACGCCTCGACCTCGACCTCTGAGGACGCCGAGAAAGCCGTCGCCCTCTCCAGTTGTGCCCCGGTCTTCACCGACCAGATCACATGCCCGAGAGGCGCCGGGTTGACTACCACGCCCCACAGCACGAACTTCTCCCCGGCTGACGGGTCGACATTCTCCGATCCAGTGCTGGTCAACAACATCTTCTGGCGGAACACGTCCTACTACTGGGGCCTGCTGCCTCCAGAGCTGGGCGCCCCCGAAGGTCAGTTCGGCCTGGTGCCGGCGGGTGGACCTCCCGGTGGTGGGCAGAGCGGCTACTGGGATATGGAGGTCGTCTTCGGCGGCGCCGCGGGCTGCTTCGACCCAACCTACTCATTCCTGTCAGTGGCTAGTGGGCCCTACGACCTGTGTGACTATTCGGCTGCGACCGGAAACGTCGTCGGTGTCGATCCGCTGGTCAACACCGACTGGGCGGTCAAGGAGACCAACCTGGTCATCCTCTGTGCTCCGGGTATCCTCGGCGATGTCATCCAGTGCCGGATCTCTCGCGGTGAGGACGGTCCGCTGGGGATCGGTGGGACGGTCTTCCTGGACCTGATCGACATGCATCTCATGCCGGTCTCACCGGCCATCGACGCCGGGATCGACCCATCCACACTCATCAACCCGATAACGGTCGATGATGACTTCGACGTCGAGGCCCGTCCCATGGGGGCGACGTGGGACATAGGCGCCGACGAGGTGCTGGCCGACGATCCGGATGTCTACATCTCCACCGACTGTGGGTCCTACGGCAACGCCGCCAGCTGTGGGGATCCGGCCTTGGGAGACGGCCGCTCCGATGTGCGCATCATGCGGGTCAACGGGACCTCACTGGAGATCGTCTTCGAGGGTTGGGAGGTCATGACCAAGACTGGCAACCAGAGTCGTCGGGACCCGGCCGAGGCTCAGATCGATGGCTTCGCCTTCCTGAGTGAGACCGAGATCCTGGTCTCGTTCAACCGGCCAATGCATTACTCGGTCTTTGGTATGGCCCCACCACCTGATGTGAACATCGACGATGCTGACATCCTGCTGTTCACCGCAACCAGCCTTGGCGCCGGTACAGCTACAACGGGAACCTGGAGTTTCTACTTCGACGCATCTGACGTCGGGATGGATGCAGGGTCCGAAGACGTCGACGCCATCGCTCTGGCTCCCGGCGGCGGCCTGCTTCTGTCAACGGTTGGCGGGGCATCAGTCGGAGGTGGTCAGACCTACGACGACTCGGATGTGTTCAAGTTCGAGTTCACCACCGGCCCCGGCGAGGTGACCGACGGCAACTTCGAAGCGTTCTTCGACGGCAGCCAGTCGGAGGGTCCGAATGGATCCGACCTGGCGACCAACGCCGAGGACATCAACGGGTTCAGCACTGATCCGCTGTCAGCCGATCTGCTGCACCTGACGACGCCGGGCAATATCAGCGTCGCCGAAGCGGTCGATCCCTACATCGCCGCCGACCACGACGTGACCACCTGCGTCAATGAGGCGGGCCCCCAGGTCTGCGACGACTGGGTGGTGCTGTTCGACGGAAACACCGTTCCAGGGCTTGGACAGTTCGACATCAAGGGCCTCGAGGTGTACGTGGGGGGGCTGGGGTGAGCAAGCGAGTACGGCCAGACGGTATCGAGTTGGAAGGGAAGCACATGAGCGATCAGCCGAGACGAGTCTCCCGGCGTCAAGCGCTACAGCTGAGCATGGGCGGCGTCTTGGCCGGTGGCGGGATTATCGCCCAGCGACGCCTAGGCGGAGGAGGGGGCAGCGTTGAGACTGTCAGCCCTGCGGCACCAGGTCCACTCCCGCTGATTGGAGGAGCGGCCGAGAGCGTGCGGTCGATCGCAACCGACGGCTACATGTCATACCCCGGCCGCCGGGTCCGCCAGCCAACGCTTGCCTGGGATGGCACCGATGGCTACGGCTACGACTCGGACCGGCTAGATGCGGGCGACGGGGTCTACAGCTTCGGCTTCCGCACCATCTATGACCATGAGGTCGATGGTCCCAGTGCCTTCGATGCCCCGATCGGCGAGCTGGTCGGCAAGTTCAAGGGTCTGGTCCACCACCCATCATCGATCCTCGGCTTCTCGAAGAACGCTGACGTGTTCATCAATATGTCGAACCTCGGCTTCGAGGTCCGGCCCGACCTCGACGACGCCCACACCCTTCACTGGCACGGCTTCCGCCAAGCAGTGACGGTTTGGGACGGTGTGCCCGAGGTCTCGGTTTCGGTACCGCCGACTCGAGACTTTCCGTACTACTTCGGTGCCCTCGACGAGGGCACCTACATGTACCACTGCCACTTCGAGGACGTCGAGCACGTCCAGATGGGCATGGATGGCATCCTCTACGTGAACCCGGTAGCTGGCGCTGACCACCTCTATGAAGATGCGCCGACCCAGTTCGATCGGCAGTACGGGCTGCTCCTCAACGAGGTGGACCTGAACCCCCATGACTTGCTGGCTTCGGTGCAGGAGTTCACCTGGTCGGACTACGACGCTCACTACTTCGTGATCAACGGACGCTCCTACCCCGACACGGTGCGGGGCTCGGGAGATCCTGGGCTCGAAACGAGCCCTTGGTATGACAGCAATTCGACGCTCCCCTTGCAACCGGTGTCATCGTTGATCCAGGCAAACCAAGGGGACCGGGTAGCGATCCGGTTGGCCAATCTCGGGTACTACTACCATGAGATGCAGCTGGCCGGCATCCCCATAACGGTCTACGGCAAGGATGCTGAGCGGCTCTGGGGGCCAGGTGGCGATCTGGCCTATGTCACCAACACTCTGGACTGTTCACCGGGGGAGAGCCGGGACGCTATCTTCGTCGCTCCTGCCCACTCCACCAACGTCCCTGATGATCCACCGGACATATACCTATTCAAGAACCGGCACGTCGACCGGCTCGTCAACGGCCCGGACCCAGCCAACCTGGCGCCCAACGGGCTAGGAGGCATGGTCACCGAAGTCCATGTCTACCCGGCCGGGACCCTGCCTGCTCAGACCGAGCCCAACGAGATCTTTCCAGTCTGATGGGGATTCGAGTGAGAAACCGAACGGAGATCAAGATGAAGAAGCGAGGACGGGTCGGTCTCGGGCTGCTCGGAACCGTTGGGCTCCTCGCCGGGGCTCTGGCCATCATCACGACGAGCCCCGTCAGTGCCAGCGCTCCCGGCACCAACATCGTGTGCTCGGCTGGTGGGGTAAACGGGGCGGCAGATGTCGTGACCATCAACCTGGCACCTACCGAGGGCTATATGTCGACACCCGACGGCAACAGCCTCTACATGTGGAGTTATGGGGAGGAGTCGGAGCCAGGGGCCGGCGACGCGACGTTCCAGACGCCAGCACCGACGATCTGTGTCGACGAGGGCGATACGGTGACGGTGAACCTGACCGTGCCCGGCGGCTGGCCGACCATTCCAACCGGATCAGGTGTTGACACGCCGGTTTCGATCATCTTCCCCGGCCAGACCGTAACGACATCAGGCGGATCGCCTGGATTCTTGACGGCCGAAGCTTCGGGAGGGACAGTCAGCTACACCTTCACTCCCACGGCCGGAACCTATCTCTACGAGGGCGGCACCAACTCGGCGCTGCACGTCGCCATGGGCATGTACGGCAGTGTGGTCGTCTATCCGAAAGACGGCACGACCGCCTACGGGCCAGGCACGGAATACGACACCGACCGTGAGTTCCTCTTGATGCTCCACAGCGTTGACCCTGGAGAGCATCAGACCATGGAGTACTGGACCAGCGCGGACCCGTTCTCTTATGTCCCAGAGCCATACGAGAAGGTTGGATTCACTGGCCTTCTCGACCCACCGGGAACGATTCGTCACGAGCGGTACTGGACGATCAATGGCCGCTCCAATCCGGATACCTTGTGGCCGAACAACACACCTTTGATGCCGAACCAGCCTTACGGATCCGTCATCCACGTCGAGGCTCAGGATCCGGCAGATCCCGGCTTGCCGGCCCTGGTCCGATACACCAACGCCAGCCTCGACAACCATCCCTTCCACCCCCACGGCAACTCCCTGAAACTCATCGCCCAGGATGGTCAGACCCTGGGTCTTGGTGATGGGCTCGAGATATTCACGTCGACGGTCGGCTCGGGGCAGACCTACGACCTGATGGTCGAATGGCTCGATGTCAACGGCTTCGACTCGACATTCAATCCGATACCGGTCACCCTCCCGGGGCTCAACAACCTGGTGTTCAAAGATGACTCCAGTACCTACTCGGGCAGCCCCTATCTGGGAGAGAAGGGGGAGCTTCCCGCTCCGGTGACCCAGTTCAACGCTTGCGGCGAGTACTACTTCCCGTGGCATAGCCACGCACTGTGGGAGATACAGAACTTCGACGAAGGGTTCGGGGGCATGCTCACGCTCTGGCGAGTCGATCCAATTGGAGGTTGCCAGTGACCACGGCGACTGACCACTCGAATCATTGGGAACGCGGAGGAATCATGTTCACCAAGAAGCTCCGGGCCGCCTTGGCCTTGACAGTATTGGCCGCACTGACCGTTCCCTTGGCCTCGCCGGCATCGGCCCAGGTGTCGATCGATCTATGCGCAACCACCGGCTCGGTGACGATGCCAGACGCGGCCGTTGTACCGGTCTGGAGCTATGTCATCGGCGACTGCACGACGACCGGCAACGCGGTCCTCCCCGGGGAGGAGATCCGGCTCACGGAGGGCAACAGCCTTTCCATCGACTTGTATGTCGACGGCGCGGGCATCGGCGAGCCGGTCTCATTGATTGTGCCGACCCTGCCCGGTATGCCGGACGTGAGCGGGACGATGACCGGGCCGATCAACTACTCATGGGCGGCCGGCGACTTGACTCCGGGAACGCACCTCTACGAGAGCGGGGTCAACCCGGGAGTTCAGGTCCCGATGGGGCTGAGCGGGGCAATTGTTGTCGAATCGGCGACGCCGAGCGCTGATGTGGACCAGGTTCTGGTCCTGTCCGAGCTCGATGTCGATATGAACGCCAGCCCCGGCACGTTCAACCGGAATGACTACGCCCCCGAGTACTTCCTGATCAACGGCAAGGCCGCGCCGCAGGTGCCCGCTATCGCTGCCGTCCCTGGACAAACGGTCCTGTTGCGGTACGTGAACGTGGGTTCCCGGCTTCACTCGATGGCCGTGCTCGGAGCTCGTCAGACGGTTGTGGCCAGGGAAGGACGCCCAGCGCCGCTTCCGAGAAGCGTCGTCGCTGAGCTGGTTGCACCCGGTCACACCATTGATGCCGAGATCGAGGTGACTGCTGATCATGCCGAGAGCCGACTGATCGTCTACAACCGCAACGGCTTCCTGAACAACAATATTGATGGCGTGTCGACGGGCGGGATGCAACTAGGCATCCACGTCGGCCCGGTTCCAGATCCACCACCGGTTTACATCTCCCTCGACTGTGGCAGCTACGGCGGTGCTGCGACCTGTGGGGATCCGGCGCTAGGAGATGGCCGCTCCGATCTGAGGATATTCCGAGTGGACGGCACCTCACTGGTTGTGGTGTTCGATGGCTGGGAAGTCATGACCAAGACCGGTAACCAGAAGCGCCGGGACCCGGCGGAAGCCCAGATCGACGGGTTCGCCTTCCTGAGCCACAGCGAGATCCTGGTCTCGTTCAACCGGCCGATGCACTACTCGGTATTCGGGATGGCAGCGCCCCCGGACGTGAACATCGACGATAATGACGTCCTGCTGTTCACCGCCACATCACTTGGCGCGGGCGCGGCGACGACCGGTGACTGGAGCTACTACTTCGATGGCTCCGATGTCGAGTTCGGTGACGGTCCAGAGGACGTCAACGGGATCGCTCTCACCTCCACGGGAGAACTACTGTTGTCGACTCGAGCGCCTGGCAGCGCTCAGGGTGTGTCGTTCGACGATTCCGACGTGGTCAGGTTTGTCTTCGATGGCAGCCCAGGCGAGGCGACAGCGGGGAGCTTCTACCCCTACTTCGATGGCAGCACCTCCGAAGGGACCAACGGATCAGACCTGGCCAAGAACAGCGAGGATCTCAACGGCATCAGCATCGATCCGTACTCGGACCTCCTCCACTTCACGACCACCGGAAATGTCAGTGTGGCCGAGGCAGTGGATCCCTATATAGCCGGGGACCATGACGTGTCGACTTGCATCGATGATCCGGGCGGCGAGGTCTGCGACGACTGGGCGGTCCTCCTCGACGGGAACCCGCTCATCATCGGGCAGTATGACATCCAGGGGGTCGAGGTCTACC
>JAAETV010000099.1 GCA_024227975.1 Actinomycetes bacterium
CGGCAGGCGGAGGAGAGCCTTCCTTCGCGTCTCCCAGCGCAAGGGATGAGAGGTAGCGCGGCCCGCAGACACACCACAGACCACGAGCGTTCCGGCGTGCGGCTCGATCCGCAGACTCTTGATGGGGCGGCGGGGGTGAGGATTGGCCCACGCATAGAGCCAAGCCATCCAGCGAGCGCGGTCTGGGTTCAACGCGCGCGTCTGACTGAACCCCCACGACAGGGGCACGCTCCCCGGGCGCAACGGCTGCTCGTGGGCAGCGTGCACCGGATGGGGCTTGTGCATGGGCACCGCCTCGAAACAGTTCTCGCCCCATGTGCGCCGGAACATGCCGACCTGGTGGCGCCGCCGGATGGGCTGGCGGACCTCCGAGCCGTTGGCGTACTCGACGACATAGTCGGCCACGTGCTCGTTGAGAGAGCCCTCGCCGCGGTTGGGGCTGACGAAGCCGTCAGTATCTGTCTCCCGCGGCTTCACATCGGTCGTGTGAAGGAATACGAGCCACTCCGCCCTCACTCCATCGAGGGAGAGGTTCACGACCTCGTCCCTGACCAGCATGGCCCGCCGCACCTCGAAAGGGATCCCCCAATAGGTGCACGAACCGGTCGGAGCGCCGGCGGCGGCGCGTCCCAGCGCCTCCGACGCGCCGGCCTCCCCGAGTGACCCTAGGGCCGTGTTCCCCTTCAGCAGTACCGGCTCGAAGCGAGCAGACGCCGGACCGTCATGTTGTTCCATATCGAGTGCCCTCCTCCTATGACCACGATACGACCTCTACAGCCCAGCGTCCGAGTCGCCGGCTACGACCAGGCCCGGGCGGCGGCAGTCGAGGCTGGCGGGGAACAGGCCGGCCTCACTTGGGAGGCGGAACTCCGGGCTCATCGGGCCGCTCCAGGCCGGACCAGGCTCCTGGCCTTGGTCATCTTTCTGACTCTGGTGTTGGTGGTGGCCGGGGCTGTTGCCTTCGCCGCTGGCCTGCTGTGAGTACCACGAGCCTCCGTCTCAGACCGAGGTCATCCTGATTTGAGGCCATCCTGCCGCTGGTCAGCTGGGCCGGTCGGTGTAGAGCGTCCGCTTGACGTCGGCCGCACCATGAACACCAGCGTGCCGAGCACGAGGACCATGCCGATGACCTGAGTCAGGTTGAGTGTTTCGCCCTCCAGTACCCACGCAGCAAGCCCTACCGACACCACCGGGCTGAGCAGGGTCAGCTCGCTCACAAGGGCCAGTGGCACCCGGGGATGGGCCCAGTTCATGAGCAGGTGTCCAGTTCCGGGCGTGGCCACCATGACGAGGATCCACCCCCACTTGCCGGGGCCGGGATCCACGGTGCCGGAGAACAGGAGCGCCACGGGCACCATCACCAACGAGCTGAACACGAGCGAAAGCCCTTGGTACTCCAATGCACCCAGATGTTGCCTGGCCTGTTTCGAGTAGACGAAGTACAAGGTCCAGGTGATCAGCGCCCCGACGCCGAGCAGGTCACCCACCGGACTCCAAGACGGTGACGCGCTTGATCCGAACACGACGAGGCCGACCCCACCGAAAGCGACTATGGCCAGCCCCATCTCGCTTCGGGCGACGACCTCACCGAACCGGCGGGAAAAGACGAGCAGAACCAACACGGGCTGCAGGGCCAGGAGAACTGTGGCGTTGGCAACCGTGGTCAGCTGGATAGAGGAGAAGAAGAACGCAACCTCGAGTCCGAAGAACAGACCACCTGGCGCCGCCGTCCGCAGCCCCGCCAGCGTGACATTGCCTCGGAGCGCCAAGGCCAGGCCGAAATAGAGGACGGCGGCTATCCACACACGATGGAGGGCAAGCACCGGTCCATCGATCTCAGATGCCTTGGCCACCACGCTCCCGACACCCATCAGAGCGACGGCAGTAGTCACAGCCACCAATCCCGCAGGGTTGTGGCCCGGATTGTCCTCGGTCACGGCCTCACCCTAGGGGGATCATGAGGACCACCTGACTGAAACCCGCCGGCCGGTGTAGTGGCGCTGGTGTACTTGAGTCCATGGGGCCGGTCGCGGCGATCAACGTGATCACAGAACGGGTGAGGATGCGGCGAGCTGAGGCCGAGCAATAGTGGACCGCACCAACTCTCGACGCCGAGACTCTCGATACCTGGATCAGTCGACTATTAAGTGCCGGCCGCTTCACCCGTCACGGTCTCTTCGTGGCCGCAAGCCTCGCGGCCCATGGCGGCTCGCCCCGATTCGGGTCCAGCTTCCTCGTCCTACACCCCACGTTCGAGAGCGCTCCACCCCATACCTTTCTTTTGGGCCTTGAGCGAGACTCTTGGCTGACTGCCCGACATGGCGGGCAGGGCTGAGTGCCCCTGTCACCTTTGGACGGCCTGGGGGGTGTTGCCACCCGCCATGTTTGGGTGTGGTTGACCTCTGACAGGAATATGCGCTTCGGGGCTGATTCGTATGGTGGTTGATGGCAGCGGCACCCTCATCGGTGGTCACGTTTATGCAGGTGGGACGAGCAGCTGGAGCTGTTGGACCAGTCGATCAGGTTGGCGTTGGGGAGGTGTCGTCGGGCACGGACTCTGAAGTCGGTGTCATCGGACGAGCGGTCACCCCGTTTGCCTTCAGCTCACTACTTCGATCCGCTGACCATCGACGATCCGGTGATTGCCCACACCGACCACCGCCGGAATGCCGAGCTCACGAGCCGTGACTGCTGCGTGTCCGAGCGGCCCACCGAACCCGGTCACAACACCGGCGGCGATCGGGAAGACAGCGTTGTATGCGGGTGATGTTGTCGAACACACCAAGACATCGCCGGGTTCGAGTCGCTCCAGGGCCTCGCCGGGCGTGTCCACTACACACGCTCGTCCCGAGCACGTTCCGAGGTCGATGCCGATGCCTGAAGCGACAAGTACGTCCTCGGCTCTCACTTCGCCACCGGTTTGAGCGCTACCGTCGGCAAGCCCGGCCGCGCCCTCGAATCGCTGGCCCAAGTACACGCCCATGGCTCGGACCAACTGGCCCATGGCTCGGGGGAAGACATCGTGGGGTGGAGGCGCGACCGCCTCACCGCCGAGGCGGAGCGGTGGGGGATGCTCCGCAGATGATCGGCGGTCGACGGAGCGCAAGGCAGCTTCGGACGCGGCTGGCCCGTGTCGGCCGACGAGCAGTGCTTCGATCTCGTCGAGTTGAAGCTCGAACACGTGGTCTGCGCTCGACAGCAGGTCCCGGGCCACGAGGCGCCGACCGGCTTCGAGCAGAGTTCGGCGGGTCGCACCAGTAGCCCATGCCGTGAAACCCGAGTTGTCGTCGAGACAATCGAGGCAGCGACGGGCATCATCGAGCAGCTCCTGGAACCGTGCGGTGGCTTCAGTCGGAACACCATTTGGCACCGTATGACTCATAGTCCTGTCGATGTCGGCTCCTTGGGCGGCGGCGCGTACCGATCGCAGCAACACGGCTGGCCGTTCCGCGAGCATCGGCTGGTCGAAGTCGTCATTGAGGCTGCGCCAGCCGAACTCGTCCAGGTAGTCCTCTATCAGTGGCGCTACATCATCGGCCACACTCTGAAGCGCTTGGAGTGAATCGACCTCCATGAGGGCTGGGCCGGCTGCGTCGGCGATGACCCGCAGGGCCCGTCGAGTCGAGCTGGTCGACTCAGATCCTCCGCCCAGGGCGGCAACGGCGACGTCAAGATCTACCCCCCAGTCCTCACAAGCGCTCAAGAAGATACCGATACCTAGGCCCGGGCCGAGCAGTTCAAAATGGCGCGTTGCCATCGCGATCGCTTGTTCGTAGTGGGCTCGCACGCAGGAAGCGACATCTGCATCGCTGGCATCGTCGAACGACACCTGCTGGGCCCCGATGATGCGCCGCCGCCATTGGTCCCGCTCGAGGTCCCAGGCCTCGACGTCCTGGAGCCAGAGGCGATCTGCCATTGCCGCGGTTGCGGCCTTGGCCCGGCGACGCAACTCAGGATGCACTCGAGACAACACTTTCATCACCAAGGGTGGTGGTGGCGGTGACCCGGCGTTCTTGTCGGTCTCGCCGACGGCAATCATACGCATATACGACCAGCCGTCGACCGAGCGAAACTCGGCCCGGGCAAGTGGCAGGCCGTAGCGCGAGAAGAAGCTGTCGAACCCATCGGTGAAGGCAACGCGCATCAGCGACGTGAACAGCAAGGTCCTGGGTCGGGTCTCGTGGTCAATGTCGCGCTCCCAGACGCCAGGTCCGGGAGCTTCATGGGTTCGCTGATGCTCGGCTGGTGTCGGGGACGCAGTGGTTTCGGTGCTCATCGTGTCATTCCTTGATTCGAGTCGCTTGTAGAAGGGACATGTCGGGTTGGGAGGTCGCAGTGATGGATATGTCGGCGAAGCCGCTGGCGGCAAGCCAGTCGGCGTAGTGCGCAGGTGTCCACGGGCGCCCATCGCGGGTACGAGTCGCCAAGCTCAGCCGGTAGACGGCGAGGCCCGCCTCACGGGCCTGGCGGGTGTCGAGGGCATCGAAGACGGCGACGGTTCCACCGGGCCGACACCACTGGCCGATGCGCCCGAACAACCGGGCGTTGGCTTCGGCCCCAACGAGCCGGCACATCCCGGCCACGATCACCAGATCGAACCGGTCCTCGAGTTCCACCGTGAAGAGGTCGTCGGCCACGACGGTGCTTCTTGCATCCAGACCCGTCGCCGACATTGCTGCTGCACTGCGCTCGGCGACGCCGGGTAGGTCGACGAGGGTGAATCGCAGATGGGGGTCACGCTCACCGAGCGCCCTGCTCCAGGGCGCTGAACCACTGGCGAGCTCCAGAACGGCCGGGCCGGGGATCCGTAGCTGGGTGATGAGGTGGGCGACGTGTGGCTCTGTCATCCGGCCCAGCAGGTCCACCACATCGGGGTAGATCGAGGCGGCCTGTGCAGGGTCGGCCACGTTTCCTGCCGGCTCACCTGTGCGCAGCAGGTCGTGGATCGGCTCCTGGGCCTTGAGCCACCAGCGCAGCAGCTCTGGTTCGATGGACCGCTGCCAGCGGTGGTCGACGCAACGCACGACGCCATAGTGTCCGAGTACGGTCAACACCAGCTCGGCGCCGCGTCCGTCGACTCCCGTGAGATCGTCGATGTCGGTTGGCTCACGTAGCTGATCGAGTAGGTCTAAATCGTCGGCGGCCCGTAGGGCCTCGACGATGGTAAGAACCCGACCGAGCCCCGCCAGCCCCGGTGCATTGGCATCGGTGCCTGGTGAGGGACCCGTCCCCGGCTGGGTGATCAGTGAGGTCATGGGGCCAGTATCGAACACGGCGCCATTGATGGCATCGGTACGGCACTACGTATTTCCTACGGACTACGTATGGGCGATGCTGGCATCTAGGCGACCGCTGTGGTATCCCAGCGCTGTGACCACACCTATCGGAAGGGAGTCGGAGGCAGACGTTCTCGACCGCTTCCTTCATGAGCTCGCCCGGGGCCAGGGCGGGGCTTTGCTTCTCGAAGGCGAGGGCGGTGTCGGCAAGTCCACCCTGGCCGACTGGGCGACATCGCGGAGCGAGGCGCTCGACATCGAGGTGGTGCGCGGTCTCGGCTTCGAGTTGGCTCGCGACACACCCTACGCCCCCTTGGTTGCCGCGCTGGAAACTGCGGTCAACGACGTTGACCTCACCAAGGGGCTGCCAGCCCTCAGCTTGCTCTTCGATCGCCTACCGGCCACTGCCGCGCCGGCTGATCCCGAGCTATCCCGGACCAGGCTCCAGGTGGCCTTGGTCACCATTGCCCACCGGCTGGGTCGGGATCGACCCGTCCTGTTCATCTGTGACGATCTGCACTGGTTCGATGCCGCCAGCCTGGGCGTGATCGCGGCGCTGACGGTTGACCTGGTCTCGTCGGGTGTGGGGCTGATCGCGTGCTATCGCACGTTCGAGAGTGGTGGACGACCCGAGGTCTCCTCCGCTCTCAGCGCCCTGCGGCGAGTCGATGGCGCTGTTCACATTCGAATGGATCGTCTGGACCGCGCCGCCACCGATCGACTCGTGGCGGAACGGCTCGGCGGCTTCATACCAAAAGGGGTTAGCGATACCATCTGGGAGCGTTCGGCCGGCAACCCGTTGTTCGCCGAGGCCATTCTCGACGATCTTCTGGCAAGCGGAGCGTTGGGCAAGGTGGACGGGCGGTGGCGACTGGCCGAGGACCAGGTCTCGATTCCCCAGTTGGTCGATGACCTGCTGGGTGAGCGCGTCCGCCACCTCGACGAGAGCGCACGCATTGTCATGGGCGCGCTGTCACTGGCCGGCGGACCGCTGGCCGAAACAGTGCTGGCCGTGGTCGACGGTCTCGACACTGTCGAGAGGGCAAGGGCATTGCGCACTCTCCGGGACTGCCACTTGGCCGCTGTGGAAGACCGCAAGCCCGCGACCTGGCGACCCGCCCATCCCCTCGCCGCTGCGGTCACGTTGGCGACCATGACTGACAGTGAGCGTGCCGAGATGCACCAACGCTTCATCAGGGCCTTGAGCCACGAGAGCGCGCTCCGTCGCGCTCCCCATGTGTTGGCTTCGGGGGCAGGGCCTACGAGCTCCACGGTCGAACTGCTCGTAGAGGCGGGCGAAGAAGCACTGGCCCAGGGTGCTCTGGCCGAGGCCGTTCGCGTCCTGGGCCCGGCCCGCGAGATGATCGACAGCGGCGGCGCCCCTCACCTTCGAGGTCCGGTATTGGCAGGGCTGGGTGAGGCTTGGGCCAGACGAGAGGAGAGCGCCGTCGCCATAAGCCTGCTCGACGAGGCGTTTGTTGCGTTCAGCGATGACGGAGACCGCGCCGGCCAGATCAGGGTGCTGCGGTCTCTCTCACCACTGTCGTTCTTGGCCGGCTCGGGACCACGGCTGGCCGAGACCGAGCGGCTGGTAGCCGACGCTGAGGCCGCAGGGTCGCAGAGTGACTTGATCGAGGCAGTGTTCCTGGAGGCGACGGTCTCGAATCGTGATAGTCGACCCGTCGCCGGTCACATCGCCCGCCTCGAAGAAGCGGTGGGGCGAATCGCCGTCGAAGACCCGGCTCGCGGCCGCGCCGAGCTGATCGTCGAGGTAACGAGGCGGGTTCACGATCACGAGCACTCCGACACCCCGTCTCTCGAGACGTACCGGTCCCTCCAAGCACTGGCCAACAGGTGCGCACCTGAGCCCGATCTTCGGAGTCGGGTGCTGCTCGGTCTGGTGGATTGCGCACTGGCCATCGGTGACGCAGGTTTGGTAGCTTCCGCCGCGACCGTCGCATCGGAGGGCAGAGGCATCTGGGCCGGTCACAGTACGTGGCGGGCGATTGTTGTCCGATGGGCACTAGCGGTTGGACGCGGTGACCTTTTGACCGCGACCAAACTCGACGCCGCACCCTGGATGGGGGGCTCCGACCGCGGCCTCGTCCTGACACTGGTACTCGAGGCCCTGGGCCACTGGCTGCGAGGCGATGAGTTGCGGTCCGCAGAGGTGCTGTCCGGTGCGGCTCCGTTGGCCCAGGGCCAAGATCGCGTCGCTCAGTTATACCTCGCGGTTGCCAACGGGGTGACCGGCGAAGGGGACTCGAGCCTTCTGGCCAACGAAGCGCTCCCCCTGTGGCACACCTCTGCGGGCTTCATGGGGATGATGGTTCTCGCCGCAGGGAAGGTACGGGCAAAGGAGATGTCGGCGACCGAAGTCCTGGCTTGGGCTGATCGCCTCATCGACCGCTACCCGGCTGGAGCCTGGGCCGCCTGGGCCGATGTCGTCGCCGCGTCAGCGATGGACGACGGGGGCGCTGCAGCCAAGCGGCTGGTACGAGCCGCACGGTTGTTCGACGGTCTCGGAAGCCCCTTCCTCGGTGCCCGCCAGTGGGTGACGGCCGCTGAGCTCGCGAGGGATTCGGTCGCGAACGACCGCCTACAACACGTGACGCTCTTTCTCTCCGACGTCGGCGGGCCCTGGGCCGACCGGGCGATCGCTCTGGTCACGGCTCGCCAGCTGTCGATGACTCCGTCGGCAACCGAGTCGGATCCTCTGGGTCTCACGGCCCGGGAGCGAGAGGTGGCGAGGGAGGTCGCTGACGGCCTGACCAACCGCGAGATCGCCGAACGGCTGTTCATCAGCATCCGCACCGTGACCAGCCACCTCGACCACATCTACACCAAGCTC
>JAAETV010000100.1 GCA_024227975.1 Actinomycetes bacterium
ACCTGCCAGCCTGAGCGGTGGGCCCGGAAGATGAGATCGTGGAGCTTGGCCTCGTTCATCTGGAAGTACCCATTGTTGTCGGGTTCTCCCTCGAAGCCGTCGAACATGGCGGCTGTCCGGCCGATGAGGGAGCCGTCGGCGAAGATCTTGACCGGACCGAACTTGAGCCACTCGTCGCCGAACCCACTGTGGAGTCCGAGATCGAGGGTGAAGGGCTCGTCGTCGTCAGTGTGGTGGTCGCTGCGATGCAGGGTCTCGACGGCGGGCATGAGGGTGACCCGAACCCGCAGCCGACCCGACCGGTGAGCCTGCTGGTAGGCCGCTAGCTCCAGCGGTTCACTGGTGCCGAGGATGCCGCCGACTCCAGCTTCCTGGACGCTGGTGATGCCCTCGGTGAGGTAGCGGTCGGAGGCGGCGCCGAGGTTCTGCACCATGTCGGCGACGGAGCGGGGATGGAGCAGAGCCCGGGCCAGGGTCTGAGCTTGCTCTTCGAGTAGCCCGTTTGGCTGGTCGTCGTCGCCGGTTGCCACCACGCCCCCTTCAGGTACCGCGACCTCACCCACCCGGGCCAGCCTCATGGCCGCAGTATTGACGACGCAGAAGTGGCCGGAGGTGTGGTTGAGGAGGACGGGATTGTCAGGGCTGACGGCGTCGAGCTCGTAGCGGGTGGGGTGGCGGCGCTCGGCCAGCTTGTTGTTGTCGTAGCCAGTGCCGATGACCCAGACCCCTTCTGGGGTGGTTGCAGCCTGGGTGCCGATGGCAGCCACGATCTCCTCGACCGAGCGCACGGTGTTGGGATGGAGGGCGACCTCGTTGAGGCTGGCTCCGAACGGGCCCATGTGGTTGTGGGCGTCGTTGAAGCCGGGGACGACGGTACGGCCCTCGAGGTGGATTACTGGGGCACCACTGTCGGCGAACTCACCGGCGGCGCCGATACCCACGATCCGACCACCGGCGATGGCCAGACTCCCGGCTCGGGGCCGGCTGCTATCGACGGTGATGATATTGGCGGAGTCGATGACCAGATCAGGACGCATCCGGTGAGACTAGTGGTGGGAGCAGTGACGGGAATCATTCGAGATTGGACAGGGTTGCTTGGGCGCACATCCGTTGTCTGACAGCATCGTCTTAGTCGTTCCGAAAGCAGCCAATGCGAATCTTCAAGATCGATCCCTTCTCGTCGTCATCCTTCCCGGGACATCGGGTGGTGGCCGTGGGAGCCGCACTCACCCTGCTGGTTGCAGCCTGCTCGGCTGAAGGTGACGACGAGGCGACGGAGTCGGGCGGCGGTGACACCTCGAGCTCTGCCGGTTCCCTGGCATCGACCAGCTCGACCCTGGTGGGTTCATCCACTACCGAAGCTCCCACCACGGCAGCGCCACCGGCTGCAGATGCAGCTCCGCCGGTGGCCGAGCCCGTGATGCCGACCCCAGCCGACATCACCGAGACCTACCCCTTCGGTGATTTCGGCTACTCGATTGGTCTGGATCCGAGTTGGATCGGCGAATCGCGGGGCTCAATCACGATCGTGGCCCAGAACCAGGCCGAGCTGAACAACCAACTCGCGGCCGACACGGTCCCTTCGACCTGGGTCAGCGTGTCGTTCGATCATCGCAGCTTCGAGTTCATGGAGGGGATCGGGATGGGCACCGACAGCCCGACAACCGAGAACCTGTTGGCCTTCAACACCACCGCTTTCGGCTGGACCACCCTCGAAGGGCGAGAAGACGTCGAACTGTTCGGGACGACGGCGATCAAGGTCGAGGGAGTGAGCAACCTCGGCGCCTTCATTGCCTATCAGGGAGTGTTCGCCGATACCGAGGAGATCTTCTTCCTCGGGGTGAAGGCCAGGACCACCGAAGAGCTGGAGGCCTTCCGCCCAGCCTGGGAGGCCATGTTGGCCACCGTCGCGGCCACATCCTGAGCCTCATCTGGGTGTCGGGGCGCGGGTGTGCCCCAGCCGTGGTTGGTTTGGCTGGGGTTTCCCGGTTTGGGGTTGGTTTGGCCCTGTGGTTTTAGGGGCGGGAGACGGTGATGGTTCCGTTCGGGGCTCGGGCTAGGGTCCAGCCTCCGTCGTGGATGAGTCCGTGGTGGTGGCGGCACAACAGGATGAGGTTGTTGTGGTTGGTTGGCCCGCCTCGGTGACGGGGGGTGATGTGGTGGAGGTCGCACCAGTTCATGGGTCGGTCGCAGCCGCTGAATTGGCAGTGCTGGTCTCGGGTTCTGATGGCTTGTCGTAGCGAGGGTGAGATGTCGGGGGTGGCCCGGTTCATGGCCAAGATGGTGCGGGGTCCGTCGGTGATCAACGCCCGAAACGAGGCGTCGCACAGGATCCGATCCAGGCTGGGCCCAGAGATGGGGCCTCCGTAGGCCAGTTCGGAGCGGAGCTGGTCAACATCGGTTGGGTCGTTACCGGCCAGGGTGTGGATGTCGATCACGACATTGGCGATGGCTTTGCTCCCACCCTGGCTCGCCTGGCACCGCATTCGGGGTTCAGGTCCCGGCCTTGACCCACCCGGACTCTCGGCCTGATCCTCGGTGTCAGCCTGATCCTCGGCGTCGGTATCAGCCTGATCCTCAGTATCGGCCTGGTCCTCGGCGTCGGTATCAGCCTGATCCTCGGTATCGGCCTGGTCCTCGGCGTCGGTATCAGCCTGATCCTCGGTATCGGCCTGGTCCTCGGCGTCGGTGTCAGCCTGATCATTGCTGTCGGTACTGGCCTGATCGTCGGTGTCGGTGGTGTTGTTGGTGCAGGTGCAGTCGGTGTCGTGGAGGGAATGGTGGCAGACCTCGACCAGTTTGTCGGCTCGACGTTGGCGCAGGGTGCGGGGCTCGTGGAGGGAGCCGCTGGGGTCGGGTTGGGTGTCGAGCGCGGCGTTGACCAATTCAGCACCGATGGGATCGAGGTTGAAGGTACCTCGGGCTGACCCATCGAGGCCGAGTTGTATGGTCAAGCCTCTCTGCTCGAAGCGGTGCTTGGCATCGGTCTCGGCCTTCTCATCATCGTGATGGTCACGCCACAGCCGACACAACCGGGCCAGTTCCTCGACACTTCTACCCTTGGTGGCATCAAGGAGCGAGGCTTCGTGTTCGGCGTAGGCGTCGTCGAGCCCTGAACCAGCCAGGGCCAACACCTCGACTTGAGCGACTGTGATCTCGCCTTCATCCAACGCAACCCGAGTGGCGGCGTGGCGATGCACATGGCGGGCTGCTTGGACCAAACGGCGGGCATCATGGTTGGAGCGGCCCATCTCATGGGCCACCATCCGCTCAGTCGAGGTGAACCCCCACAATCCCGCCACCCCGGACTCGGCCACCTCGCCCAATCGCAGCACGGCTTCAACCGTTGATCGCTCGGACTGGCCAAGCCATGACAGAGCCTCTCGGCCCACCGTCTGCGCTGGTTTCGATCCCGGCACCCAATCCGAACCGCCCGAACCATCGCCTGTCGACCAAGGGCCACTACCGGCATAGCGGGCATCGAGCGGGGAGCGGATCTCTTCTCCCCGAAGTGATTCAGTGGTCGATGCCATGTGATCAGAGTACTCAAAGGGTGTGACAGTGAACCAACACCAATCAACCACTATC
>JAAETV010000101.1 GCA_024227975.1 Actinomycetes bacterium
ACTACGAGACGGCCGAACCCCACTGGATCGAGCCCGGAGCGTCATGGGCCGGGCATCACTCAGCCGCTGAGAGACGCCAGTTCGAAGAGGCTCTCGAAAGCGCCGACCCCGCTACGCTCACCGCGCTGGGCCACCCGGAAGGCAATGACCTCGTCGGCCAGGCCCTCATAGTCGGCGAGCCGGGCGGCACACTCAGCGGGGGTGCCCGTGATCGTCATGGAGTCGATCACCTCGTCTGGTACGAGTTCCATGGCTTCCCTGGTCCGGCCGGCTGGCACCAGTTCGGCCGCCCGATCAGCGAAGTGGGCGTAGCCCAGCTGGCGCAGCTGAGAGTCGTAGTAGGGGTGGGGCACCGGATGAAACAGGCCACAGATAGCGGCTGCCGTCGCCTCCCGAGCCGCCTCGGTGTCCTGGTTGACACTCATGAGGGCCCCCATGGGAAAGGCCAATGCGTTGGGATCTCGGCCGACAGCCTCGGCTGCCGCCTGTGCCCGGGGTCTGACGATGTCGGCCATGAACCTGGTCGATGACATGATCCCGACCCCAACCCCGTCAGAGACCTCACCGGCCAACTTCACCATATTGGGCCCTGAGGCCGAGAGATAGACGGGGATCGTCTGCCGGGTCGGCTCCCATGAAGCTCGCCAGCGAATAGTGTGCACGGCGCCCGAGTAGCGGACGGGCTCACCGGCCCGCCCGGCTACAACAGCCCGCACGATCTCCAGGTACTCCCGCATCTTGGCCAGCGGCTTCGACGAGTCGGCACCCATGTACCACTGGTTGAAATGAGGGTTTCCAGTACCTATCCCAAGCACGAAGCGACCCCCGCTCAGCTCATCGAGGTCGCGGGCGGCGACACCCGTCAGCCATGGCTCTCGGGCATAGGCATTGACGATGTAGGTCCCGACCCTGACCCTCTCGGTGGCATTGACCACTGCGGCGGCGGGGACGAGGGCGCTGCGCCCGGCCTCCACGGTGTACATCGA
>JAAETV010000102.1 GCA_024227975.1 Actinomycetes bacterium
CGAGTCGAGCTCGGTCTGGACGATGGTTGGGTCGAGCTCGGGCCGGGGGACGTTGTCGTCCAGCGCGCCACCCGCCACGCCTGGAGGCTGCTTGGCAATGAGCCGTGCCGTATCGCCTGGATCCTGATTGCCAGCCCCAACTACTGCTGAAACTGCTGAATCGTGGTCGGTATGGTCAAAGCCCTTGACCTTCCAGTCGACTGGAAGCCGTAAGCTGACGACATGGTTTCAGGCAACAATACGGCGCGCTCAGATCGGGAGCGGTCGGATCTGGCGATCGACGGTATGACCTGCGCCGCTTGCGCCAATCGGATCCAGCGAGGCTTGTCGAAGCTCGACGGCGTGAGTGAGGCCCGGGTCAACTACGCCACCGGGCGGGCCACGGTGATCCACGATGTCGCCGTTGCCGACGACGCATTCCGAGCCACGATCGAAGGTCTCGGCTACGGGGTCATCGACGATGATGAGGGTGATGATGCCGAGGCCCGCCGGGAGGCCTACCTATGGCAGCGGTTCCTGGTCGCGGTCATCTTGGCCCTGCCGGCCATGGCGATCTCGATGATTTCCCCTCTGCGGTTCACGGGTTGGGAGTGGGTGGTTGGCGCCCTGTCGACCCCAGTCGTCTTCTGGTCGGGCTGGTCGTTCCACCGAGCGGCCATCCTCAACATCCGTCACGGCTCGACGACCATGGACACCCTCGTGTCAATGGGATCGACGGCGTCATGGTTGTGGTCGGCAGTCGTGCTGGTCGGGGGTATCGAAGGGGGACACATCTACTTCGAGACCGGGGCCGTCATCGTGACCCTGATCCTGTTGGGTAAGTACTTCGAGCTGCGGGCCAAGCGTCGCTCCGGTGACGCCATCCGAGCCTTGGCTGACCTCGGGGCTCACACTGCCCGCCTGGAGGATGGCACCGAGATTGCCTTCGAAGACCTGGCCGCTGGTATGAGGTTCATCGTCAGGCCGGGGGAGAAGATCGCTACCGACGGCAAGATCGTCGAGGGCCAGTCAGCAGTCGATATGTCCATGGTCACCGGCGAACCGGTTCCGGTCGAAGTCGGGGTCGGAGATGAGGTGATCGGGGCCACAGTCAACGCCAATGGATCGCTCGTGGTCGAGGCGACCCGGGTCGGGGCCGACACCGCCCTGGCCCAGATCATCCGTCTCGTCGACGAGGCCCAGGGGAGCCGCGCTGACGTCCAACGATTGGCCGATCGGGTTTCGGCCGTATTCGTTCCCCTTGCCATCGTGGCCGCCATCGTGACCCTCATTGGCTGGTTTCTCACCGGCCATGATGCCAACGAGGCGTTCACCTCAGCCGTTGCCGTGCTGATCATCGCCTGCCCCTGCGCCCTCGGATTGGCTACCCCGTTGGGGATCATGGTCGGTACCGGCCGGGGAGCCCAGCTGGGCGTGATCATCAAGGGGGGTGAGGTACTTGAAGACACCCGTTCGGTCGACGTCGTCATCGTCGACAAGACGGGGACGGTGACCGAGGGGCGGATGGAGCTGACCGACGTCATCGTTGCATCGGCAACTGACGTTGGCCCCGAGGCCTCTGTGTTGTTGCGACTTGCGGCCTCGGTCGAGGCTCGGTCCGAGCATCCGATTGCCAATGCCATCAGCGCCGGGTCGGCCACCCACGAACCGGTTGAGCGTTTCGAGAACCGCCCCGGGTATGGAGTCGTGGGCTTCATCGACAACACCGAGGTCCGGGTTGGTCGTCGACTCTTGTTCGACTCGATCGCTGACGAAGTCGAGATGGCCGCGGTCAAGGCCGAGGGGGAGGGTTCGACTGCGGTTTTTGTCGGGCGGGGAGGCGAGGCCGAGGCGGTCTTGGTCGTTGCCGACCGGATCAAGGAGACCTCACCGGCCGCCATTGCCGCCCTTCACCACCAAGGACTATCGGTCACCCTGCTCACGGGCGACAATGAGCGGACGGCAGCCAACGTCGGAGCCGTCGTCGGCGTTGACCGGGTGATCGCAGAGGTACTGCCTGACGACAAGGTGGCCGAGATTCGCCGTCTCCAGTCCGAGGGTCTGCGGGTGGCCATGGTTGGTGATGGGATCAACGATGCCCCGGCCCTGGCCCAAGCTGATCTCGGTATCGCCGTTGGGACTGGTACTGATGTGGCTATCGAGGCCTCCGACCTGACCGTCGTCTCGGGAGATCTGCGAGCCGTGGCCGATGCGATCGCCTTGGCCCGCCGCACCCTCACCACCATCAAGGGCAATCTCTTCTGGGCCTTCGCCTACAACTCTGCCGCCATCCCCTTGGCCGCCTTCGGCATACTCAATCCCATGATCGCGGCGGGAGCAATGGGGATGTCCTCACTGTTCGTCGTTTCCAACAGTCTCCGCCTGCGCCGCTTTGCTGGCTACCGTCGGTTGCGCTCGCAGCCGACACCGTCATCGACCCAGACCGGTGTCGATAGAACTACTGAACGAAAGGATCTCGTCACGTGACGAACGAAGCCCTGAAGACCTACAACGTCCCCGATATCAGCTGCGACCACTGTGTCGCCGCCATAACCGAGGGCGTGAAGCCAATAGCCGGAGTTGAACGGATCGAGGTCGACCTCGAGTCCAAGACCGTGTCTGTTGTCGGTGGCGACGATGCCTCGATAATCGCTGCTATCGATGAGGCCGGCTACGACATCGCTTGAGAGCCACTCCTCGGGGGAACCACACTCGGCCCTGGGGACGAATCAGACGAGATGTTGCGAATTCGGTGGCTGATCCATTTACAGGCAAGACTGGTGTCGGTATGGTCATCGATGGGGCTGCATACATTCGGAGGACAGGTTGAGGCCCCCTATTCGCGATCCCGGCGCACCGAAAGGCAAACTAGGTGAGCTCCACCTTTCGCACGGTGCCGGACCCGTCGAGCTAGGTGACGACGATTCCACTGAGCTGATCGATGAGTACGCCGTCGATCTTGGCGGCGACGTCTTCCGCGGTGAGACCCATGGCTATGAGTACCCCGTCCGCCTCGACAACGACGACTCTGACCTTGATGGCTACGACCATGAGGGCGTCGAGGAGTACGAGAGCACCCTGGTCTGGTACGCCAGGAGGGCCGGCGAGCTGATCCTCCCGGTGCTCGACCGGATTGAACGGGTGGCCATTGGCTGGATGGCTCACTGGTCGATCCGGGTGGCCGAGATCAGTTTGGGTGTGATCTACATCTGGTTCGGCCTACTGAAGTTCGCCCCGGACTTGAGTCCGGCCGAGGAACTGGTCGAAGCAACAGTTACCGCTGTTTCCAGCGCTACCAGGATTCCCTTTCCGACCGCACTGGCTTTCGGTCTGCTGGCCATGTGGGAGGTGATGACCGGACTCGGGTTTGTCATCCGTCGCTACCGACGCATCGCGATCTGGATGCTCATCCCTCACCTACTGGTATCGGCCCTACCGCTCGTCTTGGTACCGGAGCTGGTGTGGACCCGCGCCCCACTCGGACTCACTATGGAGGGACAGTACATCATCACGAACCTGGTCTTGCTCTCAGCGGGACTTGTGGTCGGCGCTGCCACCCGAACCTCTGAGCTCGGCCTTGATGCGGCAGGCCGCTCCAAGGATGAGCCCCACTCAGATTCCGAAGTTGGTGGCCTCCCGTAGGTAGGTCTCGAATCCATCGGGTCCGAGCTCTTCCCGGCTGGCAATCAAGAGCTTGGAATCGTCACCTGCTTGGATGTGACAAGGGGCGTCGGGGGCTGTTGCCTCGACGATGACTCTGGCCACTTCGGCCGCCTCGGCTAGGTGCTGGCGGCCTGGTATGGCTGACCAACCAGCCTCCCACTCCTGAGCCATCGATCGATAGGGGGAGCTATCGGGAGCGCGCTCGCTGATCAGGTTGGAGGCAAACGCAGTTGGGATGCGACCAGGCTCAACCACCCTCATCTGGATACCGAAACCTGAGGTCTCGTAGCGGATGGCATCGGTCAGGGCCCCAACGGCGTGTTTGGCCGCGCTGTAGTACGACTGGAACGGCACCGCCACCCGGCCGATGATCGACCCAACGTTGACGATCGTGCCCCCACCGGCGGCCCGCATAGAGGGCAACACGGCCTTCATCATGGCAATCGTTCCGAACACGTTGGTCTCGAAGATCTGGCGGTAGATGGCCTCGTCGGCTTCCTCGAACGATCCGATAGCGCCGATGCCGGCATTGTTGACCAGTACGTCGATTGTGCTGTGCTGGGCCAGAGCCGTCTCGACCACGGAGGCCACCGATGCAGGGTCGGTCACGTCGAGGATGACCGGCTCGACCTTCAGGCCGGCGCAGCCGTCGGCCACGGTGGCCAGGGACGCCTCACGGCGTACCCCGGCAACCACGGTGTCACCACGCTGACCAAAGGCCACGACCGCCTCGAGTCCAATGCCCGAGCTACAGCCGGTGATCAGCACACAGCCCGGGGGGCCAGCCACTGTCCTAGATGCGCTCGATCAGGGTGCCGGTACCGAGACCGCCACCACAGCACATGGTGATGACGCCATAGCGTCCACCCGCTCGCTGGAGCTCGTGGACCGCTTTGGTGGTCAGGAAACAGCCGGTGCCGCCGAGGGGATGGCCCAGGGCAATGGCGCCCCCGTTGGGGTTCACCTTCTCCATGTCGGGGCTGAGCTCCTTCTCCCATGCCAGCACGACCGAGGCGAACGCTTCGTTGATCTCGACAACGTCGACATCGTCGATGCTGATGCCCTGGCGCTCCAGAACCTTGCGGGTGGCCGGGATCGGGCCCTCCAACATCAAGACCGGGTCACAACCGACGAGGGCGGTTTGTAGGACCCGGGCCATGGGGGTCGCCCCGAGCTCGGCTGCCTTCTCGGCGCTCATCAGGAGTACGGCACTGGCCCCATCGGCGATCTGTGAGGCTGAACCGGCGGTGTGGACCCCATCCTCGCGGGCCACCGGCTTCAGATTGGCCAACTGCTCCAGGCTGGTGTCACGGGGGATCTCGTCGGCGGTGACGGTGATGGTCTCGTCGGTCTTCTTGCCGTCGGCATCAAGGACGGGGGCTTCGATCGGGATGATCTGGGTGTCGAAGCGGCCTTCGGTAATGGCCCGAGCAGCCCGCTCCTGAGACTGGAGACCGAACTGGTCAGTGTCCTGGCGGGAGATCCCGTAGGTGTCTGCTATCCGCTCCGAGCCCTCGAACTGGCTGGTGAACTCATAGTGCTCGAAGTAGCTCCGACTCACGGGCTTGCCGTAGCCCGCCTTGGCTCCAGCGATGGCGTCGGACCCGATGGGCAGGATGCTCATGGCCTCGACGCCACAGGCCAACACCACGTCTTCGGCTCCCGATGCGATCAGGGCATGGGCCATGTTCACGGCGTGTTGCGACGAACCGCACTGGGCATCGACGGTGGTAGCCGCCACTTCCTCGGCCCCACCATGGCTGAGCCAGGCCGTTCGGGTGATGTTCATGGCCTGAGCCCCGACCTTGTTGATGCAACCGCCGACCACCTGGCCCACGTCGCTGGTGGAGATGCCGGCCCGCTTGACCACCTCCATCATCACCGGGCCCAGCACATCGGCCGGGTGGGCTCCAGCTAGTGACCCGTTGCGCTTGCCGATCGGGGACCTACCGGCCTCGACGATGACGACCTCGTTCATGATGACTCCTGTTTGGTGACTACCGGCCAATGCTAGCTCTGCCCCCCGGGGCCATAGCCAGACGAGCCAGGCGTCAGCCTTGGTCCAGGTTGGATCAGATCTCGATCGTGTGGTGTCCCTTGGTCAGGAAGTGGTAGCTGAAACGACCGGTCGGGTCGTTCTCGGTGGCCATGGTCTCCACCAGGTCCTCGAGCTCAGTCATGTGCTCTTTCCGGGACTCCGACAGGCCAGGGGTATCGCCCGCGCTGGTGAACCAGAAGGTGAAGGGGGTGTTCGGTCCGATCCGTTCGCCCCCAACTCCGAGACGGGCCTTGACCATGGCCGCGACCACGCTCTTCTCCGGGTTGTGGCGGGCCCCACTTGCGGCAGAACACACTGTGGTCAGCGCCAACCCGATTGACGAAGTCCTCGGTCACATTGGCCTCGGCCCCATGATGTTGCACCTTGAGGATGTCGACATGGACGGTGCCGTTGTCATCGAGCTTCTCGCACTGGCCCAGGCCAGTGAGGATGTCCTCCGATGACCCGTCGCCCGTAAGCAGGATGGTTGAACCTGATTCGTCCTTGATCAGCAGCACGAGGGAGGCCAGGTTCGGAGCGGTGATGGTTCCTTCCCCCAGGGCGGTATCGAGCCGGGGGTCTGGTAGTCGGCCAGCATCAAGCCCGCTGAGGCGTTTCTCGTCTTCGAGCATCTCTGCTTGGAGGCGCCGCAAGGCCTTCTGGCTCCGGCCGAGCCACTTCCTCCAGCGGGCCTCGAGATCCTCGACTGCCTCGGTGGTAGGCCCGATGACGTCGATGGTGAAAGGTCCGATCCGGCGGAACTCGGCGGTCCCGACGATCATCAGCTCGTTGCGAGGTCGGTTCCGCTCGATATTGAGCTGGCGGGTCGAGATACGCCGGGGCAGCTCCATCGACGACCGTTCGCCAGTAGCCAGATTGTCGCAGTGGGAGGCCAGGGCATTGGGGTCGGGATCTATCGATCCGGCGAAGGTGGCGGCGGTCGTGGCTAGTGTGGCTTCGATCTCTGGCTCGAGCTCCTCACCGATTCATGTCGGCGATGAGGCCGGCGGCCGGGATGTGGCCACTGGCGTGAATCCGACCCGAGGCGTAGCCGACGTCACCCTCGAACTGGGCTGCCTCTTGGCCCGAGTTGCCAGCGGCTACGGCGTCAGCG
Source organism: Actinomycetes bacterium (assembly GCA_024227975.1). The sequence goes on from JAAETV010000102.1 coordinate 6,795, forward strand.
GCCGTGAGGGCGATCGTCACCCCAACCAGGACTGCCTGGGGGCACACCTCCTGATTGCCGGCGGCGATGCTGGCCACATGGGTGCCGTGAGACCCGACCTGCATGGTCGACTGGGGGAGGAAGTCGCTGGGGGCGACCCCGACGGCGGCCGCATCGGCGATAGCCCGGTTCATGTCCTCAGCGGTCAGCACCACCCCGTACCCAAAGGGAGAATCGGCCTCCTCAGATGGAGACGGGGGAGTGGCACCCTGGTCCCAGATCTTCTCGAAGCGGGTCTTGCCACTTCGCATGAAATCGAGGTGGGCAAAGTCGAAGCCGCCAACGTCGATGATGCCAACGATCACGGCACGGTCATCTGGTTCCGGGAGTTCGGCTTCGGCTTCTCCCGAGATCCGGGCGTCGGGAGGCTTCAGGCTCCGGATGATGCCAGTTGGTGTCGGTTGGGACAGGGTACGCCGGCCTCGATATAGGCGATCCCCTCCTCGAAGGGGCCCGATCCCAAGCCCCGGGAGAGACGAGTGACCTCCGCTGGAGTCAGCTCAACGGTGGCCAGATCGCCTTTCATTGCTGAAGGTGCTGCGCCGCCCGGAAGGTCTGTCGTGCTCGACCGGAAGCTATCGAGATGGACGAAGCAGCTGACCAAGGCAGCGTCTGTAGCATCCTTGCGGCTCGGCGGCTTCTCGATGTCGTCATCTGGTTGGGCCCTGGCCGCGGCGTCGGCTAGGTCGACGTGGGCGTTGCGAGACCTCGGAGATCCGCTCGTCACCGAGGCCGACATGGCCGCCCGATAGCCGTTGACCTCAGCGTCACCGTTGACGATCATCCGCAGCTTCGGTGAGAGCCGTTGGCGGTACTCGGCTTCATTGCTCATCGATGGTGTCCCCTTAACACCCACGCCATCTTCGTGGCTTCAGTCTCGCGCGCTGTCTCGCCCCTCTTGGGCGATACCGGATGAGCGATGGATCCCACCGCGACCTAGGAAAGGTGATGGCGGAGGACTTGGGCGTAGACGGCGCACACCTCGACGAGGTTGGCGATGGGCACATGCTCATCCGGGGCGTGCATGACGTCCATGGGTCCTGGTCCGTAGGCAACGGCAGGGATGCCAGCCCTGCTGTAGACGCGGGTTTCGAGGCAGCCCGGACACATCGACAGGGGCGCATGTCTACCGCCGGCCTGTTCGATACTTCTCTGGAAGGAGCCAATCAGGGCCTCGTCCGGTGAGGTGAACGCAGGGTCGACGTCTTGCAGGATCGTGTAGCTCAGAGGGTGAAGGCTGGCCAGGTGATCGAGTCGGGCGATCAGGTCGGCCTTGGCTTGGTCGTAGTCCTCGTCGGGATTGGGTCGGCGGTCGATGGTGAATCGGAACTCGCCGGGAACGATGTTGAAGTTCGTGCCCCCGCCTGAGATGCCGCCTATCAGCATGATCGAGGCCCTGGCCGCTTCGGGCTCGATGCGTAGCTCGGTTCGATGGAGAGCCACCTCGTTGGCGTACTCGATGAGGTCGGCGATGGCCGCGTGGGCTTCCACGAAGGCGTTTACCCCTGTGTAGTGGAGCCCGACATGGGCCGGGCGGCCCGACACCGTGACCTCGACGGTGAAAGCACCCCGCGCCGCGTACCAGATGTTCGGGAAGCTGGGCTCAGCGACAATGGCCCCGACAGCATTCGTGGCATCGAGGATGCCCAACTCCTCGAGTCGTTCGGAACCATCTGCCCCGCCGGTCTCTTCATCGGGAACGAACACGATTCTGATCCTGCCGCCCCCACCGGAGTCTCGATGGATGACGGCGGCGATCAGCATGGCGACAAGGCCGCCCTTCATGTCGCACGTCCCCCGACCTCGTAGCGAGCCATCGACTTCGACCGGGTCGAACTGGTCGGTCGAGAATGCGGGGACGACGTCATAGTGGCCGTGCAGGTACATCGTCGGACCATGATCTCCGATGGTGGCAACAATGATCCGGTGCTCACCGCCCGAGAGCGAACTGTCGGTCACCAGATAGGGGATTCCGAGCTCATCGAGTTGTCGACAGATCCAGTCCTGGCACGGTCGAAGCTCAGTCCCTGGTGGATTCTCGGTCGGGAACGAAACGAACTCCTTGGTCAGGCGAACGAGCTCGTCGATACGGCTGGCCACCGCAGCCGTGATGAGGTCGTACTGTGCCGAATCACCCACGAGCCGGTTGCCTTGGATGATCCGGGGCAGCTGACATCGCCCAAACGATAGTCATCCCCTCCTACGATCCAGGCAGCACATCAACCGAGCCGGCTGGCCCTGGTGACGAAGGATCCGATATGAGACGAACCGCCCTCTCTGCCCTCACAACTCTTGCTGCGCTCATGCTGGGTCTGGCGGCCTGCGGCAGCGACGACAACTCGGCAACAACCGAGTCCACTGACACCGAGTCCACCGCCACGACCGCTATTGGGGAGAGTGTTGTCTCTGCGGCCGGGCAACCCGGAGAGTCCTCGACCTTCGTGGCTGAGGTGTGGGCGGACAACTGGTTCGCCCTCTACGCCAACGGCGAGCTCGTTGGCGAGGACTCCGTGCCGATCACAACCGAGCGCTCGTTCAACGCCGAGACCATCACTTTCGAGGCCACCTACCCCTTGACGCTGGGGATCGAGGCAAAGGATTTCAAAGAGACCGACAGCGGAATCGAGTACATCGGCCAGAGCAAGCAGCAGATGGGTGACGGTGGCCTGATCGCTCAGATCACTGACACCACGACCGGTGAGACCATTGCCGTGACGAGCGCAGACTGGGCCGCTCTGGTCATCCATCGCGCTCCGCTCAACACCGATTGTGAGAAGGACGCCGACCCCGATGCGACCTGTGAGACCGAAATCGCCGATGCTCCCTCGGACTGGTCCAGCAGTAGCTTTGATGACTCCAGCTGGACCGAGGCCACAGTGTGGGGCGAAGGCGATGTCGGTCCCAAGGACGGCTACGACCAGATCACATGGGAGCCTGCGGCCGAGCTGATCTGGGGAAGCGACCTCGAGGTCGACAACACGATCCTGTTCCGTCTCACCGTCGGGTGAGCCAAGCCACCAGCCCCGGAGTTGCTCCGCTGAGGCCGGTTGGTCGTCAGGCTCGTCGCGCGGGTTGTCGATCGCCGACCGGCGATGTCGACCATTGGGCCGCCTGTTCGACGGTGAGCAGTGCTTCACCGACTAGTTCCGCAGTCTGAGTCGGGTCGCCGCTCCAGTCCAGTTCGTTGAATGAGCGGATGAGTGAGGCGATCACGGGCAGCATTGGCTGGAACGGCGAGGCGAGGCGAGCCACAACACGGAAGACACCCAGTGGGAGTGAGCGGAAGCGGACCGGCTTTCCGGTGGTGGTGAACCAACGCTCGATGCAGTCTCGATAGCTCATTGCCTCGGGGCCGAACAGCTCGTGAACCGCCCCCGAGTCGTCTCCACGGTCGAGTTCGTTGACAGCGACCCGAGCGATGTCGTGAACCGAGATTGGTGATGTGGGGTGTGGGAACTTGCCGGCAAGGTTGGCGGTGCCGTTCTTGACGAAGTCGCCGATTATGCTCTCGGTGAAGGTGGTTGGGCGCAGAATGCTGTGGGGGAGGCCCGATTGTCTCAATGCTCCCTCGGTCTCCAGCTTCACGGTGAACGGCAAGGCATAGTCCACCTTGCCGGCGGCTAGGGCAGAAAGATAGACGATCCGGGGATTGCGGCCCCCGGCCATTGCGGCCTCGATGACGTTGCGACCCCCGACGACTTCGACGTCGTGTAGCCGGCTCGGCTTGGTCTTGGGATCGTGACCGACCCCCAGGAACAAAGCAACGGCGTCGATGCCAGACATCGCTGCGGTCAAGGTCTCGGGTCGGGTCACGTCGCCAATGACCACCTCGCAGCCGTTGGCGGTGAACCACTCGGATTGGTTCTGGTTGCGGAGCAGAACGCGGGGTGGGCGAGCTTCAGCCACGAGCTGGTTGACTACCGCTCGTCCCGACTGGCCGGTCGCTCCGACTACAAGTACCGATGATTGACTCATAGTCCAATGATATGGACTACACTCGGACGTGAAAGGGCGTTCTGTCGCTGATTTGTGATCAATCGTCTGGAGGTAGTGTGGATCCGCTAACTGATGTGCTGGAGTCGATCCGCTTGACTAGTGGTGTGTTCCGACGGACCGAGCTCAATGCCCCCTGGGTCGTATCCACTGGTGCCCTGCCGGTCGGGGTCTATCACGCCGTTCACCAAGGGTCGGTCTGGATCACGGTCGACAACGCTGAGCCGCTCCTGGTCGAGGCCGGGCAGATCACCGTCCTGCCCCATGGTTCAGGTCACTCCCTGTCCCACGATCGCCGCGCCACCGGACCACAGCTGGAGGCGACCGTTGACCCTGACAGGAACGTTCAACTGCTCACCAATGATGGCGACGGACCCCGAGCCTCGGTCTTGTGCGGCACGTTCGAGTTCGCCCGCAGCTCGGTCCACCCCTTGCTCGGGATGCTGCCAGATCTCATCGTCGTACCTACTGACCAGGCATGGCTTCACGGGGCGGTCGAAGCGCTTGACGCCGAGATCGACAACAACCTTCCCGGCACCGAGGTCATGATCAACCGGTTGTCTGACATCGTGTTGGTGAGCGCTCTACGCAACTACTGGATGACACTTCCCGACGAGGAAGTGGGCTGGCTGGCCGGTTTGCGGGATCCCGAGATCCGACACGCCATCGGACTCATCCACCGTTGGCCCGAACGCCGCTGGACGGCCCAGTCGCTGGCGGCTGAGATCGGGCTCAGTCGAGCAACCTTCTTCCAACGCTTCACCCGCCTGGTCGGGGAACCGCCAGCCCAGTATCTGACCCGATGGCGGATCCATCGGGCGGCCCAACTACTCGAAGACGGGCGGTCAGTCATCGAGATCACTGAGGCCGTCGGCTACAACTCGACTCAGGCCTTCACCCGAGCCTTCAAGCGGTTCAGCGGCACGACGCCGGGCGCCTACGCCCGATCTGGCCACTCGGGTGAGCTGGTTGGAGCCATCGTCGCCTCGTAGCGAGCCGATCCCCATTGAGACCAGAGCCAAGTTGCGCGTCCTGGCAGCCAAGGACGGCAGATCGATGGAAGCTGAGGTGAGAGACCTGTTGCGGGTCGCCGTAGGGGCTGCCCACTCAGTGCCTCTTGTCGGACGCCCGGGCGCTCACTCGGGCGCGCGATGGTGCTTCGTAGTAGGATCCTCGTTCGTGAGGGGTTCGACATGAACTGGTTCCGGCAGCTACCAATGGGAGCATATGTGATCATTGTGGGGACGATTTCTGTCATTGGCTGGATCACTCTCGATGGGACCTTGCCTCTGGTGATTTCGATCATCGCGGGATCTTCGATTGCGCTCAAGGGATCACTTCAGCACGGATAGAGCCACCTCCCATCCGTCGGGTTCGAACACTGGCCGTAGGCGGCGGACGACGAGTCCAAGCTTGACTCGCTTGGCAATGCCGAAGCCACGCCCCTGGCGCTCGGGATTCAGCTCCTACCTCGGCATCCGGCTATCTACCGAGGTCGTAGGGTCATCCCAGAGGGGCGCCAGGCGGGGCCGACCAGGACGATCTGGTTCAGGGTGCACAGCCGCTCGTCGAAGGCGGCCTCGCAATAGGCGAGGTAGAAGCGCCATAGTCGGCAGAAGCGTTCGTCGAAGAGGAGGGCGGCGACTTCGCCCTGGCTGGCATCGAATTGTTGGTGCCATCGGCGCAGGGTCTCGCCATAGTGGGCCGACAGGTCTTCGACATCGAGCAGCTGCATCGAGGTCGCGCCCGAGACTGAGGCGGCCAACACGTCAAGCGATGGGAGCCCGCCCCCCGGGAATACGAACCGCTTGATGAAATCCTCGGTTCGCTTGGCTGCCTCGAAGCGACGACCGGGAACACAGATGGCCTGAAGGGCTGCCATCCCATCGGGGGCCATGCAGCCTTCGATCGTGGCCAGGAACTGCTTGTAGTCTCGCCAGCTGACAGCCTCGATCATTTCCACCGAAACGACCTTGTCGAAGCGGCCGTCACCCTGGCCGGGGCCGACCCCGGCCGCCACATGGCGCGGCAGCTCCCGCCAATCGATGTCGAGCACTTCGACCAGAGGCCCGAGCCCGGCCTCGGCTACCCGCCGGGTGGCCTCTCGGTGTTGGTCGGCGGAGATGGTGGTGGTCGTCACCCGAGCGCCACGGGTGGAAGCGGCGTGGATGGCGAATCCGCCCCAACCAGTGCCGATCTCGAGCACCCGGTCACCGGTGTCGACCTCGAGCTTGTCGAGCAGCCGATCGTATTTATGGATGCTGGCCTCCGCCAGTGGGGTGTCATCGCTGGCGAACACGGCGGAGGAGTAGGTCAGGGTCTCGTCGAGGAAGAGCGAAAAGAAGTCGGTTCCAATGTCGTAGTGAGCAGCAATGTCCTCCCGGTCCCGGGCCGCCCTGGTCGGAGCCAAGGCTCGTAATAGTCCGCCGGGGGCCAGGCGAGTTGCGGTCGCCTTGCGTCGTTGCCAGCGGCCCAGTGGTTCCAGGTTGAGGGCTGTGAGGCGGAGCAGGCCCACCAGATCGTCGGTTTCCCACCAGCGTTCGAGATAGCCCCGACCGAACCCGATCGAGCCTTCCGTGGCCACCGCCACCCAGGCCCGATCGTCGAGCACCCTGACTGTGGCCCAGGGACGTCCGAGATCAGGTCCGTACTCGATCGCTCCCCCCTGATCGACGATCGTGATCCTGCCCGTGGTCATCCGATTGAGCAGTGCTTGCATTGCCCGTCGTGCCATCCGGGTGGCAAGTGTCGAGTGTTTGACCACGCTTGAAGGTGGCAGTGCTGGCACCAGTTGTGGTTGGCGAACGGGGCTCGGCCGGTTCGCAGGCTCGGTGCTGAGGGGGGTTGCAAGCGAGGTTGCCATCAGCGGCTCCTTGACGAATGGACGGTCGCAGGTTTGAGCCAACACGCTTTGGGGAGCGGATTCAGGGAACCAACGTCACCTGCCACCACCGAATCAGGGCCCGGGAATCGAACCGGCCGCGGAGTTGTGCGAGTCTGAGGGCACGTCTAGAGGGGAACGAGCCATGGAACCAACACCCGAGGTCCTCGAGGACCTCCATCATCGGATGGTGCGCATTCGCCATTTCGAAGAGGCTGCGGGCCGGCTGGCCGAGGCCAACCAGCTGCCGGGCTTCCTGCACCTTTATGTGGGGGAAGAAGCCGTGGCCGCTGGGGTCTGCGCCAATCTCACCGATGACGACCAGATCTCCTCAACCCACCGAGGCCACGGCCACCTGGTAGCCAAGGGTGGTGACTTCAAGCAGATGATGGCCGAGCTCATGGGCAAGGCAACCGGATACTGCAACGGCAAGGGTGGGTCGATGCACATCTGTGACCTCGACCTGAACATGCTCGGGGCCAACGGCATCGTCGGTGGTGGTGTCCCCATCGCCGTTGGGGCCGGGTTCGCCAACAAATACAAGGGGACCGACAATGTCTCGGTCGTCTTCTTCGGTGATGGCTCCACCAACATCGGTGCCTTCCACGAGGCGGCCAATATGGCGGCTGCTCTGTCTCTTCCCGTGGTTTTTGTCTGTGAGAACAACGAGTACGGCGAGTACACGCCCCGAGAACAGACGATGGCCATCACCGATGTGGTCGATCGGGCTGCCGGCTATGGCATGCCCGGTGTGATTGCCGACGGGATGGACGTGATCGCCATGTACGAGGCGGCCGGTGAGGCCGTGGCCCGGGCTCGGGCCGGGGAAGGCCCCTCGTTCATCGAGGCCAAGACCTACCGGTTCTACAACCACCATGGTGTCCAGGTGCTGGGAGTGAAGTACCGCAGTGACGACGAGTTGGCCCGCTGGAAGAAACGCGACCCAATCGAGATGCTCGAAGCCCGCCTTCCCGATCTGGGGGTCATGACCACCGACGAGATCGAGGCCGTGCACACCGACGTCGAAGCCGAGGTGGCTGAGGCCATCCGCTTCGGTCAGGAGTCACCCTTGCCCGAAGCCGACACCCTGCTCGAAGACGTCTACTCAGTGGCAGGAGGGGCACAATGACTGTCACCGAACAACCAACCGAGACTCGCCAGCTGACCTATGCTGGTGCCTTCACCGAGGCCCTGCGACAGGTCATGGCTGAAGACGAGAACGTCTTCGTCGCCGGTGAAGACGTCGGCAAGGCCGGCGGTGTGTTCGGCCAATTCGCCGGCCTGGCCGACGAGTTCGGCGACCGCCGCTGCTTCGACACCCCCATCGCCGAACAGGCCATCGTCGGCTTGGGAATCGGGGCCGCCGTGAGCGGGCTCCGACCCGTGGTCGACGTGATGTTCATGGACTTCCTCCTCGTTGCCATGGACCAGATCTCCAACCAGGCGGCCAAGCTCAAGTACATGTTTGGCGGCAAGGCCACCCTGCCCCTCACCATCACTACCAACGGGGGGGCCGGGCTGTCGGCGGCAGCCCAGCACTCCCAGAGCCTGGAGGCGCTGCTCTGCCACATCCCGGGTTTGAAGGTGGTCATGCCATCGAGCCCCTATGACGTGAAGGGCCTGCTCGTGTCCTGCATCCGAGACGACAATCCGACGGTGTTCGTCTCCAACAAGCGGATGCTGGGGGTCAAGGGGCCCGTCCCCGAGGAGATCTACGAGATACCTCTGGGCCAGGGCAAGGTCGTCCGCCAAGGCGACGGGGTGACGGTGGTGACCTATGGGCGCATGGTGCCCGAATCGGTGAAGGCGGCCGAGTCACTGGCCCAGGAAGGGATCTCGGTCGAGGTTGTCGATCTGCGTTCCTTGCAGCCCCTCGACATCGACATTGTCATCGAGTCCGTGCGCAAGACGAACCACATCGTCGTGGCCCATGAAGCGGTCCGCTTTGGCGGGCTGGGAGGTGAGATCGCGGCCCAGATCACCGAGCTCGCTTTCGACTACCTCGAAGGACCGGTCACCAGGGTGGGTGCCCCGTTCTCACCCGTCCCCTTCAGCCCGGCCCTGGAATCCCACTATGTCCCGGATGCCAGCAGTATCGTTGAAGGCATCCGCTCAACGCTCGGTCTCGGCGCTACGGGAGGGTGACCGACGCGACCGTTGGCATCATCGCCAACCCGGCTGCCGGGAAAGACATTCGCCGCCTCGTCAGTGCTGCTTCACCGGTGTCGGACATGGCCAAGATCGGTATCGTTCGCCGCGCCGCTATCGGTGCGGTCGAGGGTGGAGCGACTCGGATCCTGGTTGCCGACGATCGTCACGCCCTGGCCCGGCGAGCCATCGAGGGGAGCGGTTTGGATGTCTCGGTTCTCGATCTGCCCCTCTTCTCCAGCGGACGTGACTCCCAGCGGGCGGCGGCCGAGATGGCCGGATCCGGGGTTGGGGCCGTGATCGTGCTCGGAGGCGATGGGACTCATCGCGATGTGGCCAAGGGGTGGAGGCAAGCCCCGATCGTGGCCTTGTCGACGGGGACCAACAATGTGTTTCCTCGGGCCGGGGAGGCAACGGTCGCTGGTCATGCTGCGGGGTTGGTGGCCAGCGGGGCCGTCGCCGTCGCTGAGGTGGCCCAACCGGCCAAGGTGATCGATGTCGAGATCGATCGGATCGACGGCAGCCGCGACCATGATCTGAGCCTGGTCGACGTTGCCCTCACCACCAGCTCCTTCACCGGAAGCCGGGCCGTCTGGGATGTGGCTTCCCTTCGTTCCCTGGTGACCGTTATCGCCGAGCCGGCTTCGGTCGGGCTCTCTTCTATCGCCGCCTCCCTCGCTCCCACCGGTCGAGACGAGCCCGGTGGTGTCGCCCTGTGTTTCGCTCCCGGCGGCGATGAACCCGGCGGAGTGCGGGTTCTGGCGCGGGTCAGGTGCCCGATTGCCCCCGGTCTCTACACCGACGTCGACGTGGTGAAGCATCGGCGGCTGGGTCCGGATGAGGTGGTGGAGATGGTGGGTCCCGGAGCGCTGAGCTTCGACGGTGAACGTGATGTGGTGATGATGACTGGTGAGCGTGCCCGCCTGCGAGTGAGACACGACGGGCCCCGCGTGATCGATGTGGCCCAAGCGATGATGATGGGTGGACCTGGGAGAATGAGCGATGGCTGATGCATTCGTAATGCCGAAACTTGGGCTCACGATGGAGGCTGGAACCATCGTCCAATGGCTGGTTGATGACGGGGCCGATGTCGCCCCTGGACAGGCCATCCTTGTCATCGAGACCGACAAGGTCGAATCCGAGGTCGAGGCGGTCAACGCCGGCCGGCTGGCCCGAGTTGGCGAGGTGGGCCAGGAGTACCCATGCGGGGCCAACATCGGCTGGCTCTTGGCCGAGGGTGAGGAACCGCCGGCCCCCGTCCCCGAGCCAGTGGCTTCTGCGCCGACCCTGGCTCCGGCTGCCAGTCCAGGCCCGGTCACCGCATCGCCTGCGGCCTCGGCGGGGGGACCAGTCCCTGACGGCCCCCGACCGAGGATCATGGCCTCACCAAACGCCAAGCGGGTAGCAGCCGAGCGAGGCATCGACCTGGCCACCATCGTCGGAACCGGGCCCCGCAATCGCATCACGGCTGAAGACGTGCTGGCCGCCGGCGCGGCCCAAGCTCCAACGGCTGCCCCTGCCCCCGCACCGCTCGTACCGGCATCGACCAGTGGTGCTCAGAGCCACCCCGCCACCATTGCCGCCCGCAATCTGGCCGACCTGCTCGGCGTCGACCTGGCCTCGATCACACCTTCGGGCCCCGACCCTCGCCTGACCCGAGACGATGTTGCCGCCTTCGTCCGGGCCCAGTTGGCTCGGGCCGCCGATCCAACCCCGCCATCGTTGGCGGCTGTGGCAGCGAGCGACGACGCCACCAAGTGGCCCCTGCTCCAGGAGCCCTTGACTGTCGTTCCTCTCGCTGGGATGCGCGGCACCATCGCCTCCCGCATGTACGAGTCATTGCACTCGATGGCTCAGCTGACCTTGACCATGGACGTCGAGATGGACGGGGTCGTGGCCGATCGTGAACGCCGTCGTCGAGATGGTCGACAGCGTGCTGCTGCCCCTAGCTACACCGATTATGTGATTGCGGCCACAGCCCAGGCCCTCATCGAGTTCCCCATGATCAATAGCCAGATCACTGACGATGGTGTCGCCTACCTGCCAGCGGTGCACGTTGGGATAGCGGTGGCCCTGGATGACGGCCTGATCGTGCCCGTGGTTCACGACACCGTTGCCCACGACCTCGATGCCCTGGCGGCCGAGACGACCCGGCTGGCCACCGCGGCTCGTGACCGAAAGCTCGGTCTGGCTGATCTGGAAGGGGGGACGTTCTCGGTGACCGCACTCGGCATGTTCGATGTCGATGCCTTCACCCCGATCATCAATGCTCCCAACACGGCCATCTTGGGAGTCGGCAGGCTCCGCACCGAGGTCGCCCTCTCCGAACAGGACGAGGTGTCGAGGGTACGGCGGCTCTCTCTCAGCCTGACCTGGGACCATCGGGCTTTCGACGGGGCCCCGGCCGCCGAGTTCACCCGCTCGATCAAGCACCGGCTCGAATCCTACGGTTGAGGCGGGTAGGTGGTGGGCGGTGGGCCAGGACCCAGCCCTTCTGTTTGACACCTGTCCGGGGGGTTGGGAAGCTGCCAGCGCATCGCGCTGGCACCAGGGCCGGCGCGCCTGAAAGGGGAGCGTTGCCATGGGTCTGCTCGATGGAAGGGTCTGCATCGTCACCGGTGCGGGACGGGGTCTTGGTCGTGAGCATGCCCTGGCCTTGGCCGCTGAGGGGGCATCCGTCATTGTCAACGACCTCGGTGGTGAGGTCGACGGGACCGGAGCCAACACCGGTCCGGCGGCCGAGGTAGTAGCCGAGATCGAAGCGATGGGAGGCCAAGCCACCGCCAACACCGATTCGGTGACAGACTGGGAAGGAGCCCAGCGGATGGTCAACCAGGCCATCGAGACCTTCGGTGACCTGCACGTGCTTGTCAACAACGCCGGCATCTTGCGGGACCGTGTCCTGGTCAATATGACTGACGCCGAGTGGGATGCCGTGATCGACGTTCATCTGCGGGGTCACTTCGCCCCCGCCCGTTGGGCCGCCGCCTACTGGCGGGAGAAGACCAAGGAGACGGGGGATCCGGTCAAGGCATGCATTGTCAACACCTCATCAGGAGCCATGTTTGGCAATCCCGGCCAGACCAACTACTCGGCGGCCAAGGCCGGAATTGCGGCCATGACCTTGGTCCAGGCCATGGAACTGAAGCGCTACGGAGTGCGGGCCAACGCCCTCTGCCCGGTCGCCCGCACCCGTATGACCCTTCAAACCCCTGGCCTGGGTGAGACCGTCGGGCCGCCCGAAGACCCGGGTGTCTTCGACGTTTATGATCCGGCAAACGTCTCACCCCTCGTCGCCTATCTGGCCTCGGCCGACTGCCCGTTCTCGGGCGGGGTGTTCCATGTCGGCGGCAACGAGGTCGGCCTGTTCGATGGCTGGTCCTTGGCCGATGAGAACGTGCTGGTGACCGATGGCCGCTGGACCCCCCAAGAATTGGAGGAGCATGCCCCTCGGCTGCTCGAAGGGCGTCGCTCGGTTGCCTCCACCACATTCAACATCAATAGTGTGTTCAAGAGGTTCGGTCGTCGCGACCCCACTGTTTGAATACGGTGAAACTGTCTGAATACGGCGAAACCAGTCGCCGCCAGATCGGCCCGTAGCTGCGACCCGGGATTGACGCGCGACTGTTTCCTGTCTGTTCGGGGCCTCAGGCAGCCATGGCGTACCCTGGTGCTTGCGGATGGGAGGGCGCCGTGGTTGGGAACATGAGAGATATCGCCAGGTATGAGAGCGCGACCCTGATCGGACGAGGTGGGTTCGGGTCGGTCTATAAGGCCACCGACGCCGACCATGGGCGTGAGGTGGCCATCAAGGTCCTGCAGGGCTCGCTGGGCGAGACCGAACGTCGACGTTTCGATCGGGAGCGCCAGACCATGGGGCGCCTCGGAGGTCACCCCAACATCATCCCCGTCTACGATTCGGGCTACACCGCTGAGGGTGAGGGCTACATCGTGATGGAGCTGGCCACCGGTGGTTCCTTGACCGAGCGGATCCAGGCTGAGGGACCCCTGCCGTGGGACGAGGCCGTGACAATCATGGCCGCCATCGCCAACGCAGCCGACGCCGCTCATCAGGAGGGCGTCCTCCACCGTGACATCAAGCCCGACAACATCCTGATCGACAACTACGGCAACCCCAAGCTCACCGACTTCGGGATCGCGGCAGTGGCCAGCAATGCCACCGCCACCACCAGCACTACGGCCACGGTGGCCCATGCCGCCCCCGAGGTTCTCCAAGGTCATGAGAGCACGGCCGCCGTCGACGTCTATGCCGTTGGTTCGACCTTGTACAACCTCATCATCGGCCTGCCCCCCTTCCAACGGGCCGACGATGTCGGGGTTGCTCCCATCATCAAGCGAGCCTTGATCGAGCCACCTCCCGACTTGCGGGCCTATGGGGTACCCGATCCGGTGGCTCGGGTGGCAGAACGGTCCTTGGCCAAAGACCTCAATGATCGTCAGCCGACGGCCGCCCAGCTCGCCATCGACCTGGCGGCGGCTGCGGCTGCGGCCGTGATGCCCGACCCGGTCCGCCCTGCACCGTCTAGTTTCACTTCGGCCCAGACCGTAGCCGCGGTGCCGCCTCGCTTCGACACTCCAGGCCCTCCACCGCCCACCGCCGCTCCACCACCCCCCCCCGCTCCACCACCCACCCCCGCTCCACCACCCCAGGCCCCGTCGACCCCCCATCCTCCGGGCCCGGTCCCAGCTCCCCAAGGCTACGCCCAGGCCGCTCCCCAACCCCCACCACCCGGGAACGCTCAAATGGCCCCCCAGGGGTATCAGCAGTTCCCACCCAGCCAGCCCCAGCCAACTCCTGCACCGGGTCCCCAGGGATACGCCCAGGTACCGCCCCAGGGTTATCAACAACCGCCTCAGGGCCCGACCCCACCTGGGGCCTTGCCCGGCATACAAGGATTCGCAGCACCCGCTTCAGCCCAATACTCTCCCTCCGGAGACCTTGGCTTCCAGCCTTTCCAGGCCCCCACGCCCAAGAAGGGGGGCGGAAGTCGGGTGTTGTGGGGCGTCGTCGTCCTGCTTGCTGTGGCGTTCGTCGGCCTTGGTGCCGTGGCGGTCGCCAATCAGGACTCGGGAGACGATCTCTGGAAACCGTCGTCGACTGACCCGACGACGGCGCCGACGACCGGCCCAACGACGGCGCCGACGACCGGCCCGACGACGGCGCCGTCGACCGGCCCGACGACGGCCCCGACGACCGCTCCGGCGGTGTTTGAAGGGGTCATATTCGAAGATGCGTTCCTCGCGTGGATCCTCTACGACGTCCAGTACACCGCGTCGGTGAACACCGATGGGTTCAGCGGTTCCATGATCGTCAGCTATTTCGATTTCGAAGGAAACCCCGTCGATATCGAGCTGGATCTGGATCTGACCACGTTCGCTGGCAGCTGGGGCTACGAGGGCTCCAACCCCCGATTCGCCCATGATCAGACACCGGTGTTGTGGGATCCCGAGATCATCCTGATGTACGAGGCCGACGATGGGTTCTGGTACATCGACCAGGTTTGCCAATCCAACGGCGATTGTGTGTTCTTGGACTAGGGCGTGTTCTCGAGTAATGGGAGGCTCGGATCGTGAGAATCGGAGAGCTCGGCCAACAAGCCGAGGTCGCGACCAAGACCATTCGCTACTACGAGTCACTGGGGCTGCTGGAGGAGCCCGCCCGGACACCGTCGGGCTATCGGGACTATAGGGAGAGCGCAGTCGAGCGGCTTCGTTTCATCCGCGATGCCCAAGCCACTGGGCTGACCCTCTCGGAGATCGCATCGGTGCTGGAGTTGAAGGGGAGTGGGCAGCGTTCGTGTGCCCATACTGCGGCCCTGCTCGACCGTCACCTGGCCGATATCGATACCCAGATCGAGCGGCTCAGGACAGCCCGTTCGACCCTGGTCCAGTTGGCTGACCGGGCCCGTTCCCTCGATCCAGCAAGTTGTACCGACCCCAATCGCTGCCAAGTGATTGCTTCTTCAACCGGCTGAGCTAGGCGTTACGCCCTACCATCAGCAACATGATGAGGTTGTTGGATGGAGTGAAGGTTTTTGAGCTCGGGATAGCCATTGCTTCACCATACGCGGGACGACTCCTGGCCCACCACGGGGCTGAGGTCTACAAGATCGAGTCGCCGACGAGTCCCGACGTCGTCCGCCTGATTGGTAGCGCCTGGGTGCAAGGCAACGAGGAGCTGGCCGCCGTCGTGCCCGATTCGAGCCCCTACGTGGCGGAGATGAACGCCGACAAGAAGAGTGTCGCCATCGACCTCAAGCACCCGGAGGGGCAGAGGGCGGCGCGGGCCTTGCTCAAACAGTGTGACGTATTCCTGGCCAACATCGGGGCCAGGGCTCTCGCCGACCTCGGGCTCGACTACGACTCGGTTCGAGAGCATCGACCTGACATCGTCTACGTCCAGCTCCCCGGCTTCGGCACCGACCCTGAGACCCCGTACTACCCCTATGTGGCCTGGGGCCCGAACCAGGCCCCGCTGGTCGGGATCGACGATCTCACCGGTCACGCTGGTCGGGAACCCTCCGGGATTGCAACGGTGTCCCCTCCCGACTATCTCAGCTCTCTCCATGCGGCCTTCTGCATCATCACCGGCCTTGAGCAGAGGGAGGCCACGGGCGAGGGGGTACACGTGGACGTCTCACAGTTGGAGACCACGATCTCGCTCCTGCTCGGTCCCTACGCCATGGAATATGCCTTGACCGGTGAGGCCCAGTCTCGGATCGGCAATCGCTCCCTGTGGTACGCCCCTGAGGGGGTCTATCCCTGTGAGGGAGACGAGCGGTGGATCGCCATCAGCGTGATCGACGATGACCACTGGCAGGCCATGGCCACACTGGCCCCTGGCGAATGGGCCAGCGACGAGCGGTTCGCAACCAATGAGGCCCGGATGGCAAACGTCGAGGCTCTAGATGAGGCCATGGCCAGCTGGACCAGCGGCTTCAACAACCACGACCTGGCCGTCAGGCTCCAAGACGTCGGGGTGGCGGCCCATGTGGTGGCCACCAACGAAGACATCCTCCAAGATGCCCATGTGAAGGAGAGTGGCTGGTACCAGGTCCGACCCAGTAGCCGCTTCACCCGCGATGTCTTCGGCAGCTATCCGATCCACCTCAGCGAGACACCGGGGGGTTGGGAGCGCGCCGGGCCCAGTTCGGGGGAGCACACGGTCGAAGTACTCACCCAGGTGGCTGGCATGGGGGAGGGAGAGGTCGAGGCTTTGGTCGATGCCGGTGTGGCGTTCACCATGGTCGAGCCAGACCTCGAAGTGTCCCGACCCTATGAGGACTGGCTTCACATCCTGTTCCCCCGCGACGCTGCGGACTCGAGGGATCTGTGATGGCCCAACCATTCGCGGGAGTCAAGATCGTCGACCTCTCCGGCCTGGCGGGAGCATACGCCTCCCGCCTGTTCGCGGCCCTGGGGGCGGACGTGATCAAGATCGAACCCCCTGGAGGGTCACCCCTTCGCCGCATGAGCCCCTTCGTTGACGGGGCCAACGAGCCGGAGGCCTCGTTGTGGTGGGCCTACCTGGCCATGGGTACTCGCAGCGTAGTGATCGACATCGAAGATGGTGAGCAACGGTCTTCCCTGGCCGGGCTCCTGGCCCAGGCCGACATCGTCGTTGATGATCATGGTCCCGACGTTCTCGATGGCTTTGGGGTTGGCTATGAGGCGACGCGAGCCGGGAATCCTGGGGTGGTGTGGATCTCGATCAGCCCGTTCGGGCTGAAGGGACCGAAACGTCACTGGTCATCATCGAACCTGGTGGCATGGGCTGCCTCTGGAGTCTTGTACACCACTGGATTCGAGGATGAACCACCCGTAGTTCCCGGCGGGCCGACTCAGATCGGGTTGTACGCCACCTCCCTCAATGCCGCCGTCGGAGCGGTACTGGGCCTTCGGGGCCGCAGGCTCTTGGGGTATGGCCAACTCGTCGATCTGTCGCTAGCCGAGGCCTGCCTCGCTATCTCCCCTGAGACGGGGATACCGGTCTTCCTCGATGACCGCGTCCACCGGGTCCGGTCGGGAAACCGTCGTACCCTTAGCCGGCCCTTCGGCCTCTACCCATGCAGTGATGGCTTTGTTTCGATCCTGGTGTTGATGCCCCGTCACTGGGAGGCGATGGCCAACTGGATCCATGAGTCCTTCGACAACGAGTCGATCATCGATCCAGTATTCGCCGACATGGCTGTGCGGGTTCAGACCATGGAGCTGATCGACAGCTGGGTCGAGGAGCTGACGATGTCAATGACCCTGCTCGAATTCTTCCAGGAAGGCCAGCGGCGAGGTATCCCCATCACCCCGGTCAACACCATCAAGACCCTGGCCGTCGATCCCCATCTGGACGCGGTCGGCTACTGGGACCGGACCGAGCTTCCGGGTGGGGGAGACGCCCTCATCCCCGGTGCCCCGTTTCGCACCAGCGCTGACTGGTGGAGGCTAGGCCGGGCTCCACGCCTCGGAGAGCACACCAGCCAAATGCTTGGGCGGACCTGAGCGGGTTGGAGCTGACGCTGGCCGCGGCATCCTGGCTCGGTGGGAGCCGGGCTACGGATCATTGTCGAGGAGCACCGTCACCGATACAAGATCGGTCGCCCACACAGAACAACACACCGATGTCAGCCTGTGGTACGCCTTCGCCGGCTCGGCCCTCGAACCAGTGATGGCTGATGAGCGAGAAGCCGTCTCCTGTTATTGGTGGCCCTTCGACCAGATCCGGTCGTCGCAAGGGTCCCGGTTCGATCCGCACCTGCCTCGAGCTGTGTCCAAGCTGGCCGCGTCGCTGGCGGACCGCTAGCCCGCTCTCAGAGCAGGGCCTCATTGATGACCTGGTCGATGAGCTGGGGAAGTGCGTCTCGGGCCTGTTCTGACAAGGGCGCTCCTAGGGACAGATCGGCGGCTTCCATGGCATAGACGATGAGCTGGCCCGGCAACCGATCGAGAGCCCGGCCCAGAGCCACGGCCTCGGCCAGCCCGCCGTGGTGGGAGCTGGCCACTGCCCCGGGGGCAGGGAGAGGATCGGTGTCGATATCGATCCGATGGATCTCACCCGGAGCTCCGCCCCCGGCGGCCGCATCGATCACGATGACCCGCTCCCTGTCACGCCATGCCTCGATGAGGCGGGCCGGCTCCCCGTCGAGCACGATCAGCTTCACCCTGTCTCCGATCCCTTTCTGGGGGCCGAGGCAGGCTATGGCGACGGGGCCGATGCTGTCGTCGCCCCGCATGGTGTTGCCGATCCCGATCACGGCCACCGGTTGACGTGGTTCACCGAGGGTCAGCCGATCGGTTGTCATGAGCGGTCGACGGTCAGATCGAGGAAGTGGGTTGCGCAGCTGATGCATGGATCGTGGTTGCGGATGGTGACCTCAGCTTGGCGTCGAAGGTCGTCGTCGTCGAGGTGTAGGTGCTGCTCGACGAATCGACGCAAGTCGCCTTCGATGGCGGGTTGGTTCTGCGAGGTCGGAGGTACGATCACGGCGTCGGTGATGAGTCCGTCATCGTCGATCGTGTAGCGATGATATAGCAGGCCCCGCGGGGCTTCGGTTGCCCCATGACCGGTCCCGGGTCGGGGATCTGCTCGGACGCTGGCTTCATCGGGTTGCTGGTAGTTGTCGATTATGGCCAGCGCTACCTCGAAAGCGTGGACGACCTCGACTGCTCGCACCACGATGCTGGTGAAGGGGTTTGCACAGACGGGTCCGAGCCCGGCCGTGGTTGCCGCCGCCGTGGCTTGGGGTGAGAGCTTGGCTGAGTGGAGGCTGTAGCGGGCCAAGGGGCCGACCAGGTAGTTGCCCCCACCCCGACGCTGCCCGTGGAGGGCCGTTGAGTGTTCGACATGGACTTCCTCGAACACCTCGGCGAAGGACGCCACATCGATGTCCAGTCCGTGGCTGGAAACGATCCTGGTCCCCATCATGGGGTACTCATCGCCGGCATCGAGGGCCACCAACTCGTATGGCAGTTCCTGGTCGGGGAAGTCGAAAGCGCCAACCTCCCCTACGACCTCGATGGCCAGGGCCAGGCCTTGTTCCAACCGAGCCCGTAGCGGTTCGAGGGTGCTGCGGGTCGGGGCCCGGTAGAAACCTCCAAGCTTTATGTTGACCGGGTGAATGGCCCGGCCCCCCACGGTCTCGAGGATCTCGTTTCCGATCTTCTTGATCTCGAGACCCCGTTCGACCAGGCGCCGATGCTGGCTCGCCATGTCGATGGCGCTGTCGTAACCGAGGAAGTCGGGGGCGTGGAGGAGGTGGATGTGGAGGGTATGACTCTCGATCCACTCACCACAGTAGAGGAGGCGGCGGAGCTCGTGGAGGGGGCCATCGACGGTGATGCCGATGGCGTCTTCCAGGGCGGCGCAGGCGCTCATCTGGTAAGCCACCGGACAGATTCCACAGATCCGAGCGGTGACGTCGACCGGCTCGGCATAGCCACGGCCTCGGAGGATGCCTTCGAAGAACCGGGGCGGTTCGTAGATGTTGAGCTCGATCCCGGTCAGCTCACCGTCGCGGACCTCGATCCGCATCGCCCCCTCACCCTCCACCCGGGCCAGCGCCCCGGTACTGAGGGCTCTACGGCCAGGCCCGTCATTGCTCATGGTCGCCTCCTCGTTTCCGCCGGGAGCGGGACCGGGATTGGGTCTGGCGCGCTCCGGAAGGGGACCGACCAGGCATTGAAGGTGTGGAAGAGTCGCTCGATCTCGCCGAGGCTGAGACCTTGGGTGGCCAGCAGGGCGGCCAGGGCAGCGGTGTTTGCCGTCTCGGCCGGACCGAAGCAGCCGTAGCAGCCTCGATCGAAGGTGGGGCACAGGGCACCACAACCGGCGTGGGTCACCGGACCGAGACAGGGGGTGCCACCTCTGACCGCGATGCAGGGATTGCCCTTCTGCTTGCACTCGATACACACCGAGTGGCTGGGGATGATCGGTTTGCGGCCGGCGAGGTAGGCGCCGAGCACTTCGAGTAGCTGGTGACGGTCGATGGGGCATCCCCGCAACTCGAAGTCGACCTCGACATGATCGGCGATGGGGGTCGAGGCGGCGAGAGTGGAGACGAAGGCCGGGGTGGCATAGACGATACGTAGCAGCTCCTCGACATCACCGAAGTTGCGTAGGGCCTGGATCCCACCTGAGGTGGCGCACGCTCCGATCGTGACCAGGAACCGGGACTGGCGTCTCACCTCCTGGATTCGTTCGATGTCGTGGGCCGTGGTGATCGATCCCTCCACCAGGGACAGATCGTAGGGTCCGGCGACGGTGGCGCTCGAGGCCTCCAGGAAGTAGTTGATGTTGACCTGGTCGGCCACGGCCAGGAGCTCATCCTCACAGTCGAGCAAGCTCAGCTGGCAGCCGTCGCAGCTGGCGAACTTCCACACCGCCAGGGTGGGCTTGGTCGGTGGACTGGGGCTCATCGTTCCCGCACCCGGAGTAGAGCCTCTACCTGAGGCCAGTCGAGTACGGGGCCGTCCTTGCAGATGAATGACGATCCGAGCTGGCAGTGGCCACAGTGGCCGATGGCGCAGTGCATGTTGCGCTCCATGCTGAGCTGGACCGCCGATGGGGCCACCCCGAGATCGGTCACAGCCAAGGCGCTGAAGCGCATCATCACTTCAGGTCCACAGACAAAGGCAACCGTGTTGGTGGGATCGACCGGAGCTCGTCCCACCAGCCGGGTCACCACCCCTACATCGCCCCTCCATTCGGGAGTCGCGCTATCGACTGTCACCTCGATGTCGATATCGAGGCGGCCCCGCCACTCCTCGATCTCGTCGCGGTATAGGAGGGTGTCAGGAGATCGGGCCCCTATCAGGACCACGGCGCGCCCGAAGGCCGGTCGCTCCGCCAGCACAGAGGTGATGATGGGGCGTACGGGGGCCAAACCCAGCCCGCCGGCCAGCACCAATACATCCCGGCCGCGGGCCTGGTCCAGACCCCAGCCGGTGCCATAGGGACCCCGGACCCCGATCTGGTCTCCTGGCGATGCTTCCACCAAGGCGGTCGAGACTGCTCCTACCCGGCGGATGGTGTGGGTGAGGGTTCCGGCCTCGAAGCCGGCGACCGAGATCGGGGCTTCGCCAACTCCGAAGGCCCACAACATGTTGAACTGGCCCGCTCCCGGAGGGTCGCAGCCTTCGTCGAGCGGAGCGAGGTCGAGGGTCACCGTGTCGGCCAGCTCCTGGCGACGGGAAACGACCTCGTACATCCTGGGCGTCATCGGCCCCGGAGGGGTGGGTGCTTGTCTGGTCTCAGGATGCATGATTGCCGTAGAGGTCTATCAGCTGGAGCCGGGTTGCCTGCAGCCGGTCCCGGATCGGGCTGGCGAAACGTTGAAACAGCTCATAGCCGAGGCGAGGATCCGCATCGCAGCGCTGCCGGAGGCAGATGGCGTCGATGGCGATGGTGTGTGCCTCGGAGACCACTCTGGCGTCGAACGTCCAGCGGTAGGGGGGAAGGAGCCACGAGACGCCAAGGATCTCACCCGGTCCGATCGTCTCGATGACGAAGGGACCTTGACGGGGGGTGGCCACCTCCAGCGCCACCAGCCCACTGAGCAGGAGGTAGAAGGTGTCGGCCGGCTGGTTTTCGACCAGGACGATGGTCTCCTGATCGAGTTTGACCTCCTGGCCACAGCCCGCGATAGCTTCCATGGCCTCGGCCGAGAGTCCAGCGAAGAAGCGCTGTTGGTCTAGTACTTCGGTGATCGCGCTCATGATGATGCCTCGTCGGGGTCTGGGGATGACTGGGGGGTAGCCAAGGCTGCCGTTTCGGCTGTCAGGTCGATGCCGACCGGGCACCAGGTGATGCAGCGGCCGCAGCCGACACAGCCCGAGCTGTCGAACTGGTCGTGCCAGGTGACGAGCTTGTGGAGTAGCCACTGGCGGTAACGGCTCTTGGTGCTCGTCCTCACCGAACCGCCGGTCAGATGGCTGAAGTCGATAGAGAAGCACGAGTCCCACACCCGCCAACGTTCAGCCTCGGTCCCAGTCAGGTTGGTGTTGTCCTCGGTTCGGCTGCAGAAGCAGGTGGGGCAAACCATGGTGCAGTTACCGCACGCCAGGCAGCGGTCTGCTACCTCGTCCCAACGAGGATGGTCCGGAGCGAGGGCGGCTAGGGGTGGGTGGGCGGGATCGAGGTGGCGACCCATGGTGGCCTTGGCTCGATCGTGAGCCCCCCGGGCTTCGGCCAGCTCTGTCTCGGTGGCCTGCCGACCGCCGACCGAGGCTAGTAGGTCGGAGCCCCGGTCGGTTCCGGCCGCCACCAGGAATGCGTGCTCGTCTTCGGAGTCGGATCGATGGATCTCTCGGATGGAGAGATCGAAACCGCTGGTCGGGGAGGGGCCGGTGTCCATCGAACTACAGAAGCAAGTGTTTCCAGGCCGATTACAGGCGGCGGCGACGACGAACACGTCGGGGCGTCGGGCGGCATAGGCGGGGTCGGTGGCCGCCGGGTCGAGGAAGACCCTGTCCAGGAGTCCGAGGGCGGCAAGGTCGCAGGAGCGGATGGCGAAGAAGGCGAAGGAGGGTGCTTCGGGTGTCGGCTGGACGATCTCGATCGTGCCGTCGGCCCGCCTGGCTCTGATGAGTAGTGTCCTCTCGGGGTAGAGGAACCGCTTCCATGATGTCGATGGGCTGGAGAAGGCGAGGACCTCGGTGGTCCCGGTCGGTTCGAGGCGGTAACGGCCTCCGTCTTGATCCTCGCTCCAGCCTTCGGGCAGGTCTGCGATCGAGCCGATCTCGGCGTGGGTGATGACCCCGTTCTCGACCTTCGGACCGATGACGGTTCGGCCCTGGGCTCGTAGTCCTACGAGGAGGCCCTCGAGCTGGTCCACTGAGAGGATCTGCACCACATGAACCCTATGCGACCGACACCCTGTCGGCGTCGTGGGGTTGCCAGCTATCTTCATCTGTTCCCGTTCACGCTGGTCAGCCCAGGTCGAAGCTCATCGCTACCATCACTCGCCGGTTCCGGATCTGGCCTTGGCCGGTGGCGTTGGGGGCGATCGGCTCGGATTCTCCCATACCGGTGACGGTGATGCGCTCACTGTCGATGCCGTTGCTCACGAGGAACAAGGCCACAGCAGTGGCCCGCCGTTCGCTGAGTCTCTGATTGCCGGAAGGCGGCCCGACGCTGTCGGTGTGGCCGACGATCGATATCTCCGCCGTCGAGCGGCTCAACAGGGTTGGCAGGTCGGCCAGCGACTCGACTGCTCTCGGTGTCAGTTGGGATCCTCCAGAGTCGAATTCCAGTCCCTGGACCCGGGCCAGGAATCCACCGGGCAAGAGGGAGACCTCGACCGAACCGTCGACGGTGAAGGCGGCCATCACATCACCGAAGTTGGCGGCATCGAGCAGGGCATAGGTGTTGTCGTCGATCGTGATGTTGTCGACCACCTCGTTGATCCCGTCGATGGCCAGCGCGGCAGCCACTATCCGGTCCCGCAGATCCGGACGGGGAAGCACTCCATCGAGGGTGATGATCCCATCCTCAGCCGATACTTGGAGGGTCGAGGGCTCGAGATCGGTGATGGCCAGGCCGCTGACGTCGAGCGAGGGCAAGTCCTCACCTTCGAGGTGCTCGACCAATCGTTCGATGCTGGCTTGGTCGGGGGCGGTACCGGCCAAGATCATGGCGTCGGGGCCGACGGTCAGCGATCCCTCGATGAGCCGAGGGAGCTGATGAACCATCGAGGGGAGCTGCGTCATCCATGGTTCGGCGGGGACCAACTCATCGACGGTCACCGTCGTCGTTGCCCTGTCGCCGAGGACGTCGGTGATGGCTGCGTCGATGGTGCTCGCCAACTCCTGATCGGGGACGATGGCATCGATGTTCAGGCCAACGCGGCCCAGGGTGGCGATCATGATCGGGTCGTTGACCTCGACCCCATCGTTGCTCACGGCCCGATCGGTCTCAGGTTCGAGCGTTTCGGGCTCGACGGGTGTTGCCTCATCGGACGGATTCGGGTTGTCGTTGGTGGCAGTAGCCAGATCGACGCCATCGTCGGGGGTGGACACAGTGGCCTGTACCTCACCGACTCCTTCGTCGGGGCGTTGGGCTAGGGCATAGCCGACTGCAACCCCGCAGATGAACAGGCCAACGGCGGCCACGGCCATCACCAGTGGTGACCGCGCCTGATCGTCGAGGGCGTCGGGGTCTGCTTCATCAGTCGCTCCATCGTTGGGCCCGGGTCCGTCCTCGTCTCGGATGCGGTCCTCGTCTCCGTCCTCACCGTCGAGCTGATCCGACTCGACGGGATCTGGTCCGGCGTCGTCTACCTCGATGACTTCGATGCTGGTGTCGGGCTCGGCCAGTTCGAGAGCCTTGATGGCATCTCGTTTCTGTTGGTACACCGCCAGGAGCTCGGCTTGTTGCTCCTCGTCGTCGGTGCCATAGATAGCAGCTCGAAGCTCCAGCTGCTCCCTGTGCAGCTGTCTCCATTGTTCGGCGGCGCTTCCTGCCGTCGAATCCTTGCCGCCACTCATGCGATTACCCCTCGGCCCGGGTCGTGCCCCCGGCGGTCCCGCCTCACATCATTCGATGGCCCGAGGATAGGAGGTCTTTCAAGACTTGAACAAGATTCTGAGCGAGCCAAGCCTCCTCAGCGCCAGGTAGGTCGGCTCCATCATCGGCTCCAGGGAGGGCGAGACAGCCAGTTTGGGACGGATACCGGACAGCCAGGATCTCGCAGCCGGGATCGTAGGTTGTCGACTCGATAGTATGCGCCTATGTCTGATCAACAGCCATGGGAGCCGCATGATCCTCCACCCGAGGTTCCTGGTCAGCCCCAACCTGTGCCTGGACAGGATCCAGCGTTACTGCCGGGGTCGGCTCCGGTTCCGCCCGTACCTGTAGCTCATCCGGGGTTCGTCTTCCAGATAGGTGATATCGGTGTCACCAACGACACCATCGTCACCCCAAGCGGCAACGCCCCTCTCGCCGGCTCGGTCTGGGTCGGGCTCGATTACACCCGAACCGTCAACAAGATTCCGACGTGGGCCATCATCATGGCCATCATCTTCGCTGTGTTCTGCCTTCTCGGCCTGCTGTTCTTGTTGGTCAAGGAGGATACGACCGCGGGCTATGTAGAGGTCAGGGTTCAGCAGGGTCAGTTCTGGCATGTCTGCCATGTACCGGTGAACTCGCGGGCCAACGTCGACTACTTGATGATGCAGGTTGCGCAGGCCCAAGCTTTCGCCAGCCGGCAGGGCCAGTGATCTCGCACCGACCCGTTTGGGGAGGCCAGTAACCCGGTCCCTTCTACACTTGGCAACGCCCCTTGTTTCTGAGAACCGGGGCCGGGAGATCGGATCATCCATGCTGCGTGTAGCTGTGCCAAACAAAGGCTCGTTGGCCGAACCGTCGGCGACGATGCTGCACGAGGCCGGCTACCGCCAGCGGCGGGACCCCAAGGAGCTCGTCTTGGTCGACTCGGCGAACGAGGTCGAGTTCTTCTTCCTCCGACCCCGCGACATCGCCGTCTATGTCGGGGTCGGTCAGTTGGATCTCGGGATCACGGGCCGGGATCTGTTGCTCGATTCGGGCGCGGCTGCTGAGGAGGTCCTCCAGCTCGGCTTCGCCGCATCGACCTTCCGGTTCGCTGCCCGCCCGGATGTGGCCGACACCGAGGAGGACTTCGCCGGGAAGCGCATAGCTACCTCCTATGCGGGCCTGGTGGCCAAGCACCTTTCCGATATTGGTATTCAGGCCCAGATCATCAGGCTTGACGGAGCAGTCGAGACATCGGTCCGTCTGGGGGTGGCTGACGTTGTTGCTGACGTGGTCGAGACTGGCACGACCCTGCGCCATGCCGGGCTCGAAGTCTTTGGCCAACCCATCCTCGAGTCCGAAGCAGTCCTGATCGGCCACGCCGGAGGATCTTCGACAGCAGCCAAGGATCAGCTCGTGCGTCGCCTCCAAGGGGTCCTCGTCGCCCGCCGCTATGTGATGATGGACTACGACATCGAGGCTGAGAAGCTCGAGGCGGCCTGTGCTATCGCCCCGGGGCTGGAGTCGCCGACGGTGTCCCCCCTCCATAGTGAGGGCTGGGTGGCAGTGCGGGTCATGGTTCCGCGTTCACGAGCCCAAACGGTCATGGATGAGCTGTGGGAGATGGGGGCCAGGGCCATCCTCACCACCGACATTCACGCCTGCCGGATCTGAGCCCGAGCCAGAGGGGGAAGGTCTCTCCCGGCCGTGGGGCTTGTCGTTTCCCATCGGCTTCATAGTAACTTGCGTACAGGAAGGCCCTGCCGTCCGCCCTAACCTCAGATGACCTCGATGAGACCACTTCGCCTCCTTCACACCTCAGATGTACACATTGGTGGTGGCTACCGAGCGCCAAGCCACGGCGACCATCATGATCACTGTTTGTGCCCCCTCGTCGTCATCGAGCGACTGGTGATTGCTGAGTCGATCGACGCTGTGCTGATCGTCGGGGACCTGTTCGACCACCAACGAGTCAGCCCCGATCTGGTATCCGAGGTTCTGGACCGCCTCGGTGCCCTCGGAGTCCCTTGCGTCGTGATCAACGGCAACCATGACGTCCACGACGAGGCGTCGATCTATCACCCCCAAACGGTCGGCCAATCCGGTGTCCACTTCTTCGATGACCATGAGGGGAAACAGGTCGAGCTGTTCGATGGTGCTTTGAACCTATGGGCCAAGGCCATGCCGATCCATGATCGCCAGTTCCGCCCCCTGCAAGACGTCCCACCCCGGCCCCGAGGCGACAGTTGGTGGGTGGTGCTAGGCCACGGCCACTACGAGCCCGTCGAACAGGACCACTTCGGCCGCTCGTCCCCCCTGTCACCGGAGGACATCGAGGCCACCCGGGCCGACTATCTCGCCCTCGGGCATTGGCATGTCCGTACCGATGTCAGCACCGACAGCGTCGTCGCCTGGTACTCGGGTGCCCCCTACGGAGTGGTGACATCGGATCAGATGAACGTGATCGACCTCCACCCCGAAACTGGAGTCGAGGTTGGCTCGGTTACGGTCAGCCTTCCCGCTGAAGGGTGTCGACTGGAGATTGTCGGGCTCGACGGTCGGCTCGTCGCAGGCCCCGATCTCGACACGCGAATCGAGCCTCTGCTGATCTAGGTGGTCGGACACCCTGTGACATCGTGCCGGAGGGTGATGGCACTATGCTGGCGACCGAACGAACTCCGTTCGACGGCCAGCTCGTCTGGGAGGGGATGGTTGGGTAATGGACCTCTCTTCAAGGATGAGTGTCGAGCCAGTGGGCACCCCGAGTGGGCGGTCTGGGCGCGAACGGGTGTCTCGGTCTCCGAGCCTGAACGAGCTCCGGCTCATCGTTGTCTGCGACATTGTCGTGGCTTCCGGCGCTGCCCGGGTGCTCGATCTCGGATGCGGCGAGGGGAAGATGGTCGGGCTACTAGCCGAGGAACCCCAGATCGAGAAGGTCATCGGGGTCGACGTCTCCCGCCAGGCATTGGAGGCGGCAGCCCACCGACTCAGCTTCGACGAGCGGAAGGTCCGTGACCGGTCTGGACCCATGATCACCCTCCTCCACGATGACGTGGCCGGTCATTACTCCGAGCTGAGTGCTGAGCTCACTGACGTCACGGTCGACGCCGCCCTGGCCGTCGAGATCATCGAGCACCTCGATGGTGACCAGCTGGCCCGGTTCGAGGAGAACTTGTTCGACCATGTCGGCCCCAGCCTGATCGTGGTCACCACCCCCAATCGGGAGTACAACGTGCATCTCGACCTTGGGGGGACAGAGGCTCTCCGCCACCGAGATCATCGCTTCGAGTGGACGCGCCATGAGTTCGCAGCCTGGGCCATGGGCTTGGCAAGCTGTTTCGGTTACGGTTTGAGCTTCACCGGGATCGGCGACCACCGGCCTCGAACCGGGCCTCAGACCCAGGCTGCTATCTTCCGACGCTGATCGTCATAGAGACGAGGTCACCAACTCGGCAAACACCTCCTCGGCATCGAGGTTCACCCCTTGACGAACAAACCAGGTACAGACGTTGGTCACGTCACGGTGCAGTAGGTTGAGGCCCTGTGGGTTGGCGGCGATATCGACGGCCTGAGGGAAGTCGATGAACCAGAGTCGTTCACCCCACCACAACAGGTTGTAGGCCGATAGGTCGCCATGAGCGATGCCGGTCGAGGTCATGGTGTGTAAACCGTCGACGAGTTGACGGGCTGCCTCGGCCATGCGATCGGGGTCGAGTCTGGCTGCCGCCAACTGGGGGGCAGCCTGCTCGTGATCACCGATGTACTCCATGACGAAGCGATCCTCGGAGAATGACACCGGGTGGGGGACGGTGACCGCGGCTTGCCACAGGCGCACCATGATGTTGTATTCATGATCGGTCCAGCGACTCTGGAGGAGGCGCTTGCCGTGGCCTGACATCCGCTCAACAGCCCGACGATCGCGGGTCTTGCGGAATTGGCGGCCTTCGCGGTACTGGACGTCGTGGCGGAACGCCGAGGCCCGATCGAATCCGAGAGCTTCGAGCTCTCCCTTGGACTTGACCTGGCGGGGCACGTATCGCTTCACAGCCAGGAGGCAGGTGCGGAGATCGGATCCGGTCCGTTCGATCAGATCGACCTGGGCCTCCTTGCCGGACTTGAGGGGTCCGAGATCTATCTCGGACCAGGGTTCGGCCACGAGCCAGCTAGGGCTCGGGCGATGGTGGGATTGGGTTGACACAGGGCTCCTCGGGATCGGTTCGAAACAACGAACCGGTCACCCGCAGGAGCGGCGTCAGGCCCTTCGGGAGGCGCGACCGGGTATGAGCAATGCCGTGAACACAGTCATCTGATGCACACCCTCCTTCTCGGTCGAGCTGTTCCGGAGACGCTAGCCGGCTGGACCGACCCTGTCGCTCGAATTAGCGGAGAGTTGGGTCAACTCAGCCGGCCCAGGTCGCCTGGTCGAGGTCAACAGGTCAGTCGCCGAACCCGGCGCCCAGACCGGCACCGTGTGTTGCTCCGTCGAGGGGGACGGCATCGGTCGGAGCCTCTATGGTCAAGTCAGCTCCCAGGTTGGAGAACGAGATCACGACCTCGAAGCGAGCTTCACCATTGCCGGCGCCCTCTCCTCGAGGTTCACGGACATCGCCGCTGAGGCTCAGCTGGCGCAGCAGACCATCTTCGTCGACGAACAGATCGACGGTCACGTCACCTTCGGCGTCGATGTCGGCTGCATCAATCGGTAGCCAACGAGCTTGGTTCAGGGTCTCACCATCGAGATCGATCACACTGCGGTAGTGGGTGGTTGCCAAACCGTCGGTGGTGGTCGGGCCGATCTCTTCGGTCTCCAACAGCTCCTCGACCGTGGTCAGGACAGAGCGGGGGTCGACGAACTCGATCAGGGTCGTGGCCAACCCGGCTGGGGCTTCGATCACATACCACTGGCTTCCGTCGTTGAGATAGATCTTGCCGTCAACCAGCTTCGTCTCGACTGACGAGGGCAGATCGTCGCCAACGGTCGTCGGCTGATCAGACAGCTCTACCGCGAGGGCCAGATCAGCCCCGCTGAAGGTGGCGGTGACATCACCAGCAATCTGTTCGGAGTATGAGCCGTCGGTACCGTCGAGCCAAAAAGTGACAGCAACCTGTCCGCTGTCACTGTTGGCGGTGGCCGCAGCTGCCGAGTGCACCGCGGCCAGAGCGCGTGGGGTGTTGTCTGGCAGGAAGGTGGCTACACCAGCCACCAGGATCATCACTGCGGCAGCGGCGCCAGCCAGGACGGCCCAGTGCCGCCGCCGGCCCTGCTGGCGAACCCGCTTGACCTCAGGCAGCTTGGCGAACAACACCTCCGGTTCATGGGTTCCATGGGCCTGGCCGGTACCAGCGTCGCCGGTGGCCGAGTCGATATCGGCATTGCTGGTATCGGCCATGACGGCGTCCAGCAGGTTCCGGGATGCCTGGTCATCGATCGAAGGCAGGGTGGCGGGGTCAACAGGGTCGGCGGCCTGGAGTCGATGCATGAGGTCGTCGCGGGGGTTGATGGTCATCTCTGGTCATCCTCTGGTTCAGATTCGGTTTCGGGGGTCAGTTCGGCTTGGAGCCGTTGACGGGCTCGGTGGAGGCGAAGGCCAACTGCATTGGTGGTACAGCTGAGGACTTGGCCGATCTCGGCGTGGCTCAAGCCCTCCCAGGCGGCCAACCGGAGTACCTCCTGGTCGTCGGGCGAGAGCTTGATCAGGGCGGACCGAAGTTCTGCCCCATGTCGTTCGGCGGGGTCGGGAACTTGGGCTTGTCGGTCGTGGGTTTCGAGCCTGTCAACCAAGCGAAGGCGGCGGTTCTGGGAGCGCTGCTGGTTGCGGATCACATTGGCGGCGATCCCGTAGAGCCAGGGGAGGGGAGGGCGCTCGGGGTCGATCTCATCTCGCCGACGCCAGGCGGTGGTGAAGGTGTCGCTGACGACATCATCGGCTTCGGCCCAGTTGGTAGTACGGCGCCGGGCGTATGCAGTGAGGGGGCGCAGGGTCGACTGGAACATGGCCCGGAATCGGGCATGGTCGTCGGCGCTCGGGGCGGCAGGGGTGATGATGGTAGGGGAGAGGGGTGTTCCCACATCTGGTTCTTGTCCGGACACAGCTCCAACCTTTCACGACCTCGCACCTTTTCGGGTTCGGTTGGCCAAAACCAGGCACACGGCGGCCCGAAATGTCTCCCCGCCGAGACTCAGCATCGGGTCTACTGGAGCCTCCATGCTGCTGTCTCTGACGTCCATCGTGTCTGGGTCGTCGAGCTCGTTCGACGCCACCGACCTCGGCTATCTCCTAAACAAGCACCCGAAGCGGGTGCGAACTGTCGACGTCAAGTTCGGTCAGGCCCATGTGTTCTATCCCGAGGCCAACCCCCATCGTTGCACGGCGACTTTGCTGGTCGAGGTGGACCCGATCCGGCTCAGCCGTGCCACGAAGGGAGGGTGGGCCCAGAACCTCGAGCCCTACGTGAATGATCGGCCCTACGCCGCATCGTCACTGCTCAGCGTTGCCCTCGGGCGGATGTTCGGCTCAGCGCTTGCTGGTAGGTGCGAGGCCAAACCGGAGCTCGTAGATCGGGCCGTCGAGTTGGAGATCGAGCTTCCCGTCGTTGGCGTTCGTGGGGGCGAGGAGATTCTCCGTCGGCTCTTCGAGCCTCTCGGCTACCGGGTCGAGTGCTCGCCCATCATGCTCGACGAACAGTTCCCGGAGTGGGGCGAGAGCCGCTATCTCACCGTGAAGATGGTGGGGACCCAGACCGTGAAGGCTGCCCTGGAGCACCTGTTCGTGCTCCTCCCGGTGTTGGACGACCGCAAGCACTATTGGATCGGGGGCGATGAGGTCGACAAG
>JAAETV010000103.1 GCA_024227975.1 Actinomycetes bacterium
GAGCGGAGTGACCGGGGTGTGTTCGGTCTCCGCTTCGACAAGACCCCCTCCTCCGTGGTCGAGGTGTGGCCGGGCGACACTCTGAGCTCCGACGACCGGCGCCTCAACAGCATCGTGTACCACAGCGGGCGGCGAACGATCGAGTCATGGCACGCTGCTGCTGAGCTCTCGCCATACCTCTTGGAACTGGCCCCGCAGGAGATCGTCACCCCTGACGAATGGGTGTGGGCAGCCGCCGGCATACCCCTCGTCATCGACGGTCAAGTCGACTGGGATTTCGAGTCGTCCTACGCCAACGATCCATACACCTACCAGACCCTTCGTCATACCTTCATAGCCGTCGACCAGGAAAAGAAGCGGTTGATTCTCGGCGCCACAGAAACGCTCGACACTGGCGATCTCGTCGAATGGGCAATGGACAGGGGCTACGAGGACCTGGTGAAGTTCGACGGTGGCGCTTCGGCTGAGCTCAACATCGGCACCGAGGCGGTAGTGGCCGGTACCTCACGTGATATCCCCGTCTGGCTCGGCATCGGCTGCTGAGGCCTTCGATGCTGGGCGCCTAGGCCAAACATCCCTGGCTGATCCTCTGATTTGGAGCTGATGTAACAACCGCAACTATCGTTAGTTGCGGTTGTTCAGTTCCAAATCAGATGAGGTGGGGGATCATTGAGCTCGACACTGGCTGAAGCGCTGACCGAGGATCGGATCGAGTTCGACGAGCTTCACGATCGGTATCAGCCAGTACTGGCCATGGTGAAGATTCTGATCGGGGTGGTGCCGAACTGCGACCCTTACCTGGAGATCTGGCCGCCAGGGTTCCGGACCTACAACCTGATGGTCCCCAACTTCTTGAACCTCCCAGCCGGATTGATCGGTACCGGGGCCCCCAAGGACATCATCGGGCTGACCCTCTACGCCTCGTCCCGGGCGGCCTCGTGTGCCTACTGCTCGGCCCATACCTGCTCGTTCGCCCTCCGACGAGGCTCTAGCCCCGATGCCGTCACCGCCACCGCCCGTACCGAGCCCGAGGCGGCGGCGACAGCGGTGGCCGAAGCTCTGTCGACCATGCCTCACCACTACACCACCGACCTCGGCGAAGAGCTGAAACGGCAATTCTCCGCTGCCGACGCCGAGTGGGTGGTGATGGGCGCAGCCATGATGGGCTTCCTGAACAAGTTCATGGACGCCATGGGAGTAGAGCTCGAACCGGAAGCGGTCGCCGATGCCGCCGACCTGATCGGGCCGACAGGCTGGAGTGTTGGCCAACACGGCTGGGCCGACGAAAACCTTGGCAACAGCGATGGTGCCGATGGTGACAGTGCCGACGGCGACAGTGGTGACACTGCCGATGGCGACAATGGTGACGACGAGCTGCCTCCGACCGACACGATCGGCTCCCTCCTCCGGGTCTTCCGCAATGCGCCGGGCGCCGTCCGCCTCGACCGCCGTTGGACCGACGGGATGCCGAAAGGCGCGGACAAGGCCCACCGCCTGATCGCCGAAACCTACGGCTACGACGAACCCGTGCTGATGGCCATGGCCCACGCCAAACCGCGCCGGGCCCTGACTGCCATGTTGCGCCACAACCTCGATCCCGACCAGTCCGTTGTTGGCGTCGGGGTCAAGGCCCTGGCCGGTCTGGTCTTCGCCAACCACGCCGCCAACGAGCCCTTGGCCGACCGAGCCCGGGCCCTGGCCACCCACCACGGGATCAGCGAGGAAGCGATCGCGGCAGCTGACGGTCTCGACGTCGCGCCTGCCAGTGTCGAGAGCCTCGACGCCCTTGACCGCCTCGACGATGCGACGAAGGCAACGCTGGCCCTCGCTCAGGCCATCTCCCCCAGCCCGGCTGCCGTCGATCAGTCGGTCATCGATGGGGCTCTGGCCGCGATCAGTTCAGCCCAGATCGTGGAGATCGTGGTCTGGGTGTCGGTATGCCAACTCATCCACCGGTTGAGCGTCTACTACCAGCTCGCCGGCTGACCTAGGCACGCCAGCCTGGTGGTGGTTGGAACGGGCCGCATATCGCGGGTCATATATATGGTAGAGATCTCCAACTTCTTCTTGTTGGGGGTTGATTGTTGTCGACTCACTGTCACAGCCCCTAAGTACTCTGGTCACATGGCATCGACTACTGAGTTGCTTCGAGGGGAAGGGATCTGCTCCCCACTCGATGCCCGATATGCCGATACTGATTCGTGGTCGGCGAGATCCGGTTCGGGGTCGGCGTCGGGTTCAGGTTCACGGCCGGGTTCAGACTCGCTGCCGGGTTCAGGTTCACTGCCGGGTTCAGACTCGCTGCCGGGTTCAGACTCGCTGCCGGGTTCAGACTCGCTGCCGGGTTCAGACTCGCTGCCGGGTTCAGACTCGCTGCCGGGTTCAGGTTCGATCCAGCAGGTCGGCCGAGCGGTGTTGGGGTTGCTGGGCCAGTCGGAGCGGTTGACGGTTGAAGCGGTGCTGGGGTTGGGGGCTATCGATGAGTCCGGTGTGGTGGGGTTGTGGGGGTATACGTCAACCGAGCGGATGGTGGCTCACGAACTGGGTCGTTCCAACCTCGAAGCCCGTGGCCTGGTGCTGGCTGCCCGTCATGTTCACCGTCATGGCGCAACGCGGGCTGCGTTGGCTGCCGGTGAGATCACGGTCGCTCAGGTCGAGGTGTTGGCCCAAGCGGCGCGTGGGTTCGATGAGACCTACGCCGAGCACGAAGCCTCACTTCTCGATGCGAGTAGGGCTAGGGGTGTCGATGAGTTGGGTCGTCTGTGTCGGACCTGGCGTGATCAATACGATGACGAGAAGGCCAAGACCGACGCCAAACACCGGTTCGAGCAGCGGGGGTTGACGATACAGGTCGGATTCGACGGTTCCGCCAAGGGGACGTTCAGCCTCGACCCCATTGGTGCTGAACTGGTCAACGCTGCCCTCGAGACCCGCCCCGATCCTGCCGGTTCGGTCGATGAACCCCGCACCCTACGCCAGCGTCGGGCCGACAAGCTGGTCGATGTCTGCCACAACTCCCTCCACGACACCGACTGCTCCTGCCACCAACCAGACGACACCCCTGCAAGCGACGAGGCTGGCGACACCACCGAACCAGAGCCCAACCCGGAGACCCACTCCGACTCGGAGGCAGAAGCAGAGGCAGAGGCACCATGTCGTGCAGGGCGGGGTGGGACCAAGGCGGTGGCCAACGTCGTCATCGATATCCGCACCCTGGTCGGTGGTGACGAGAGCAACCTCGATCAGCTCCGATCCGAACTGGCCTACGGCGGTCCCATCTCGGGCCCCAGCCTCGATCGGATCCTTTGTGACGCGTCATTCCGGGCCCTGATCACCGACGGACCCCGCACGGTGCTGGCCATGAACCGGGCCACCCCCGACATCTCACCCGGACTACGAGAAGCGATCAGGATCCGAGACCAACACTGCCAATTCAGCGGTTGCGACCGGCACATGAACTGGTGCGACCTCCACCACGTCATCCCCCGCCACCGAGGCGGGCCCACCAACCACGACAACCTCATCCTGTTGTGCCGCCGCCACCACGGGCTCGTTCACGACGGGGGATGGACACTGGCCAGGGCCCCCAACGGGGCCATCAATGTCCGCAGCCCCTGACACCACCAGGGCCAGCGACCAAGCCAAACCGGGAATCCCCAGCCAACTCAACGTCGGCTGGGGCACACCCGCGCCCAGCCCCCGCCGGCTCACACCCCTACCTCACACCTGGAGCCCGGGGCCATACCTCGGACCCACCCCCAGCCGACTCAGGTCCCTATCTCGGGCCCCAGGTCGAAGCCGGGAGTCGGGCACCGGGCACCGATCTCCCAGGGCTCGGCTGCCCCTGGCTCGGGCCAGGCTCAGGCCGAACAGGCGGCCAGGGAACCAGGGCCCGGTTGCCCGTGGCTCGGGCCGGGCGCAGCAGGCGGCCAGGGAACCAGGGCCCGGTTGCCCGTGGCTCGGGCCGGGCGTAGGCCGAGCAGGCGGCCTAGGCACCAGGGCTCGGCTGGGGGTGCAATCGGATCGTTGCAGGCGGCGACTACCGTCGTGGTTGGTGACCGTTTGCACCTGTGGCTACGAGGCCCCGTCCCAAGCTCGGTTTTGTGGTGGGTGCGGATGCGCCGTCGACCGCACTGACGTTCCCCTCCTCGATATCGGAGGACCGAGTGTCGAGACAGCTCAGACCGTGGTCAAGAGAAGGGCGAGCCTGCGATGGTGGGCCACCATTGTCGGTGTCGTGTGTGTCTGCGTGATCAGCTGGTCGGCTTGGTCGCTGGCTACCGGGAGCGATGCCGCTGCGGACTCCGATTCGGCCTCGCCAGAGGCAGCGACTCCGGATGAAGCGGCTGACCCCGATACCGAGGAGACAGATGTCGAGGCTCCAACTGGAGCTGATCAGGAGACCTCCACGACACAGCGAACGACCGCATCGCAGACGTCTCCGATCGAGATCGTCGATACCCCCGCTCCCATCTTGGGAGAGGAGGTCGGCTACGACCTCATCATCAGGACCAGCAGCCGGCCCGCCATCCTCAACCTTGACTCGGGCGAGATCCGCTACACCGGAGGGAGCCGGGCCACACCCCTGGCCGTGACCGGCGACTGGCTCATCGTCCGCACAGCTAGTGATCGGACCGCCGCGTTGCGCCTCGATGACCTCGCAGCCGACCCGACCCAACTACCGTTCTCA
>JAAETV010000104.1 GCA_024227975.1 Actinomycetes bacterium
CCGTCGACCCTGACATCACCCTTGTCGGAACCGGTAGCGAAGTCGCTCTCTGTGTCGAAGCGGAGGAGGAGCTGGCCAAGCATGGGGTGGTGGTTCGGGTCGTCTCCATGCCCTGCTGGGAGGCATTCGCCACCCTCGCCCTTCAGGCTCGCCAGGCCGTCATCGATCCTCAAATCCCGACGGTCTCGATCGAGGCCGGCGTGACCCTTGGCTGGGATCGCTACGCCGATGTCACCCTTGGCATCGACCGCTTCGGGGCTTCCGCCCCCGGGTCTGAGGTCATGGAGCGCTTGGGAATCAGTGTCGACAAGCTGGTGGCGGCCGCTCTTGAACTGCTCGATAGTGTCGAGGGTGAGGGCTGACCGTCGCACCGACGATCCCTGGAGGTGGCCGTGGGGCTGCCCGATGGTAAGGAGAACCGATATGGCTCGACTGCACGACCTCTATGGCGACTATGGCCAGAGCCCCTGGCTCGACAACCTGCGCCGAGGTTGGATTGCTTCCGGCGACCTCCAAGCCTGGATCGATCGTGGGGTTCGGGGCCTGACCTCGAATCCGACCATATTCGCCAAGGCCATGATCGAGACCGACGACTACGATCACGATCTGGCTGAGTTGGTCGGAGCTGGGTCGAGCATCAACGATGCCTACTGGGACCTGGTCGTCGCCGACATCAATCAGGCTCTAGGCCTGCTGAGAGGGGTCCATGACTCATCGGGCGGTGAGGATGGCTATGTCTCGGTCGAGGTATCACCGGCGCTGGCCAACGATGAGGTTGGAACCATTGCCGCCGCCCGGATGCTCGACGATCGAATCGCAGCCCCCAATCTGTATATCAAGGTGCCAGCGACGGTCGAGGGTGTACCCGCGACGAAGGTCCTGATCAGCGAGGGGCGTTCGGTCAACGTGACCCTGATCTTCAGCCTCCAGCGCTATCAGGCCGTCATGGACGCATACCTGGAAGGGCTGGAGGCCAACCCCGCCGCTGACCTGTCTTCGGTCTCTTCGGTTGCCTCCTTCTTCGTGAGTCGGGTCGACGTCGAAGTTGACGGTCGGCTTGCCGAGATCGGGTCACCAGAGGCCATGGCCTTGCGAGGCAAGGCAGCTATCGCCCAGGCCCAGCTGGCCTATCAGCGTTTCAACGAGACCTTTTCCGGGCCCCGATGGGACGCCCTGGTCAGCCGAGGGGCTCGCCTCCAGCGTCCCCTGTGGGCCTCGACATCGACCAAGGACCCGTCGTACCCAGACACCTTGTACGTCGACACCCTCATCGGGCCCAACACCATCAACACCCTCCCCGATTCCACCCTTGCGGCCTTTGAAGACCACGGTAGCCTTGCCCGCACGGTCGACGCTGACCCCCAAGGCCCAGCCGGCGTCATCCAGGCCCTGTTCGACCTCGGTATCGACATCGAAGACGTGGCGGCCAAGTTGGAAGTCGAGGGGGTCGATTCCTTCGCCAGTAGCTTCGACGAGGTACTGGCCACCCTCGGTGAGCGGGCTGGTGCGGTAGCGTCCCCCTGAGGCTGCAGGCCTCCGGGTCACGCAGAAGAGAGGCAAGGATGGATCTGTACGAAGCCATGCGGCACACGCCGTCGTGTCGGTATTTTACCCCCGATCCGGTGGAGCCGGAGATCATGCACCGGGTACTCGACAACGCTCGCTTCGCCTCCAGCGGTGGCAACCGCCAGGGATGGCGGGTTGTTGTCGTCGCCGATCCTGACCTTCGAGCCGGATTGGCCGAGCTCCACCGCAGGCAGTGGGAGCCGTATCTGGAACACGCCAAGGAAGGGGTCGTCGGCTATCAGGGCGATCAGTCGGGTCAGCGGATGGAAGCTGGCACCGACTACGCCACCCGCCGTCTGAACCGTACCGATGACTTCTCGACCCAGCTCCAGGACGTTCCCATCCTGCTGGTGTTCTATGTCCAACTGGCGACATTGGCCATCACCGATTCGGATCTCGACCGACCGAGCATTGTCGGCGGTGGCTCGATCTACCCTTTTCTGCAGAACGTTCTGCTGGGGTGCACAGCTGAAGGGTTGGGTAGCGCCCTGACCACCCTGCTGGCGGCTGAACAGCCGGAGGTCGACGAACTGCTCGGAGTCGAGCCGGGAATGGCACTGGCGGCTCTGGTGGCTGTTGGTTGGCCGGTGCGGGACAAGCTCTACCGTCGCCTGACTCGCAATCCAGTCGAGGACTTCGCCTTCGCTGATCGGTGGGGAACCAGCTTCGGGCTCAGTTGACCTGCTAGCTCAGTTGATCTCGACGTAGTCGATATTGACCCATCCGGTGTCGCCTTCGGACCAGACAAGGGTGATCATGTTCGGGCCGAGGTCGAGCGGAAGCTCGCCAATGACGAAATCCCAATCTGACCAGGTAGGGGTAAGGGCCATGCTGGCCGATGTCACCTGGGTACCGTTGACCAGGACGGTCAGTGTCCTCGACCCTTCCTTGCCGGCCACGTCGCCGGCGGCGTAGCGGACCAAGAACGGGATAGGCCCGGCTGAATCTGAGTCGACCTCCAGCTCAACCCCGCTTCCCTGGGTGATGATGTCACCAACGAAGCCGGTGCCACTGAACCCGCCATGATCACTTCTGGTCTGAGCCTGGCCCAGCATGGTGCCGGTCTCGGCTTCGACCCGGGTGGAGAGATCTGCGGTCGTCGAGGTGGTCGGGTCGACCGAGGTGGGGACCGTTGTCGTGACCGTCGTTGTCGTCGCGGTTGACGTGGTCGTCGTCGATTCACTCGTTGGTGTCGAGGAGCTGGTGGTGATCGACGATGTGGGGTCGATGGTGTCATCGGTCGAGGTCGTCGATTCTTGGCTGACCGTGGTCGTGCTCTTCGCCTCCGACGTCGTAGGCGCACCGGAGCTTGACGGAGCCGTGGTCTGCCCGTTGCTCGACTGGGTCGTTGTCTGCTCGCTGGATGCCGCCGATTCACTCCCAGTGGGTGAGGTTGGTGAGGAGCCGATCGGAGTGGCTGACTCGGAGTTGAACGGCGACAATGCCGTGTCGGGGCCCGCCAGGGCTGTGTTGGTGGTGTCGCCGGCCAGAGAGTCGGCCCCAGGTCCGCTCCTGGCCCAGTAGGTGACGACAACGGCCAACGTCATGGTGGCAGCCAATCCGATGCCGAGAACGGTTCGCCAGCGATAGATGGCCTCCATCACCCGCTCGATGAACTGGGGATCGGCCACCCGCGTCCCCGACGTCAGAAGGGGGGCCGGTGGCTTCCACTGACCTGTTGCCGGTGGCATTCCAGCGGGGTCACGAACGCTGCCGAGCTTGGGGGCATCCGGTCGGGTCGGGGGCTCGGAGATGGAGATGGACGGGAACGAGGCAGTCACCTCACCGGCAGGCGCGGTTGAGCCACCGATCAAGCGTCTCGCGTCGCGAGCGCCGGTGTCGCCGTCGTTTCCGGCATTCATAACCGGACACGATAGCTCCCCGAGACCCAACGTCGTCCGAATCGAAACCTGGTTGGGCCACCACGGAGGTTGTCACCACTGCGACCAGGGAGTTTCTAGGTTGCAATTTGAAACCGACTCTTCTAGTTTGTCCTCCGCGATGCCTCCACCATCATCCAAGGGCGCCAAAGGGTCATCATCGAGCGGCATGGACCACCACGGTGATGGGTCCGCAGCCTCACACCCAGCGTGCTCCATTGCAGCAACGCTTGGTGTCATCGGTGACCGTTGGACGGTCTTGATCCTCCGCGATGTCTTTCGTGGTGTACGCCGCTTCGCCCAGCTCCAGACCGACCTGGGCATTGCCAAGAACCTCTTGTCCGATCGTTTGTCGAAGCTGGTCGAGCACGATGTGCTGGAGCGCGTCCCCTACCAGAGCGGTCCCGTCCGCTATGAGTACTGTCTGACGGCCAAGGGAGCGGACCTATCTACCGCCCTGATTGCCCTGATGGGTTGGGGTGATCGCTGGTACGCCAGTTCTGGAGCTCCAACCATCCTCCTCCACGAAGACTGTGGCACCCCGATCGAGCAAACCGTCCGCTGTCCCCAATGCGACAAACCAGTCAACCCCGGTCGGATCAAGAGCCGTCCCGGGCCTGGAAGGAGTCCCCGATGACGTCTACCCATGGTCGCCAAGAGTTGCTCGGTCGCCCAACCGCTGAGCTCATGTCAGAGGCTGTGTCCATCCGGGATGGGGCCCATGGGACGAGGGTGACGT
The DNA here is from genome assembly GCA_024227975.1 of Actinomycetes bacterium. The sequence continues at coordinate 4,186 of JAAETV010000104.1, forward strand.
TCTCCCCCAAGGTCTTCATCCCCCTGACCATGCTGTGTCGAGATCAGTGCGGGTATTGCACCTTTGCCCAACCCCCGGCCCGTCTCGACCATCCCTATCTGAGCCCTGACGAGGTCTTGCAGATGGCCAAGCAAGGGGCCAGGGCCGGCTGCCATGAGGCCTTGTTCACCCTGGGCGAGCGACCGGAGGTTCGCTATCCGGCGGCCAAGGAGTGGCTGGCTGACAATGGCTTCGAGTCGACCGTCGACTATCTGGCCGCCATGGGTCGTCTGGTCCTCGATGAGACCGGTCTGCTCCCCCACGCCAATGCCGGTGCCCTCTACCCCGAAGAGCTGGCCACCCTCCGGTCAGTGTCGCCCAGCCAGGGCATGATGATCGAGACCCTCCGAGCCGATCTCGAATGCCACCGGGGAGCCCCCGACAAGGAGCCAGCTCGACGCCTGGCCACCCTGGAGGAAGCGGGCCGCCAGGCCATCGCCTTCACCACCGGCATCCTGGTCGGGGTTGGCGAAGACGAAGGAGATCGCATCGCCGCCCTGGAGGCCATCGCCGCCAGCCATGCTGAGCACGGCCACGTCCAAGAGGTCATCGTCCAGAACTTCCTGCCCAAGGAGGGCACGGCGATGTGGCGCACCGACCCCTGCCCTGAGGAGGCCTACCACCGGGCCGTCGCCCTCGCCCGGCTGATTCTGCCGGCCGAGATCCATCTCCAGGCTCCCCCCAACCTCAGTGACGATTTCGGGGTCCTGCTCGATGCTGGTATCGATGACTGGGGTGGTGTGTCGCCGGTAACCGCCGATTTCGTCAACCCCGAGCGGCCTTGGCCCGCCCTCGATCGGCTGCGGGAGATCACCGAGGAGCGCGGCTTCACCCTGGCTCCACGGCTAACCATCTACCCGGAGTACGCAACGAACCCTGAGCGCTGGCTCGACGATGGACTTCACTTCTTCGTTCTCGATCGCGCCGACGCCGAAGGCATGGCTCGTGACGATCCTGGTGCCGTCTTCCCCGAGAGGGCCGAGTTCGTGGCCAACGCCGACGACGGAGCCGATGTAGTCCTGACTGGAGAACAGTCGACCCAGTGGTACGCGGGAGCCCCGGTCAAGCCCATCGATCTGATCGACGGGTCGGCCGAGGTCGGGGGTGGGGTCGGTGAGGTGTTGGCCGGGGTCCGCAATGGCCAAGAGGTTGGCCGAGACGAGCTCATGACCTTGTTCAGGGCCCGAGGCCCGGAGGTGGCGGCAGTGGCCGCGGTCGCCGACGAGCTGCGCCAGTCCATCGTGGGTGATCAGGTCACCTATGTGGTCAACCGCAACATCAACTACACAAACGTGTGTACCTTCAAGTGCCGCTTCTGTGGCTTCTCCAAGGGCCCGCTCAGCCTCAACCTGCGGGGCAACCCCTACGTCTTGAGCCTGGAACAGATGCAGGAACGGGTGGCCGAAGCATGGGAGCTGGGAGCGACCGAAGTCTGCCTCCAAGGAGGCATCCACCCCGATTTCGACGGCGACTACTATGTCGATGTCTGCCGGGCGGTGAAAGAAGCAGCCCCCGACATCCATGTGCACGGCTTCACCGCCCTCGAAGTGATGCAGGGAGCAAAGCGCCTGGGTGAACCCCTGGCCGACTATCTCCGTCGCTGCATGGACGCCGGTCTGCGCTCCCTCCCTGGCACCGCAGCCGAGATCCTCCATGACCCGATCCGCCAGATCCTGTGCCCCGACAAGGTATCGAGCGAGGAGTGGCTCGAAGCCCACCGCACCGCTCACCAGGTCGGGCTGGCCTCGAACGTGACCATGATGTTCGGCTCGGTCGAGAGCCCAGAGAGCTGGGTCGAGCACTTCATGGTGACCAGGGAACTGCAAGCCGAGACGGGTGGTTTCACCGAGTTCGTCGGCCTCCCCTTCGTCCACATGGCGTCCCCCATCTACCTCCAGCACAAGGCTCGACGGGGGCCAACATTCCGCGAGATTCTCCTGGTTCACGCCATTGCCCGCATCGCGTACCGGGGCCATATCGACAACATCCAATCAGGGTGGGTGAAGATCGGCTTCGATAGTGTTCGCCAGCTTCTCCAAGCTGGTTGCAATGATCTGGGCGGAACCCTGATGGACGAGAACATCTCCCGAGCGGCCGGGGCCAGCCATGGCCAAGGGGTCACCCCTGATGACTTTCGAGCCCTGGTCGAGCCACTCGGTCGTGAGCTCGTACAACGAACGACCATCTATGAACGCGTAGGCGAACCAACGACGGTGTCGTAGCCTGCTCCCATGCCCGCACCCCGTCCGCGTTCGACGTTTGGCGAACAGAGTGTTGATACCGCGCTGACCGAGGTTCTGGCCACGGTAGGTGACGACACCAATGATGATCTGGTTCGCTCCCTGCTGATCGCTGCCCTCGACATGGACGAGGCAAACGTCGATCGCCTCGAGCTCAAGATTGCCACCCAGTCCTTGGTCGAGATGTACAACTCGTGGCGGGTGTTCTCCCCGTATCAGGACCGAGCCAAGGTGACCATCTTCGGTTCGGCCAGGACCAAGCCGACTAGTCCAGATTTCGAGATGGCCAAGGACTTCGGACGGCGCATGGCCGAACGGGAGTGGATGACGATCACTGGTGCCGGGCCCGGGATCATGACCGCTGGTATCGAGGGGGCTGGAGTCGACAGCTCCTTTGGGGTCAATATCATGTTGCCCTTCGAGCAGAAGGCAAACGATCTGATCGAGGGCAACCCGAAGCTTGCGACCTTCAAGTACTTCTTCACCCGCAAGCTCACGTTCATGAAGGAAACCGATGCCTTCGCTCTCTTCCCCGGAGGCTTCGGAACCCTCGACGAAGCATTCGAGCTACTGACCCTGATCCAGACGGGCAAGAGCTATCCAGCCCCGATCGTGTTGCTCGATCATCCGGACTCGACCTACTGGCAGGGGTGGAAATCGTTCGTCGAGTCCGAGCTATTGGCGGGGGGAATGATCGGGTCAGCCGACCTCGACCTCTTCCTCCACACCCACGATGTGGCCGAAGCAGCTGAGTACCTGTGCGCCTTCTACTCGTGCTACCACTCCCTCCGCTATGTCGGGAAGAGGCTGATTCTTCGGCTTCGCACCACCCCCAGCGCCGACATGATCGCATCCCTCAATCTGGAGTTCGCCGACATCGTCAAGGGCCAGATCGAAGCCATCGGGGCCACCGATGCCGAACGGCGAGACGATGACCATCCTGACCTTCCCCGCCTGGCTCTACGGTTCGACAATCGCTCGTTCGGGCGTCTCGTGCAGCTCATCCACCGGATCAATGACCTGGCCGGCACCGAGGGCGCCAGCGCCGTTCCTGGCCTGATTCATGATGTCGAACCCGACCCTGATTTCGAGTAGGGGCTGAGAACGAGCCGGACCAGGCCTGTCGCCCCGCCTCGCTTCAGTCAGCCTCGTCGAGGATCCGGGCTGCCTTGGCCACAGCCCGCCTGGCCTTGGTCAGCGTCTTCTCGATCGGTGGTCGTTGCTGGGCTCCTTCGTCAACGGCTTGACGTAGGACGTCGATAGCGAGATCGGCCAATTCCTCCCCGATGGTGTCGAGACGGACTCGGATGTCTTCGATCTTGTCGCTCACGTTCGCTCCATCACAACGGTCGGTGAGGTCGACGACAAGGTAGCCTGCATCGGTGCCCCTTGCCCACGACCCTCGCCAGTGGCTATCCATCGAAGATACCGACGATGAAACGACCTGGGTGTTCGACGTAGAGTTTCTGCTCTCGAACTACCACTGCATCTACGGTCAGGGCTGCCAATCGATCGATACTGAGCCGGACCCGACCGAGACCATTGGCTGTTGTCTTCATGGCGCCCATTTCGTCGATCGACGAGACCGGGACCGGGTCAGGGAGAAAGCAGCCCTGCTCAGCGATGACGATTGGCAACATCGGGCTCGGGCCCGCGATCGGGGTGGTGCCATCAAGAAGAAGGGGGGCGAATGGATGACCCGCAAGGCCAAGGGTGCGTGCGTCTTCTTGAACGATGCCGACTTCGCCGGCGGGGGTGGCTGCGCTCTCCATCTTGGCGCCGCTCGCCGGGGTGAACGCCCCCTCGACTGGAAGCCGGCTGTTTGCTGGCAGCTCCCCATCCGCCTCGACGTGCACACCGACGACTATGGCTACGAGACCGTTCTGGTCCGGGCCTGGCATCGACGTGACTGGGGTCCCGGAGGGGTCGAGTTCGGCTGGTGGTGCACCGAGGCCCCGGAGACCTACAACGCACCCGCGCCGGTATATCTGAACGCAGCAACCGAGCTCATCGAGCTCGTCGGTGAGGATATCTACCGGCAGCTGGCAGCTGAGCTGGCCACTCGAAGCTCGGCCACCCCGGTCTCGCTGTCGTCGGTCTAGCCTCGCATGGACATGAAGCGGTTCCAGAGGTCGGCCCTGACCGAACGGCTTGCCCAACTGGTACCTGAAGCGGTCAACTCCAAGCTGTTGGCGGCATCGGTCGCGGTCGGGATCCTGGTTGGTCTCAGTGTCGGCTTCGTCGAGTATCTGGCCTTGGAGGTGGTCCTCCACGCCGTACTCGATTGGCCGTTCGAAGCCCAGGTGGTGGCACCCCTGGTCGGTCTCATCCTCAGCTACCTCTTGCTTCGAACCATCGGCCAGGGCTGCTCACCAGCAACCTCCGAGGAGTACATCACCCAATTCCACAGCCGGAATCAGAGCTTCAAGTTCCGGGAGGTTCCGGCCCGGATCAGTGCTGGCATTGCCACCATTGGCCTTGGGGGCGCGGTTGGCCTCGAGGGTCCATCGATCTATCTCGGTTCGGCCATTGGTCACTCTGTCCATCGTCGCTTGGAGCGCCACCTCGGGCGGGGGGCGGCCCAGCAGCTCTTGACGGCGGGAGCGGCAGCCGGGGTTGCGGCTGTGTTTCAGGCCCCGGCCACCGGGGTGGTCTTCGCCCTCGAGTCGCCCTACCGCGACGATGTTGCCCATCGGGCCCTGCTGCCAACCCTGATCGCGTCGGCCGCTAGCTTCCTGACCTTCGTCAACCTGCCGTTCGTCAGCTCAGGTTCGGTCCTCAGATTCGCCGTCGATGAGACGGTGGGGAAGGGTGAACTGATAGGGGCGGTGGCCCTGGGGGTTGGGGCCGGCCTCGGCGGTCGCACTTTCGCCTGGTTCATCCGCCAAGCCAAGCTGGTCTCCAAGCGGATCTCTCCCCTGGTGCTGATCATCGTTGGTGGTGTGGCCTTGGGCGGTCTGGCTGCCGCCTCTCGGGAGGTCTTCGGTGAGCCCTTGACCTTGGGGCCCGGTGTCACCGTGTTCGAGTGGCTCAGCGGGAAACCTTCCCTCAGCCTGATCGTCGCTCTCTTCTTCTTCCGAGCCGTCGCCACCCTCACCACCGTTGGGGCCGGCGGTGTCGGAGGTCTATTCATCCCCCTGGCCGTCCAGGGGGTGCTGCTGGGCCATATCGTCGGTGATGCCCTGGATCGGCTGGGATTGGGAGCCGAGGAGGCTTCGGAGGCACGCTTGTGGCCGATCCTCGGCCTTGCTGCCTTCCTGGCCGCTGGCTATCGCACCCCGATTGCGGCCGTCATGTTCGTCGCCGAATCGACCCGGGGTCAGGCTGTCGTTCCCGCTCTCATTGCCGCTGCCGTTTCTCAGCTCGTTGCCGGTTCGTCTTCGGTCTCCTCAGCCCAACGAGTGGAGCGGCTCGGAGGCTTGGAGAGCCGCCTGGCCCTCCCCATCGGCTCGGTCATGGAGACCAATGTGATGACGGTGCCCCCGGATGCCACCATCTCGGAGTTCGTCTGGCTCCACGCCCTCGGCCAGCGCCAGCCCGTCGTACCGGTCGTCGATGGGAATGACTACCTGGGGCTCTGCTCGGTTCACGACGCAGCCAGGATTGACCGCAACCACTGGGACGAGCTCAGCGTGATCGAGATCATCGACGCCGAGGCTCCCGTTGGGCGACCGTCCTGGTCGATTCGTGACGCTGTTGCCTCAATGGGAGCCAACGACTCAGAGCTGTTGGCCATCGTCGACGAGCAGACCGGGTTCATTGGCCTCGTCCGTGATTCCGAGATCGTCAAGCTCGACGAGATCCTGGTCGAGACGGAGTCGACGAAGGCCAACGAGTAGGTGATCTCTCCAGGCGCCTGCTGAATCAGCTGATTGTCGAGGTGCCCTGGCTCAGGCCCAGCGGTGAGCTGCTACTCGGCGGGCTCGGACTCTTCGTTGTCCTCTTGAGTCCGGTCGGCCTCAGACGTGGTTGGAAGGTCGAACGGATCATCGTCGAGTCGATCCATGAGCGACTCAATATCCTCTCCATCCGACGAGCGCTTGAGCGCTCGCGCCTCTTCGTACCGACGATGACGCCCCTTCTTCATGGGACACTCCTGAACATATGGCCGGGCTGAGGCCTCGTTCCACCTGTCCCCAGCACTCGCGTAGTGGGCTCCAGTCTAGGAGTTTTTGAGCAGAGATGGCGAATAGTGGCCGAAGTAGGTGCAATCCAGCGCTGATTCTGTGTCTGTGGGTGTCGGATCGCCCTGTCAGCTCAGTGGTGAGCGGCTTCTGGCCTCCAGAACCAGCTGGCCGTCGTCGAAGGCGACCGCGGCATCACCGGTAACAAGCTGGGCAATCGGGGTTCCGACCATGTCGGCCCGCCATCCGCTCTGGAGCCTGCCGTTCGGATCGCCCTTCAGTAGGGCCTCGACGTCGGCCCTGGTGGCCAGCAAGGCAGGATCGAGGCGATGATCGCGGGCCAGCTGGGAGATCCAAGCCGTAACCAGGGACACAACGGGACGAAGATGACGGGGTAACTCGGGTGAGCGCTGGGGGCGACCATCGCCGCCCTTCATCCTCAAGCCGACCTGGACGGCGGTCAGTATCTCCTGATCAGCCCCATTGCGGAGGTGGCGCCGCTCGACCCCACGCAGATCGCTGAGTTGGGGGAGGGCCTTGGGTGCTTGTTGGGCGACCGCCACGACCCCGAGGTCGGACAGAACCTGACGAACCGGGATGTCAGCCTCGGCCGCCCGGCGCTCCCGCCAGGCGGCAACGGCGGTCGCCACTCGAAACGATGTTCCTTTCAGGGAGCGGGCTTCCTTGATGCGCAGTATGGCCTCTTCGGGGACCCGCCGGTTGCGGGGTCTATCTCGCAACAGTGCGCTCTCCTCGAAGGCCCACTCCAGCCGCCCCGCCGCCATCAGTTGGGTTTGGATGATGTCGGTGAGCTCGAGGAGATGCTCGACGTCGGCGGCTGCGTAGCGGAGCTGGTCGTCGGTCAATGGGCGTCGAAGCCAGTCGGTCAGTCGGTCACCCTTGGGTAGGTTCACATTGCAGAAGCGGTCGAGTAAGGACTTGAGTGATCCATTGCTCTGGCCCAGGAATCCGGCCGCGATCTGGGTATCGAACAGTTGCCGGGGCACGGTTCCCGTGGCCAGGTCCAGCACCTCGAGGTCTTGGACCCCGGCATGGACCACACAGAGCCCCGGCCCATCGAGGACCGGAGCCAGAGGCTTGAGGTCCACGACCAGGGGGTCGACCAGGCAGACCTTGTCGTCCCAGCCGATCTGGATCAGTGCGACTTGGGGGAAGTAGGTCCGCTCTCGGTGGAACTCGGTATCGATCGCATAGCGGTCAGCTTCAGACAGGGCGTCAACGAGGTCATCAAGATCGGAAGCGGTTTCAACCAGAACATGCACAGATCGAGCCTAAACCACGATTTGGGTTACCTACGGTGTCGGGGGCCAACGAGAGCGTAAATGATCAAGAAGGTCGGTTCGGGGCTGCTCGTTGTCGGGTCTGGTCTCGAGCGCCGCTCGGAGCTCGGCTGGGGTGTCTGCATCGACCATTGATCTGGATGAGACGTCGACCCCGATCCAGGGTCCGGCTTCCAGAGCCAGGCGCCAGGCTCGACCTCCCCCGTCGACCAGAGCCTGGACCTGTGGCCCGAACGAGGCCGGCCAACACCCGAGGCTGGGTTGGGGCCGGCCATCGTCGGCAACGGCTGCTGTCTCTGCGTTGGCCGTGGCGGCCAGTGAAACCAGGTCCTGGGCATCGAGCAGGGGCAGGTCGCAGGGTACGACCAGGACCAGGCCTGTCTTGGCCCACCGCAAGGCGGTGGCAAGCCCGGCCAGGGGCCCGGCCCCAGGCTGGCGGTCAGGTACGGTTGGAAGACCGAGGGCATCACCGGCCGATCCCCCGACCGCTACCACCGGGTCGGCCCCGGCCTGACGCAGGGCTGTCACCACTCGGGAACCGAGGGGGACTCCGCCCGCGTCAGCCAGAGCCTTGTCGCGGCCGAAACGGATCGATCGGCCTCCACACAAGACGGCCCCGATGAGAGGCAAGGCCGGAGTCGGGCCCGGTCTCAGGCCGGAGGCTGGATCGTCCATGTCGGACCGAGCCGTAGTCCCCAGTCGAGATCGATGCTGGTCATCCCATCAGGCTATTGGCTGGCCCCGTCCGACCCCTCGACCGGTGGTCCCTCACCATCCTCGGATGTGCGCTCCCCGCCCCCGGACCCCGATATTGGCCAGGTCGTTTCGTGTGGGCCCGAGGCCAACTCCTGCTCATCGGCGGTCTCGACGACACTTCCCGTCTGGAGAAACTCGGTCGTTTGGCGGTAGGCCAAGTCTGACAGCTCAGGCCCCTTGGTGAAATCGTCGAAACGGAGTCGTGGAGTAGCGCCGGCAGGAAGCCGGTGGATGGTGCAGTGGCTCGGGACCCGCCCGAGGTCGGACTCGAGGCGGAAACGGCGGTGGGTCCAGTAGGCCCGCATCGCTCCATCGAAGGGACGCTGGACCGTCATCTCGCGGTTGTCGAGGTGACCGACATGGAGTACGTACAGCCGGCTAGCCCCCAACTCGACGGCCCGCAAGGCATGGATCTCGTTCAGGACGCCACCGTCGATGAAGCTGCGGCCCCCGATCTCCCGGGCGGGGTAGACGGCCGGCAGCGAGGCCGAGGCCATCAGGGCGGGGACGATGGGCCCGCTATCGAACCAGTGCTCTGAGGCGGTCTCGAGGTCGGTGGCCACACACTGAAACGGGACTCGAAGATCACTGAAGTAGTCGACGGGCAGCTCATCGGCTAGCAGATTCTCCAACGGGGTCGGGTCGTGGAGGGCCTCGCCCTTGCGAGCGAGTTGGACCGCAAGGGGGATTCGCCCCCCCGGCATCAGATCGGGATCACCAGCCGCCAATCGACGCCAGATTCGTTCCAGTCGGGCCACACCGCGCAGGGTGGGATCAGCGGCGTAGCCGGCTCCGTTGATGGAACCGACCGAACACCCCAGGATCAGATCGGGAAGAATGCCGGCCTCGAACAGGGCCCGAAGCATGCCTACCTGGACGGCTCCCAAGCTCCCACCACCGGACAAGATGAAAGCCGTCTTGGCCCGGCCCGGTAGGTGGGCGGTCACGGCCGCCAACCGGTTCCGGAGTTTCGTGGCCCGTGACACCATTGGTATTGCCCGGCTTCCTAGGGGCACCGCACCATGCGCAGGGTGTCAGTAGCCCCGACGGTGGCTGAACTGCCACCGAGCACTGCGACGATGTCGCCGGCCCGGAGATGACCCTGGGCCTTGGCCAATTCCATGACCCGATGGACCGTGACGACATTGTCCTCGATCCTGTCGATCTGGATCGGGATCGCACCCCAGCTCATCGTCAGCTGCTGGATCGCTCGTTCCTCGGGGCTGAAGGCCAGGATCAAGGCCTTGGGGCGGAAGCGAGCAATGGCCCTGACTGTGAATCCTGACCGTGAGATACACAAGATGGCCTTGGCTCCGATCTCCTTCGCAGCCTGCCAGGTCGCCATCGTCATGACGTCGGTGACGGCTGAGTCCTCACTCTGGGGTTCACGAAGCTGATCGCGGCGCAGCTGGTGGGCCCACCCGTCATAGTCGAACTCCTGATCAGCCCGCTGGGCGATACTGGCCATGGTGGCGACGACATGGGCCGGATCCTGGCCGATGGCGGTTTCGGCCGACAGCATGACGGCGCTGGTTCCGTCGAACACGGCGTTTGCGACATCGGATGCCTCGGCCCTGGTCGGCGAGGGTGCAGAGATCATCGATTCCAGCATCTGGGTTGCCGTGATGGCCGGTCGGCCCAGGGCGATACAGCGGGCGATGATGTCCTTCTGGAGGTGGGGCAGATCCTGGATGCTGCACTCCGTACCGAGGTCGCCCCGGGCCACCATGATGGCTCCTGACTCGGCGATGATGCCGTCCAGGTTCTCGATGGCGGCCCTGGTCTCGATCTTGGCCACGACGAGGGGTCCCCGAGGGGCTGGTTCGAGTCCGACTCGGCGGACGTCGTGGGCCGAACGGACGAAGGACAGGGCGATCATGTCGACCCCTTGGTCGACCATGGCATCCAGGAGGCGGAGGTCCTCAGGGGTCGGAGTGGTGAGCCTCAAACGATCGGAGGGGATATGGAGGCCGGGGCGACCCTGGGTCACCCCACCGAACAGGACTCGGGCTCGCAGGGCGGTTGGCTCGTGGTCGACAACTTCGAGGATGATCGAACCGTCGCCCATCGACAGCTTGTCTCCCCGGTGCACGTCGGTGAGTAGGCCCTGGTAGTCGACGAAGAAGTGCTTGAGGCAGCTGGGATCATCGCCCGGTTCGAGGAGGACCTCCGCCCCTCCTTCGAGCTCGATCGGCTCCTCGAGCCGGCCGATCCTCACCTTGGGGCCAGGGAGGTCGGCCATGACGCCGACTGGGCGACCGACGGCCTCTGAAATTCGTCGCAAGTGATGGAGCCGCTCGATCGACTCATCGAGCGTGCCATGGGAGAGGTTGAGCCGGGCTACGTCCATGCCTGCTTCGACCATGGCCTTCATGGTCGTCTCGTCTGAACAGGCGGGACCGATGCTGGCAATGATCTTGGTACGACGCTTCACCTGGTCATGATAGCCACGCCCGGTTGCCCAGAGGCTCGACCCTGTCTCCACGACCCAGCCTGCCCCCAGCAGCTGGATTCTCGGCCCGGGATTCTTGAGGTAGCCGGAGGGTACACGTAGGGTGCCTCCGATGGAGTTGATCCTGGTACGCCACGCTCGCCCCGAGCAGATCGAAGATGCCGAAGGTCCGGCCAACCCACCGTTGACCGACATCGGCCATCGCCAGGCCAGGGCTGTCGCCAGCTGGTTGGCAGGTGAGCACTTCGACGCCCTGTATGTTTCGCCAATGGCCAGGGCCCTGCAGACGGCGGAACCGCTGGCCCGTCTCGCTGGTATGGAGGCCAAGGTGGCACACGGGGTTCGAGAGTACGACGCCGATCATGTGAGCTATGTGCCCGTCGAGGTGATCCGACAGGACAAGGAGCGATGGCGAGCCTTCCTCGAGAGCGAGGAGAACCTCGATCGGTCACATTTCATTGCCGAGGTGACGTCGACGCTGGAGGGGATCATCGAGGTCCACCGAGGTCAGCGGGTCGTCGTGTTCTGTCATGGTGGGGTCATCAACGCTTGGGCCGCCGAGACCCTCGGTATCGGGCCCCGCCTGTTCTTCGATCCCGACTACACATCGATCAACCGGTTCATGGCCGCGTCGAGCGGTGAGCGGTCGATCGTGAGCCTGAACGAAACGGCTCACCTGCGAGGTGCCGCCGACCTGAGGTTGTATCGCTGAGCCTGGCCGGTGCTGATCCTGACCAGTGATCGTTGCAGCCGGTTGCTAGGTTCGATGAAATGCAGTGGGCATTCCTCGATCACCCCATCCCGTTCGGGTTCGCTCATCAGGGCGGCTCCGATATCGCGCCCGGCAACACTGAGGCCTCCTTCCAACACGCGGTCTCACTCGGCTACGGCTACATAGAGACAGATGTCCAGGCCACGGCGGATGGGGTGCTGGTGGTGTTCCACGACGATGACCTGGAGTCGAAGACAGGCCACAAGGGAAAGGTGAAGGATCTGTCATCGCTGGAATTGGCCGATCTCCGCGTTGAGGGCGAGCACCCGATCCCCCGCTTCGAAGACATGGTCGAGCGTTTTCCCACCATCCGGTTCAATGTCGAGCCCAAGACCGATGAGGCTGTCGATCCGCTGATCGATCTCATCCGACGCCGGAAATTGGAGGACCAGATCTGCATCGGCTCGTTCTCCGATCGGCGCCTCGGTCGGTTCCGTCGGCGTCTCGGCTCACCTCCAGTGTGCACCTCACCCGCCCCCCGGGGCGTGATCCACATACTCCTTGCTGCCTTGCTCGGCAAGGAAGACATCGACACCCCTTATGGTGCCCTCCAGATCCCGGAGTCGTACTTCGGGATCCCCCTGACCCGGAGCTGGCTGGTGTCGAGGGTCAAGCGGCTCGGACTCCAGGTCCATGTGTGGACCATCAACGACGAGGCCGACATGAATCGGATCCTTGATGCAGGGGTCGATGCCATCATGACTGACCGGGTGACCCTGTTGCGCGACGTGCTGGTTGGTCGCAGCCAGTCGCCCGAAGCCGATGAACGGCCCCCATCCAGCTGACGAGGGGTCAGCGTTCGGGATCGACGAAGTCAGGAACTCGCTTGTCGAAGAAGGCCTTGACCTGTTCCACCTGGTTTGGCGAGCCGATGAGATGACCGATCTCGTTTCGCTCAGCAGCGAACCCTTCGGCAACTGATGCCTTGGGAGCAGCATTGAACAGTCGCTTGATTGCGCGGATGGCGTGAGGTGACTTCGAAGCGATCTCGGTCGCCAGCTCCAAAGCGTCATGATGCGGGTTGTCTGAGACATGGGTGCAGAGTCCGAGCTCGGCGGCCTCGGTCCCTGTCACCGTCCGACCGGTGAAGGTCAGCTCCTTGGCCACGTCGAGACCGACCAGGTTGACCAGGGACTGGGTTCCTGTCATGTCTGGGATCAAGCCCCAGCGGACCTCCATCACCGACAGCTTGGCATCGGGGGCCACGATCCTGATGTCGGCCCCCAGGGCCAGTTGGATACCTCCACCCAAGGCGTGGCCATGGACCGCAGCAATGACGGGGACAGGCAGGGTCGTCCAGCCGTAGACGGCCTGTTGGCCGTAGTGGGTGATCCGCTCACCGGTGTCATGGACCGCACTCGACGGATCGGACGCGGCGGGCCCATCCCGATCGGTCATGCCCTGGAAGCCGGAGAAGTCGAGGCCAGCGCAGAATGCCCGACCCTCCCCGGAGAGAACAACGCAGCGCAACGAGGTGTCCTCAGCCAGACTGTCGGCGGTCTCGGTGAGAGCGGTGAACATCCCACGGTCGAGGGCGTTCATCTTCTCCGGGCGATTGAGTCGCACATCGGCCACACCCTGGTCGATTGTCACTTGGATCTGATCACTCACCGAGACTCCTCAATATCGACGCGGGCAGCTGCCCGCTCAGCAACCCCCCAATCTCAGCACCAATAGCCTGAAGATGGAAACGGAACGGTCGAGGTCTGGTGTGGTGACACTGGCTTGGTTGTGGACAAGTTTCGAAATCCACAGGGTTACTCATCTGGAAGCACACAATCGATCGGTCGTACGGTGGTACTAGCGAGTCAGTACTGGCCCTGGCTCGGAGTGACGGAGGTGGAACCATGGCGTTGTTCGCGGTGACGTTGACAGATCAAACGACCGACATCGTGGAAGGAGCCGATGCCTACCAACAGGAAGGTCCACTCACCACGTTCTTCGCCTTCGAGGGGGGTCGCCATGTCATCGACTCGTGGAGTGTCCGTCTCGCCAGTTACCGGACGGCCGACATCGCCGCCATCAGACGCAGTGCAGAGCCGATGACCGTCGACACCCCCTTCGAGTCACTGATGGCGACGGCCTGAGTGATGAGTGGCAACCCAGTACTACTCCTCCACGGCTTCACCACTTCGGCCAACCGCACCTGGCGGGAACCAGGCTGGATCGATCTGCTGACCGACGCCGGTCGGGAGGTCATCGCCCCTGATCTGCTCGGTCATGGGGATTCCCCGAAGCCCCACGACCCAGCTGAGTACGCCAGGGTCGAGGAGCTGGTCAACGAGATCCTGCCCGAGGGGCCGATCGACGGGGTCGGCTACTCGGCTGGGGCCCGGATCCTGCTCTACCTGGCTTCGCAGGGACCCGAGCGGTTCGGCCGTCTCGTCGTCGGCGGTATCGGGGGTCGGATGTTCGAGGAGCTCGAAGGAAACCCGATCCTGGACGCCCTGGAAGGCCGGGCTGGTGAAGAGGACATGGTGGCCTCCCATTTCAAGAGCATGGCTGAAGGTGACGGCAACGATCCCAAAGCCCTTGCCGCCTTCATCAAACGTGACCAGCCACCATTGGAACGTGACGACCTGGCTCGTATCACCAACCCGACCCTGGTCGTCATCGGGGACAAGGATTTTGCCGGTCCGGGCGAGCCTTTGGCCGACGCTCTCCCTGCGGGAGAGGTGCTGACCCTGCCCGGGGTCGACCACTTCGGTCTGCCCAAGGCGTTTCCCTTCCTCGAACAGGGACTCGACTTCCTCGGGGCTGCCCCGTTCTAGATTCTTGGGGCCTTGCAACTCATGATTTGTGACAAGTCTTGCCGCCCCGAGAATCTCGAGGTGCCAAGAGGACACACCTAGGTGCTTGGCTGCCCCTCGAGGGTCACATCGGGGAACCAGCTCCGGAGTTGGGAGGTGGGCCGGCCTGGGTGAACCGGGTGCCTGGCGGGTCCTTGGCCCATGGCGCCACCCCTTCCCAACTGTCCTCGTAGACCAGCTCGGCCAACGGTCGTCTTCTCACCGGCCCATGAGAACCCTGGGGCTTTCCCAGCGGGATGGTGGCTGCGATCTCGAAATCGTCCGGGATCGAGAGCAAGATCCGCAGCTCGGGTTCCACCGGCTTGTGCCATCCCGTGATGACCCCACCGTAGCCAAGGGCCCTGGCGGCCAAGAGGAGGTTCTGACAGGCGGGGTACACGCTTGCGCCGTCGGTCAGGGTGTTGTAGCGACGGCGGGTGCAGGGCAGTACCACGACCGGGGTGTGCTCGAAGTTCTCCACGAAGTACCGCATGGATTGGGCCAGACGTGCCTTGGGCGAGCTGACCTGGTCGCCACTCCCCTGCTCGTAGCCATCACTGGCGTGCTTGGACTGCCAACGGGCCCGGAAACTGTCTCCGAGCATGGCCTTGGCCTCGGTGGCCCGCTCACCGTCGATGAGGGTCAGGAACCTGAAGTTCTGCCGATTCGACCCCGACGGGGCGCGACTGGCGGCGAACATGATCTTGGCCAGGTCGTCTCGAGGGATCGACTCCCGGCGGTAGCGGCGGATAGCGCGGGTGGTGGCGATGCCTTCGAGGAGATCGACAGATTCCATCGGTCAACGATCCCAATCACGGCCACTGGAGGCAAGATGGCGTCAACCCGGTTTGGTGGTTGCCGACCGGTCAGGCTGGGGCCGATGAGGTGGCGGCCAGGGTCATGGCCTGGCGAACGAGGCCGACCACAGTGTCGCGGACCGCGGCCCGATGGCGAGCGTCGGTGACCACGATCGGTACGTGTTCAGGAACGTCGAGGGCCTGACGGACATCGTCTGGGTGGTGGGCCAGAACGCCATCGAAGGCGTTGATGGCGACGATGAAGGGGACGCCGGCCCGCTCCATGTAGTCGATGGCGGCGAAACAGGCATCGAGGCGGTTCGTGTCGACGAGGACGACGGCCCCGATTGCCCCTCGTACCAACTCGTCCCACATGAAATGGAACCGGTCCTGGCCTGGAGTGCCGAACAGGTAGAGGACCAGGTCCTGGCCAAGGGCGACTCGGCCGAAGTCCATGGCGACAGTGGTACCCGTCTTCGATGTGGCATCGCCGAGATGGTCGATGTCCTCGCTGGCCTTGGTCATGCTTGCTTCGGTGGTGAGCGGGTCGATGTCGGATAGTGATCCGACAAACGTCGTCTTGCCGACGGCGAATCCGCCAGCTACGACCACCTTGACTGGAATCGGGTTGCTCATGTTGACCTCAGAGGCTCTGGAGCCCCTCGAGGACTCGCTCGAGGAGGTTGAGATCGGGGCGGTCGCTGGCTGTTTCCGGAGCGACATGGGATTGGACGAGGCCCTCGTCGATCAGGTCACCAACGATGACACGAGTCACCTGGATAGGCAGGCTGAGGCGGGCCGCCACCTCGGTCACCGAGATGGGTTCATGGCAGAGCGTGACGATCTGCTCGCGTTCCAGATTCAACTCGTCAAGGGTTGCGTTTCCCTGTTCCGTCGAGTGGATCAGGGTCTCCAGGGGGAGCTCGGTCTCAGCCTGGGTTCGCCCACCCGTCAGCAGGTAGGGGCGGACCCGGAGCTGGGTTGGTGAGTCGTCGATCGAAGGTTGGGAGTGGGTCATTGGGGAAGCGCCGCCTGGAGCTCGGCTCGAAGCTCGGGAGTGAGAGCGGCCCCGGTCTTGTCGACCAGCACCGCCATTTCGTAGGCAACCAGGCCGACATCAGCTTTGGCGTCGGCCACAACGGCCAGCAGAGATCCGTCGCTGATACCGGTGACGAAGAGGAAGGCTCGTTCCATCTCGACGATGACCTCGGTGACGGCACCACCATCGAAGCGCCCGGCTGCGCCGTAGCTGAGGCCGATCAGGCCTGAGGCCACGGCCGAGAAGCGGTCAACCGAGTCCCGGTCGAGACCGGACGAGGCGGCGATCGGGAGGCCATCTGAGGAAACGACTACCGCCTCTTTGACCCCAGGAACGTGCTCCACGAAGTTGTTGACGAGCCAGTTGACACTGTCAGCCTCTGAGCTCAAAGTCGCCATCAGTCTTCCTTTCCGGGTTCGGGTGAGGCCGTCTCTATCGGTTCAGGGCCTGTCGCTTCGGTGGCTGCGCTCTCAGCGGCACCGTCGACGGATTTGTCGACCGAGCCCTTCAGCCCGTCTCGATAGCGGGTGATCATCGATCGGATCTCTTCGGGCTTGCGCGTACTGGCTCTGGCTCGGGGGCCGTTGGAGGTCGGAATATCCGAAGCCCCCTTCTCCCTCCTGCTCAGGGCGGCGTCGGTTGTACCTGTCACCGTGGGTGGAACCCAGGTCCCCTCCGCGTTGGAGGTAGTCTCTTCGACCGGCGGCTTGGCTTCGACGCTTTCGCTACCATCCCTGGCTGTTGCCAGCAGCCCCTCGACGCCGGAGTCGAAGGCGGCTCCTGTTGGCAGGGCCTCATCGAGTGACCGTGATGGTTGGGCGCCATGCTTGGGTCGGCCCGAGACCGGCGGCTTGGGTTGTGGGGTTCGTCTGGGTTGGATCGAAGGTCTGGAGGCTGCTACGTCGTCGTCCTGCGACTCCGGTTCGGCCGGCTCGCGATCGGCCGCCGGTGCCTTGCCAGCGAGGCTCGGCGGGATCTGCATGGGTTTGGGTGTGCTGCGGGACGTGAGTGGGTTGGCTTTGTCCCCATCGACGGTTGGGGCCTCCCAATCGCTGGAGCTCTCGAGCTCGGTGATGTTGTCGGAGATCCCGAGCAGCTTGGCCAGGGCGTTCGATGAGTCTTCAGTAACCCGGGGTCGGACCTGGTCGTTCTCTGCCGCTGGTTCGAGGACAGGTTCGGGACTGGTCTGGGGAGCTGGTGATGGTGGAGGCCAGGTCTCGGCCGGGCCCGTTGGGGTGGTCAACGGTGGGGCTTGGCCCTGTGGGGCCGATGGCTCGTGGCTCGTGGTCTGGCCCGCTTCGCTGATGGCCGAGTCTCCAGGAACCTCGAATACCATGTTGGCGGGAACCAAGATCGTTGCCGTCACGCCTGACCCTGGCGTCTTGGCGATCTCAACCGTCGCTCCGAGCCGATCGGCAAGTCGACCGATCACGATGAAGCCGATGGAGCGGCCGACAGCAAGGTTGATGTCTGGCGGGTTGGAGACGAGCTCGTTGGCCGACACGATCTTGTCGCTGTCCATGCCAACGCCTCGGTCAATGACCGTGATCTGGTAGCGGTTGTCCTCGAGGCGGATGGCGTGAAGCTCAACCGGCGTCTCAGGCGGGGAGAACTGGGTCGCGTTCTCCAACACCTCGGCCAGCAGGTGAACCAGGTCGAATGCTGGCCCGCCGGCGATCATCACGTTTTCGATCGTGCGGAGGTTGATCTTGGTGTAGGCCTCTGTCTCCCCCATTGCTACCCGCAGCACGGTGGCTATGGGTGCCGGGCCGCCCCGGGGTCGAGTCGATTCACCACCGGCAAGGACCAGTACCGTTTCCGCTGAGCGGCGGAGCCTGGTTGCCAGATGATCGAGTTTGAACAGCTGCTCCAATCGGGGTGGGCTCTGCTCGGTATCTTCCAACCAGTCGATGTGCTCGATCTGGTGGTCGAGCAGGCTCTGATGGCGGCGGGCCAGATTCTTCACCAGTTCACTGAGCCGGCGGTTGGTGATCGTTTCCTGGTCAGTGAGGAGAGAGCGGGCTTTGGAGCCGATATCCACGATGGCTCGGTCCAGTGCCGCCAGCTCATCTTCAGGGGTTGGCTGTTGATCGGCCACTTCCCGGCCGCCGCTGTCGGCATCGTTCCCAGTTTCGAGGTCAGGGTCGTTCATGGCGGCGACGATTCTTGGGAGTTCGTCATTGCCTAGCCGGATGACAGTGTCGTTCAGCGCCTCTACCCGGTCCGAGATCTGCTGGCCGGCAACATAGGTGGTGGCCAAGGTGGCTACCGCCCCCAGCCCGGCCACGATGGCGACCAACGGCTGATCGAGTACTGCCACCGCCAACAGCCCCAACAGAACCAGGATATTGACAGGGATGGCAGCGATCGCGAAGAACTTGTTTCGCAAGGTCAGGTTGTCGAACATTGGCCTCTCGTTCTCAGCTCTCATGAGCTACATCGGCTATCGCGATGCTTACCTGAGTGAATCGATGAGACCTTATGACCGGTCATTGACAGAATCTTGGGTGAACTGACGGGAGGTCCATCAACTCCGGGGCTCCAATGATTAGTGTCATGGGGTGGAATCCGACGAGCTGGTTGAGGGGAGTCTTGCTGCGATCACCTTGCCCAAGCTGTTGGCAGCCATGGCCGGCAAGGGGGAGACAGGGTCGCTGGCAATCGCCGAGACGGGTGATATCTGGTTCAGCGAAGGATGCGTCTACCTGGCTTCCACCCCGACCAGCCCCGATCTAGCGACCGTGCTCTTTGACGCCTCGGTTGGATCGCCAGAGGAGGTAGCGGCGGTGCTCCGGGTCGAGGGGACACCACGACCAAGCGATGGGGGCGCCCTCGATCAGCTATTGGCTGAGCATCCCGACGCTGAAGACGGGCTGCGTCGCCTTCTCCACGAGTACACCCTCAACTCCCTGTTCGAGATGCTGGTGCCGAGCGACGCAACCTTCCATTTCGTTTCCGGCGAGGTCCATCCCATCGGAGCCCGGTTCGCCGAGGACGCAGCGGCCCTCATCGCCAAGGCCGAGCAACGGATGGAAATCTGGCGCCGAATCGCCACCAGGATTCCCTCGACTTCGGCCATCTTCTCCTTGAGTGAGTCACTCCCAGCCGAGATCGACGAGCGAGTGGTGAGCGCCGACGAATGGCGCTTCTTGTCCAAGCTCGATGGGCGAAACACGGTAGCCGACGTCATCAACGAGACGGGCGAGAGCGCTTTCCGGGTCTGCTCTTCCCTCTACCGGCTCCTGTTGGAAGGCCTCCTCATCGAGGCTGACCCCGCCCCGGCCTGATTCTGACGCTGACCCCTAGGTCAGGGGACGATCCGTTGGCTTGACCGGAGAGGGCAGGAGAGTTTCGCCCATGAGGGCAGCGTCGACAGCCGCCGCGCACGAGCGTCCCTCGGCGATGGCCCACACGACCAGACTCTGACCGCGGCCCATGTCGCCGCAAGCGAAGACCCCGTCGACAGAGGTGGTCCAGTGGTCCGAGCGAGCAACATTGCCGCGCTCGTCAGTCTCCACCCCGAGCCGGTCGATCAGGGTGCCCGACTCAGGGCCTACGAAGCCCATAGCCAACAACACCAGGTCGGCTTCAAGCTCGAAATCGCTGTCCTCGACCTTCTCGAAGCTCGGCCGGCCGTTGGAGATCACCGAGAGCACCTCATGGCCACGGAGGTGGGTGACAACGCCGTATTCACCGACGAACTCATCAGTGTTGACCGAGTATCGCTGGATCACCCCTTCTTCATGGGCCGACGATGGGCGATACATCAGGGGCCAGGTCGGCCACGGGGTCTGCTCGGGCCGTTCGTCGGGCGGTCGGGGCATGATCTCGAACTGATGGACGCTCTTGGCTCCCTGCCGGTTTGACGTCCCGACGCAGTCAGCCCCGGTGTCGCCGCCCCCGATGACGATCACCTGCTTGCCTTCGGCCGTGATCTGGGGTTCGTCGAAATCGCCCTCTTGGACCTTGTTGGCCAGGGGCAGGTACTCCATGGCCTGGTGGATGCCGCCAAGCTCGCGTCCTGGGATGGGGAGGTCGCGCCAGTTGGTCGCCCCTCCGGCCAGCACGATGGCGTCATAGGCATCCCGGAGCTCCGAGACGGGAACATGGTTCGGCCCGGCTGGGTCGCTCCCGACATAGGCGTTGGTGCGAAAGACGGTGCCCTCGGCTTCCATCTGGCCAAGGCGTCGATCGAGGATCGACTTCTCCATCTTGAACTCGGGGATGCCGTAGCGGAGCAATCCTCCGATCCGGTCCGCTCGTTCGTAGACGACGACGTCATGGCCGGCCCTGGTCAGCTGTTGGGCTGCCGCCAGGCCGGCCGGCCCCGAGCCGACGACGGCGACCCGCTTACCTGTCTTCTTCGAAGCGATAACTGGCTCGATCCAGCCTTCAGCCCAAGCCCGATCGACGATCGTCACCTCGACGTTCTTGATGGTGACTGCGTCGGTGTTGATGCCGGCGACGCAGGCCGCCTCACACGGGGCGGGGCACAACCGTCCAGTGAACTCGGGGAAGTTGTTGGTGGCATGGAGCCGTTCGATGGCCAGTCGCCACTCGTCGCGATAGACGAGATCGTTCCAGTCGGGGATGAGGTTGCCCAGGGGGCAGCCCTGGTGACAGAACGGGATTCCGCAGTCCATGCAGCGCGATGCCTGGTCGCGTAGCTCGCTTGGGGGGAAGTCCTCGTATACCTCGTTCCAGTCGCCAAGTCGGACCGCGACCGGCCGCCGGCTCGGCAGCTTGCGGTTGTGAAGGAGGAAGCCCCGGGGGTCAGCCATGAGCAGCCTCCATCATGGCCGCGACCGGGTCGGTGCCTTCGTCGGCTGCACGCTGCTGGGCTTCCAACACCCGGCGGTAGTCGGTCGGCATGATCTTGACGAACATGTTCAAGCTCATACTCCAATCGGCCAGTAGTCGTTTGGCGACGGCCGAACCGGTTTCTTCCAGGTGTCTGGTCACCAGCAGGTGCAGCCTGGCGTCATCGTCGGCTCCCAGGTCTTCGAGCTCGACCATCTCGGGGTTGACCCGTTGGGGGAATGTCCTATCTTCATCGAGGACATAGGCCACACCGCCCGACATACCCGCTCCGAAGTTGCGACCGGTGGGGCCGAGTACGACAGCAACACCACCCGTCATGTACTCACAACCATGGTCGCCAACTCCTTCGACGACAGCCTCGGCTCCAGAGTTGCGGACGCAGAATCGTTCGCCAACGACCCCTCGGATGTGGGCTGTGCCCGACGTGGCTCCGTAGAGGATGACGTTGCCGGCGATGATGTTCTCTTCGGCGACGAAGGGTGACGAGGGCGACGGATAGAGCCGGAGATGGCCACCCGAGAGGCCCTTGCCGAAGTAGTCGTTGGCGTCGCCTTCCAATCGCAAGGTGATGCCCCGGGGGACGAAGGCTCCGAAGGATTGGCCGGCCGATCCGGTGAAGTCGATCTGGATCGTGTCATCGGGGAGCCCGTCGCCCCCGTAGCGCTTGGTCAGCTCGTGGCCGAGCATGGTCCCCACGGTCCGGTTGGTGTTCTCGATCGGGCTGTGGATCGAGACCGGGGTGCCATCATTCAAGGCCGGAGCGGCTTCGACGATCAGCCTCTGGTCGAGAGCCGCCTCCAGCCCATGGTCTTGGCTATCGATGCAGTGGCGGGCCGCCCCGGCATCGGTCTCGGGCAGGTGCAGAATCGGGGTCAGATCCAGGCCCGATGCCTTCCAATGGTCGATGGCCTTGGCCGTGTCGAGGTACTCGACCCTTCCGATCGCTTCGTCGAGGGTGCGGAATCCCAACTCAGCCAGGTACTCACGGACCTCCTGGGCGATGTACTGGAAGTAGGTGACCACGAACTCCGGCTTGCCGCTGAACCGGTCCCGCAAGACAGGATTCTGGGTTGCTATGCCGACGGGGCAGGTATCGAGGTGGCAGACCCGCATCATCACACAACCGGAGGCTACGAGCGGTGCCGTTGCGAAGCCGAACTCCTCAGCTCCCAGCATGGCGGCGACGACAACATCGCGGCCGGTCTTGATCTGGCCGTCGACCTGTACGACGATCCGGTCTCGAAGATCATTGAGGAGCAGGGTCTGCTGGGTCTCGGCCAGACCGAGCTCCCATGGCCCTCCCGCATGCTTGAGTGAGGTCAGGGGCGAGGCCCCAGTGCCGCCATCATTGCCCGAGATCAGGACCACATCGGCCTTGGCCTTGGAAACGCCGGCGGCCACGGTGCCGACCCCGACCTCGGCCACCAGCTTCACATGGATCCGAGCCGACGGGTTCGAGTTCTTGAGATCGTGGATCAGCTGGGCCAGATCTTCGATCGAGTAGATGTCGTGGTGAGGGGGTGGTGAGATGAGACCGACCCCGGTGGTGGAATGGCGGGTCTTGGCCACCCAGGGATAGACCTTGCGCCCGGGGAGCTGGCCTCCCTCTCCTGGCTTGGCCCCCTGGGCCATCTTGATCTGGATGTCATCCGATGCCGTCAGGTACTCAGAGGTCACACCGAAACGACCGGATGCCACCTGCTTGATGGCCGAGCGCTTGGAGTCTCCATTGGCCATGGGCTCGAACCGTTCTGGATCCTCGCCTCCCTCACCGGTGTTCGACTTTGCCCCCAACCGATTCATGGCGATGGCCAGGGTCTCGTGGGCTTCAGCCGAGATCGAGCCATATGACATCGCTCCGGTGGCGAATCGCTTCACGATCTCTGATGCTGGCTCCACCTCGTCGATGGGGATGGGCGCACGGTCGGAGTCGAACCGGAAGAGGCCCCGAAGGGTGGCCAGCTGTTCGGCCTGGTCATCGACGAGGTTGGTGTACTCCTTGAATATCTCGTAGCGCTTTGTCCTGGTTGCGTGCTGGAGCTTGAAAATGGTCTGAGGGTTGAACAGGTGATACTCGCCGTCTCGGCGCCACTGGTACTCACCACCCAACTCCAGGCCCCGGTGAGCGAGTTGCTCGGGCCGGTCGGGGAAGCCCCTCCGATGACGCACGGCACATTCCTCGGCCAATTCGGCCAGACCGATTCCGCCGAGCTTGGAGGTGATACCGGTGAAGAACTCATCGACCAGGCGCTGGCTGAGACCAACGGCTTCGAAGATCTGGGCCCCCGTGTAGGACGCAACGGTCGAGATGCCCATCTTCGACATCACCTTGATGACCCCGTTCGAGGCAGCCTTGATGTAGTTGCCCTCGGCCGTTGCCACATCCAGGAGTGAATCGGTCTCGGCTAGTCGGTGGCGGATCGTCTCGAAGGTCAGCGACGGGCAGACGGCGTCGGCCCCGCATCCCAGGAGGAGGGCGAAGTGGTGGACCTCGCGCGCATCGGCGCTCTCGACGATGATGCCGACCTGGGTCCTCAGCTTCTCCCTCACCAGGTGGTGGTGAATGGCGCCGGTTAGCAGCAGCGACGGGATCGGAGCCCGATTGGAGGTTGCTCCCCTGGTCGACAACACGACCAGGTTGGCTCCGTCTTTGATGGCTCGGACGGCATCGGACTCGAGTTGATCGAGGGCCTCGACCAAGCCTTCCTCACCCCGATCGACGTCATAGAGGCCGAGTAGAGCAATGGTGGCGAAGGCTGGCAGCTGGCCGTCGGCATTGGCCGACTCGATGCGGTGCAACTGCTTCTCGGTCAGGACCGGATAGTCGAGCTCGAGCTGGTGGCACCAGGCCGGGCTCGGCTCCAAGATATTGGCCTCAGGCCCGACGATGGCCCGGTGGCTCGTCACCAGCTCCTCCCGCAGCGCATCGAGTGGTGGGTTGGTGACCTGGGCGAACAGCTGGAAGAAGTAGTCGAAGAGCATGCGGGGCCGGTTGGACAACACCGCAAGCGGGGTGTCGGTGCCCATGGAGCCGATGGCTTCTTTGCCGTCGTGGACCATGGGGTCCACGAGCCACTCCAGCTCTTCCAGGGTGAAACCGTTCGTAACCTGCTCCGCCTGGAGGGCGTCAGGATCAGGCGATGCTGCCGGGTCGATGGTGACGGGGGGCAGCTCATCGAGCTTGCGGCGACCGCTCAGCCATTGGCCATAGGGGTGCTCGGCCGCCAGAGTCGACATGATCTCGTCGTCGTCGATGATCCGACCCTGGCTCGTATCGACGAGAAACATCTTCCCCGGCTCCAGCCGCCCCTTCTTGACCACTTTGGACGGATCCACCTCGATGACCCCGACCTCAGAGGCCATGATGACCAGATCGTCGTCGGTGACCCAGTAGCGGCTGGGGCGAAGCCCATTGCGGTCGAGCACGGCACCCACCACGGTGCCGTCGGTGAAGGTGACCGAGGCCGGACCATCCCACGGCTCCATGGCCGAAGCGTAGAAGTCATAAAAGTCCCGCTGATCCTGGGGCAGATCGGGGTGTTTCTCCCACGCCTCGGGGATCATCATCAACACCGCATGGTGCAAGGGGTAGCCGCCGAGGTGGAGCAGCTCCAAGGCCTCGTCGAGGCTGGCGGTGTCGGAGGCGCCAGGGGTACAGATGGGGAAGATCTTCTGCTCGGCACCATCCCAGTGGGGGGCGCTGAGGATGCTTTCTCTGGCCCGCATCCAGTTGCGGTTGCCCATCACGGTATTGATCTCGCCGTTGTGGGCCAGGAACCGGTAGGGGTGGGCCAGCGGCCACGATGGAAAGGTATTGGTCGAGAAGCGCGAGTGGACGAGGGCCAGGGCGCTCTCCAATCGCTCGTCTTCGAGTTCGGGGAAGAATGAGACCAGTTGGGGGGTGGTGAGCATCCCCTTGTAGACGAACGTGCGGCTACTCAAGCTGGAGAAGTAGACGGCAGAGCCGAGCTCGGCCGGTAGCTCGTGTTCAGCTCGTTTGCGTACGACATAGACCTTGCGGTCGAGATCGAGGCCCTTCAGGGCCAGGGCCCCCCTTTCCGGGCCAGGCGAGGCGATGAACACCTGCTCGAACGATGGCATGACGTCCAGGGCCTGTCGACCGAGGGACGAGGGATCGGTCGGCACCGTCCGCCAGCCGATGACCTGGAGTCCTTCCGACTCGACGATGCGGTTGATGGCTTCCTTGGCCTTTTCGCACGCTGATGGTTCGGGAGGTAGGAACGCCATACCGGTGGCGTAGCTGCCGGCCGGGGGCAGGCCGTCGATCAGGGAGCGGAAGAGGAGGTCCGGGACCTGGACCATGAGCCCGGCCCCGTCGCCGGTGTTCGGTTCTGCGTTTGTGGCTCCCCGGTGTTGGAGGCAGCGCAGGGCGACGAGGGCTTGTTCGACGATGGAGTGGCTGGGTCGACCTTTCAGGTCGGCGACAAACGAAACACCGCAGGCATCATGCTCGAACTGGGGGTCGTACAGGCCCTGCGGCAACGGAAACTCACGCACCGGTACTCCAATAACGTCGTCTTGTGGAATGAACTTGCCGAAGCTGATCAGCTAGCCGGGACGACGTTGGCCCTGCGGTTCGGGCTCGTAGCTACCATGCCCTGTGTGTACTACGTAACCGGAA
>JAAETV010000105.1 GCA_024227975.1 Actinomycetes bacterium
GGGCGAGGGTGGCGAATGCCTCCCAGCAGGGCATGGAGACGACCCGAACCACCACCCCATGCTTGGCCAGCTCCTCCTCCGCTTCGACACAGAGAGCGACTTCGCTACCGGTTCCGACAAGGGTGATGTCAGGGTCGACGGCACTACTCAGGGCATAAGCACCGGCCGCCACCCCGGTGCGGCTGGTTGCCCCAAGTACGGGCAGATCCTGGCGGGACAAGATGATGGCGCTGGGGCCATCGGTGCTCAGGGCAAGCTGCCAGGCCCCAGCCACCTCGGTCGCATCGGCAGGGCGGATGACTTGGAGGTCGGGAATGACTCGGAGGCTCATGATCTGTTCGATCGGCTGATGGGTTGGCCCGTCTTCGCCGACGCCGACCGAGTCATGGGTCCAGATGAAGATGCACTTGGCCTTGGACATGGCGGCCAGTCGAACAGCGGGGCGCATATAGTCGGCAAAGACGAGGAAGGTCCCGCCGAAGGGGATCACACCACCATGATGGGCGGCCCCCACCAGGGTGGCGCCCATGGCGTGCTCCCGGACCCCGAAGTAGATCTGCCGGCCCGCGGGCTGGGTCGGACCCTGGATCTCCTCGTCCACCCTGGTTCCTGTGTTGCCGGTCAGGTCAGCGGACCCCCCGAGGAGAGCGGGGACGACAGGAGCAAGTGCGCTCAGGCACTGTTGCGACGCCTTACGCGTAGCCAACATGGTTCCGACCTCGAAGGTGGGCAACATGTCGGCCCATCCATCAAGACCGGTGCCGGCCAGGCCAACCTCCCAGCTGGCGTCGGCTCCGTCGGCCATCCGTTTCGACCAGGCCTCACGCTCGATCTGGCCTCGACGGCCCGCCGTTCGATAGAGATCGAGCACTTCGTCGGGGATCCAGAATGACTCTGTCGGAGGGATACCCATGGCCTCTTTGGTGGCGCCGATCTCGGCATCGTCGAATGGGTTGCCGTGGGCACTGGGGCTGTCGGTGAGGCTGGGAGAGGGGTAACCGATCCGGGATCGCAGGACAATGAGGGTCGGGGCCCCTTCATGATCGCGGGCCCGTACAAGGGCTGCCTCCAGGGCGTCGGGATCGTTTGCAATCTCACCCACCTCGTCGACCTGCCAGCCGTAGCTGGCGAAACGCGAGGGCGCGTCATCGGAGAGGGCGAGCTCGGTGACACCATCGATGGTGACATGGTTGTCGTCATAAATGACGACGAGACGGTCGAGGCCGAGATGGCCGGCCAAGGACGCCGCCTCATGGCTCAGGCCCTCCGAGAGGTCGCCGTCACCGGCGATGACATAGGTGTGGTGATTGCACACCTCCGAGCCATAGGTGGAGCGCAGGTGACGTTCGGCCACGGCCATGCCGACGGCGTTGGCCAAGCCCTGAGCGAGGGGGCCGGTCGTGACCTCGACTCCCGGGGTATGTCCGACTTCGGGATGGCCAGGGGTCATCGAGCCCCATTGGCGAAACTCCTCCAGGTCAGAGAGGTCGAGGCCTTGACCGGTCAGGTGGAGCATCGAGTACAACAACATCGAAGCGTGACCGCCAGAGAGCACGAAACGGTCACGATCGGGCCACTGAGGCTCAGCTGCGTCGTAGCGTAGGATTCGGGTGAACAGCACATGAGCCAGGGGGGCCAGAGCCATGGCCGTGCCCTGATGGCCGGAGCGGGCGCGGTGAGGTCCGTCCATGGCCAGGGCGCGGATCACTGCGATCCCTTGCTGCTCCAAAGCGGTGTTGGCGTTGACGTTCACGGGTCCTAGCTCCACTCGAATGACGATGGCCCGGGTGAGGACGGGTCGGGGGCGATGAAGCTTGCCACGGTACCAACCCTTGGGTTGGCAACCGTTGCCACCTTGCATCTCGTCGATGCACCTCCTCGCCTACTTCCTCAGTGGAAGGCGAGAACGGTGGCAGTGACGCCGTGGATGGCGTTTCGGCCGGCAATCGGGCCTAGTTCGCCGCCACAGAACATCCCAGCAACGGCTGAGCCGAGGTGTTCTGAGATATGGCTCGCGTCATGGCTCGGAGTCGTGAACAGGTGCGAGCCCCGCCCTTTGCAGGTGAAGACAATGGCCCCTCGAGCGTTGACGGTCGCCAACAACCGGTCGAGCTCCTTGCTGGCCGAGGTTTCGTCGCGGATCTGGAATTGGAGCACATGACCCACCTCGGCGATGTCGCCGACGGCAACCGCTCCCGTTGACCGATCGGCCCCCAGGACATCCCGGATGAGGAAGTCACCCTGATCGAAGGTGAGCTGCTGATCGTTGGCAACCATGCCGACGTGTAGACCACGGGCAGCACTGGCCCGATCGGCCGCCGACAGTGACTTGATGAGCTCATTGAGTCGCTCCAGGGCGGGGCGACCACCAAGACCATGGATCATCTGCCCGTTGGCTTCGGTGATGACCCAGGGCGAGCCGATCGGACGACACCCCTGGCTGACGATCGCGGTCGCGACCCCAGGTGGTAGGACCAGTCCGACCCCTCCATCGAGATGGACCTCACCTCCCAGGATCAGGCGGTTGTCTTCAGGCCCGGCAACAGTGGAGGCCAGACCCCCGACCAGTCCGACCGACGCGGTCCGCTGGTTGAGATGGCTCACCACACCCTCGATGTCGACGGTGTGTGGATCGGCCAGGGCTACGACGGTAGAACCCTCGGCCAGGTCATCAGGCAACCCAGCAATGATCGGGGGTGAACCACCGAGGCTCTCGAGCCGGATCGGGGTGGCCCCAACGCCGGCAGCAGCCCAGAGAGCAAGCCCGTCGCCACTCTCGATCTCCTCCCCACCCCCGAGCACCCCGGCGGCGGTGGCCCCGATCATGGTCTCAGGGCCAAGCAGGGTATCGATGGCATCGACCACGTTGGAGAGGGCGTCGATGGCCGATCCGGAAACGAACACCGCCGCCACCGAAGGGGGACCAGCGATGCGCTCGCTGACTTGTAGAACCACCTCGGCCACGGCCTCGGCCGGATCGGGGTGGGCCGAAATACCGGAGGCAAAGATCCGCTCGTCGAAGGGGCCAGACTCCATCATCTGACCCGGGGAACCAGTGCGCAGGGCACCGGCTGGAGCTCGATGCTCTCTACGAACAACGCGGCAACGATCTTCATGGGGTCGGTCGGTCCTCGGGAGCTTCTCTTTGACGGTGGTTGGGGGTCAGGCGTCGGATCAGACTAGTTGTCCTGATCGTGCCCGACGCCCCAACGAGCGATCTCAACATGGGCGCAGCCCGCCCCATCGTCGCTGGGCGCGGAGCTGGAATCCGTCGGGGCGTCCGTACGCTGCACCCTCGACCCCAGCCTCTCACCTGAGCAGCCCCATCTGCTGCTAAGTTCGCCCTATGGGCCTGGGACAACTCGTCCGCCGCTGGGGCCTGGCCCTGGTGCTAGCAGCTATGGCACTCGTCTCCTGGCAAGCGGCCGAACAACGCGATACAGACGATGTCGCCTTGGTGCGCATCGACTACGAGCAGTCGTTGGCTACCTCGATGCTGTCGGCCCGCCGCATCCCCCGCACCCTCCAGGCGCCCGTTGTCGACGCCAAGCTTCGTCCCAGTATCGAGCTGTTGGTGAACGGCTCACCTCCGAACAGTTGCCTCATGGTCCAGGCCGACGATCGGGTCCTGCCCCCTTCGTCGAACCCCAGCCAAGGCCTGGTCCCGGCATCCAACCAGAAGGTGCTGACCACCCATGTGGCCCTGGCTCTTCTCGACCACGACTTCCAGTACGAGACCTCACTCGAATCGCCGGTCACACCCAGCGCCGGGGTGATCGACGGCGACGTCTACCTCATCGGGTCAGGTGATCCTTTCCTCAGTACCGAAGAGTGGTGGTCCCAATACGAGATCACCGATGGCCGCTTCCATACCCGGCTGGAGGATCTGGCCGATGCCGTCGTAGCCAACGGCGTAACCACCATCACCGGCCAACTGATCGGCGACGAGTCCCTGTTCGATTCCATCCGTCTCGGTCCTTGGGACGACCGCCTGGTGGCGGGGAAGCAGTCAGGCCCACTGTCGGCGCTGACTGTCAACGAGGGCTTCATCGACTGGCCAAGCGTCTATGCCGACAGCTCACGATTGAGGAAGGAGACCAACGACCCGCCTCGTCACGCTGTCACCGTGTTGTCTCAACTCCTCCAGGAGCGGGGGCTGAGCATCGGCGGCATCGGTACCGGGCTGGCCCCTGATGCGACGATCACCGTGGCCTCGATCATGTCGCCGCCGTTGAGCGACATCGTGACCCATATCAACAGCTACAGCTCGAACATGGGGGCCGAGCTCCTGCTCAAACGAGTTGGATTGGCGAGGGCCGGCACCGGTTCGACTCCAGCGGGAGCTGGGGTGGTGATCGAGGTGCTAGCCGAGCAGGGGGTACCGACCGAAGGGCTGATCGTCGACGACGGATCAGGTCTGGCCGAGAGCAATCGGCTCACCTGCCAAGCCATGAGCGCCATCTTGTCCAACACGGGAGCCGACTCGGTGTTGGGACAGTCCCTGGCCATCGGGGCTGAGCGGGGAAGCCTGCTCAACCGCTTCGTCGATACGCCAGCAGCCGGTGCAATCCAGGCCAAGACGGGCACCTTGAACGACGCTACGGCACTGTCCGGCTTCGTCCGCTCGGCCAACACCGACGACGTTTATCTGACCTTCTCCTACCTGGCCAACGCCGAGTTCATCATCACCGACGAGGCTGTACGCGGCCTCCAAGACGAGTTCGTGGTTGCCCTCACCTCCTTCCCTGGCCTCCCCAGACTCGAGACGCTCTCTCCCCTCGATCCAGTGGAGGGCTGAGGTCAAGAGGGTGGGTTCGTTGTGATGACCCTCGGTGGGCGAGACTAGGACATGGCCGTCACCCCACAGTTCCCTCTCGGAACCGTGCTCTTCCCGTCGATGGTGCTGCCTCTGCACGTCTTCGAACCTCGCTATCGGGCCATGGTTGCCGATGTCATGGCGGCCGACGGCGTATTTGGTGTGGTCCTCATCGAGCGCGGCCACGAAGTCGGAGGTAGCGATCAGCGGTCGGGGTTCGGCACCCTGGCCAAGGTGGTGAAGGCCGACGAGCTAGCCGATGGCCGATGGGCCCTTGTCACGGTTGGGGTCGATCGGTTCAAGGTGACGACGTGGCTTCCCGATGACCCGTACCCGCAGGCCGACATCGAACCCTGGCCTGACGAGGCACCAACCGACGACCTCGGCCCGCTCTACACCCAGGTCCAGGTGAAGTTCCGTCGCTGCATGGCCTTGGCCTCCGAAGCTGGCCTCGATGTTGGCCCTTTCCCCGACGCGATCGACAACGTCCAACTGGGCTGCATGCAGATGGCGACCCTGACCCCGGTCGGCGCCCACGACAAACAGGCCCTGCTGGGTGCACCAGGCCCGAGCAGTCGACTGCCTTTGTTGGATCAGATGATCGACGCCAGCATCGACCTGATTGAAACTCGCCTGGCCGAGACCTGAGGGGCCGCCGCGCCAGAGACCTACACTCCCAACGACAACGCTGATCACTCGTCGGTGTTGGCCGCGATTCTCGGCACCAAAGCACGGCAGCAAGGAGGCCAGGTGGCCAGTCCAAACCCGTTGGAGGGGGCCCAGGAGATCCAACAGATGGTCATCTCCTACGCCAAACAGGAGACTATCGACCCCCTCAAGACGCTCGGCCGCTACCTGGGATTCGGCCTCGGAGGATCGCTGGCCATGTTCGTCGGCACCTTCTTCCTCGGCCTCGGCGTTCTGCGGCTCATGCAATCATTCGAAGTGTTCTCCGGATCATCGTGGGCCTCATCGCTACCCTATGTGATCGCCATCGCCACACTGGTCCTGATCATGGCCATGATGGGGCTGTCGTTGAGTCGAGCGAAGAAGAAGGTTCGGTGAGAGAGCGGTGAGTAAAGGAAATCATGACATGACCGAGACAACCAGCGTTACCCCAGCCGATATCGAGGCCAAGTTTCGCGACATCCAGGGCCAGATCGACGTTGTCGCCGACGACTCGAAGAAGAAGGTCGCTGTCGGTGGCGCCGTGTTGGCCGTCATCATCTTGTTGATCGTGTACCTGGCCGGCAAGCGCACGGGCAAGAAGAAGAGCACGGTGTTGGAGATCCGCCGCCTCTGATGGAGCGACTGATCACCTTTGTCGTTCGTCGCTATTTTGGCGGCCCTGGTCGATCCTGGCTCTTCACTGGCCTCGCAGTCCTTGGGTACCGGAGGATTCGCGCCACCACCGGTCGGCGTGAGCTCATCGACGTTGGCAAGATCCCCGAAGGCCAGAAGATCGTGATCGAGCACCTTTCCGAAACTCATGCCCATCAGCTCAAGGCCGAGAAACGGGCACGACGAGAGGCCCGGTCAGCCAAGCGGACGGCCACCAGGGAGTGGCTGACTGGCGCCATTCGCCGCACCAGCACCAGGACCTGAACCACCCCGAGTACCGACAATGTGGCCGGTTTCTCGTCGCCTCCGAAACCAGTCCC
This sequence comes from Actinomycetes bacterium, assembly GCA_024227975.1. The sequence continues at coordinate 6,478 of JAAETV010000105.1, forward strand.
GGCATGCTGGGGGAGTGAAGGTGCTGCTCCGCAACCCCAAACGCCAGATCGAGGTACGAGGACCGATCTCGGTGGCCAAGCTGTTGAACCAGCTGGACCTGAACCGGGAATCCGTGCTTGTGATCCGCGACACCACCCTGGTCCCAGGTGATGCCACTCTGGCTGACAGCGACGAGATCGAGATCAGACCCGTGATCAGCGGAGGCGGACAATGAAGTGCCGGGTCTGTCGCGGTCCGGCCATCATCGACATCCGCCGCCACAATGCCAACTTCTGCCAACCCCACTTCCTTCGCTATTGCCGCCAGCAGGTAGAGAGGGCCATCTCCGACCACCACATGGTCAAGCCCGGCGAGAGGCTCTTGGTTGCGGTCTCAGGAGGCAAGGACAGCCTGGCCGTGTGGGATCTTCTGGTCGAAATCGGATACGAGGCCGACGGGCTCTATGTCGGGCTCGGCATTGGCGAATACTCCGACACCTCGGGTGACCACGCTCGCCGCTTCGCCCAGGAGCGGGACCTGAACCTGATCGAGGTCGACCTGCGAACCAGCTATGACTACGACATCCCGGCTGCGGCGGCCAAGACCCGTCGAGTGCCCTGCTCAGCCTGCGGGCTGTCCAAGCGACACATCTTCGACTCTGCAACCCTGCACGGGGGCTACGACGCCCTGGTGACAGGACACAACCTCGACGACGAAGCCGCAGTGCTGTACGGAAACGTGATGCGCTGGCAAACCCAGTACCTGGGTCGCCAACAACCGGTACTCCCGGGCGGAAACGGCTTCCCCCGCAAGGTGAAGCCTCTGATCAAGCTGACAGAGAGGGAAACGGCCGCCTACTGCATCACCAAAGGGATCGACTACCTGGTCGAGGAGTGCCCCATGGCTACCGGCAACAAGCACCTCGGCTACAAGGAGGCCTTGAACGAATTGGAGCGACAGTCGCCAGGGACGAAAGCTGATTTCTACTTCAGCTTCCTCAAGCATGCCGCCCACCGCTTCATCGACGAAGACGACACCAAGGCCGACATGGGAACGTGCGACAGGTGCGGCGCCCCGGCTAGCGGCACGACCTGCGCCTTTTGTCGTCTGATCGAGACCGCCGCTGATACGACCGGGGTTGAGTCCAGGCCCGTATCGGTCGAAGGCCCGACGGTTCTGCGATGAACGGTGCCTTGGATTTCGGTGAACTAGTGATGCTGATCGACCACAAGAAGCGGCGCTATCTGATCACCCTCGAAGAGGGCCGTGAGTTCCAATCCCATGCTGGCGTGCTGCCTCACGAGGTGATCGTCGGGCAAGGGGAGGGGGCCGAGGTTGCGACCACCCGGGGGCAGCGGTTCCGGGTGTTTCGGCCGACCCTGAGCGACTATGTGCTGTCGATGCCACGGGGGGCACAGGTCATCTACCCCAAGGATCTTGGGCCGATGGTGCTGCTGGCCGACATCGGGCCGGGCATGCGAGTTCTGGAGTCAGGTGTTGGCTCAGGGGCCCTGTCGATGACGATGCTCCGAGCCGGGGCTGAGATAACGGGCTACGAGCTGAGGGAGGACTTCGCCGCCAGGGCAACGAACAACGTCAAGGCCTTTCTCGGAGCCCAAGCTCTGGAGCGGTACAGAGTCGAGTTGCGCAATTGCTACGACGGGATTGACGAGCGCGACCTCGACCGGGTGGTACTCGATCTGCCGGAGCCCTGGAACGTCATACCCCACGCCGAGAAGGCCCTGCGCCCCGGCGGGATCCTGGTCTCCTACAGCCCGTCCATCACCCAGGTCATGCAGCTGACCAAGGCTCTGGAGCGGGCCGGATTCAGTGAGATCTCAACCACCGAGGTCATGAACCGGACCTGGCACATCGACGGGGCCGCGGTGCGACCCGACCACCGGATGGTGGCCCACACCGGCTTCCTGACGCGGGCCCGAGCCGTTCGGCCTGGCGGCCTCACTACGCAGCTTTCGGCTTCGCCGGAAGCTGGGGAGCGTTAGACAGACAGTTGCGCAGTTATTGGCTTCGCCGGAAGCTGGGGAGCGCTAAACAGACAGTTGGGCAGCTACGGGAACTAGCGGAACCAGAAGGCGGGTGGGGGTCAGTCGAGCCAGCTGGCGGGGGCTCCGTGTTGGACGGAGTTGAACCGGCTGGCGAAACTCGGGCCCAGGGACTCCTTGCGAGGGCCTGAGAACCCGAACAAGAACTGGGCCACCCGACGGAGCTGAATCTCCTCCGCTCCTTCGGTGATCCGGTAGCGACGATGGTGCCGGTAGATGTGCTCGAAAGGCATGTGCCGGCTGTACCCGATCCCGCCGTGGGTCTGGATGGCCTGGTCGGCTGCGTTACACACCAGTCGATTGGCCCGATAATTGCACATGGCCACCTTGTCCGAGATGTACATGGGATCTGTGCCCTCGTCCATCTCCCACGCCGTCTTGCGCACCAGTTGGCGGATCATCTCGGCTTCAGTGTGCATCTCGGCCAACGGCCACTGGATGGCCTGATTCATCGACAGGGTCCGGCCGAACGGCTTGCGCTCCCGGGAGTACTTAACGCTCTCGTCGATGCAGTACTGGGAAGCTCCGACCCCTGATGCGGCCTGACGGATCCGGTTCTCGTGGACAAAGGTCTGGGCCACGGCCAAACCACGACCCTCATCGCCCAGACGAGTGCTGTCGGCAACCCGCACATCGGTCAGCGTCACCTCTGCATGGTCGGTCGGCATGTTGAACGTCCACCACATGAATTCGACATTGAAACCGGGGGTATCCACGGGGGTGATGAAGCAGGTGATGCCCTCGGCATCACCTGGCTTGCCCGAAGTGCGGGCGAAGACGTAGTCATGGGTGGCTGCGTGCATTCCCGTGTTCCACCGCTTGGCTCCATTGATCACCCACTCGTCACCATCGCGGTAGGCGTTGGTCTCCATCCAGGTGGCATCGGAGCCATGAAGGGGTTCGGTCAGCCCGAACCCGATCCGGGCCCGCCCCTCGAGCATCCCGTGGATCCACTCGCTCTTCTGTTCCTCTGTCCCGTATAGGTCCATCATCAGCACGGTCGGGAAGTTGCCGACGATCGAGCTCTCGTTCTGGAGGTCGTTGTGGAGGCCCAGACCCTTCGCCGCCAGATGTTCGCGGATGATGGCCATCCCCAGATTGGAACCATTGCGGCCCCCGAACTTCTCCGGCAGGTGGTAGCGAAGGAATCCGGCTGCGTCGGCCCGCCGCCGCATCTCGCTCAACAGCTTTTCCCACTCCCGGTTCGGCCAACCGTCGCGCTCGAAGTCGGTCCGTGCGTACTCTCGCCGATGGTCGAAGAAACGGATGTTGTCGTTCTCGCGCTCCAGCGGCTTTATCTCGTCCTCAATGAACTGATCGAGCTCACCTAGCAGGCTCTGGATGTCAGAGGGGATGGCGAAGTCCACGGTTCTCTCCTCAGATCGCGGGGTCCGATACTGGAACCCGGTCGACGTCGAGCCGATGCTATGGGTCGTGGAGCCCAAGCACCGAATTCGTAGCCCAAGTGGCCCACAGGGCCAGGCCGGAGGCAATGCCACCCACTGGGAGATGCCGTGCTCTAGCCTTCCCAGATATGACTACTGCCCAGGCGGCCGGGCACGGCCCTGAGACTCCAGTATTCGGGGCACCAGACACCACGATGGTTGATGAGGGGCTCAGACGTGGTCGTTGACCGCATTGAACGACACGATGTTGCCAATGCCGTGATGTTGGCAGCAGTCCTCCTCCTTCTCGGGCTCGGCACCATCACCGCCATGCGCAGCCTGTTCAGCACCGTCGATGAGGGTCTGGTCCTCAGCGAGAAGACATTGGAGTCCGAGGAGGCACCGACCGGCGCCACGGCCACCACAGACCCGACCGACAGCTCCGAGACGAGTGCCATCATCGCCGCCCGTCCCCCCGACGAGGTTCTGGTCCGGGTAGCCAACGGGGCCAGGCGGGCCGGTGTTGCCGGTGCCGGCACTGAGACCCTGCAGGCGGCCGGCTACCCGACCCTGTCTCCCAAGAACGGGCCGACCCTCGACACCAGCGTCGTGTACTACATCAGTGGCTATGCTGCCGACGCGGTCAAGGTGGCCGAGGTACTCGGCCTCCAACCGACACAGATCGAACCGATGCCGTCTGATCCGGGCGTGCCGCTGGAGGAAGCGAAGATCGTCGCCATCCTCGGAGTCAACTCCAACTACTAGACCCCCTAGGGATCCAGCGGACAGGGGATAGGGACCGCTCGGTTTGCTCAGGACTCAGCGAGGGGACCTGAGATATCGATTGGGGGGTTTGGCAGATTCCCGGAGACCAGATCGGGGAGCAGTTCGGGTAGGCGGGGAGGCAAGAAGGCTGTCGAGGCATTGAGGACCTCTTCTACCGTCCACCAACGAGCCCCCTGGAAGGCGAGCGCTTCGAGAGCTTCGAGGCGGGGAGGGGCCAGCTCGACCTGGTCGGTCCAGGCGACATGGATGAACTCGTCCTGGTCGAAATAGAGGCCAGCGAAGGTGAACTGGACACTCTGGGTCCATACCACGGGGCCGATCTCAGCTGAGAGTATCCCAGCCTCTTCCTGAAGCTCCCGGGCCGCGGTGTCAGCCGAGGTCTCAGTGGGATCCATGCCACCGCCTGGTATCTCCCACCAGCCGGGGCCGAGGGGATTTGCCGGATTGCGGGACTTGATCAAGAGGACCCGCTCATCGCGATCGAGCACGACCACACGTGCCGCCCGGCGACGCCGTGAGGGAAAGTTCATCGTCTGCACGCTATACGAGATGGCCTCGAACTAGCATCCTGACCCCAGAGATGCCACCATCGAGCGCGTCGTCCCAAGACCACGAGCGGAAATGGCTTCCTGATCATGATTGCGGAAACGACCCACCTCTCCCGGTACATCACCTTCACCGCAGAGCAGTGGGGGAGGCTCAGGGCAGCCACGCCCCTGACCCTGACCGAAGAGGACGTCGAGCGGCTACGAGGCCTCAACGTCGCCCTCAGCCTCAATGAGGTCACTGAGATCTTTCTCCCCCTATCTCGCCTGCTCAACCTGTATGTCGGGGCATCGCAGGAGCTGTACCGGGCCACTGACACCTTCCTGGGCAAGCTCCCGGAGAAGGTTCCGTTCATCATCGGGATCGCCGGCTCGGTGGCGGTTGGCAAGTCGACAACAGCCCGAGTCCTCCAGACAGCGCTCGCTCGCTGGCCCAACCACCCAAAAGTCGACCTGATCACCACCGACGGGTTTCTTCACCCCAACAAGCTCCTCGAGAAAAGGGGGCTCATGGAGCGCAAGGGGTTCCCCGAGTCCTATGACCGGCGCCGACTGCTCCAGTTCCTATCCGAGATCAAGTCGGGCACACCAGAGGTACAGGCCCCGGTCTATTCCCACCTCACGTACGACATCATGGAAGATCAGACAACCATCGTCAGCCAGCCCGACATCCTGATCGTGGAGGGACTCAACGTGCTGCAAACAGGCCAGGCCGATGAAGAGCGTCCAGTCTTTGTCTCTGACTTCTTCGACTTCTCGATCTTCGTCGATGCCGAGGTGGCTCACATTCGAGACTGGTACGTCGAGCGCTTCTTCACCCTCCGGGAGACAGCTTTTCGCGATCCTCAGTCATACTTCTCTCGCTACGCCCTGCTCAATGATGAGGATGCGGCCAAAACTGCGACCGACATCTGGACCAGGATCAACGAGCGGAACCTCTACGAGAACATCCTCCCCACTCGGGAACGAGCCGATCTCATCATCCGCAAATCGGCCGATCACTCAACCAGCGAAGTACGGCTGAGCAAGCTCTGAATCGACCCTCAGATCTCAAATCTGTGACCAGGTACATCTGGGCCTGGTGTTACCGACGTCACTCCGCTATTGTCCGGACGTCCGATTTGCCGAGTGTGGCGTAGGGAGAGCATGGTTGGGTCAGTGTGGCGCGCGGTCCTCGCGTCTGCGTTCGTTTTGGCGTCGTTGCTCGGCTTTGCGACCGTGGCCGCCGCCCAAGACGACGGGCAGACCGTAGGCGGCCAACTCAGGGTCGAAGATGATAGTGGAGAGCTGGTCCCGGTCGAGGGCGCGGTGGTCGCCATCGACGGCCAAGATGAAGCCGTAACCGATTCCGAGGGGCGCTGGTTGATCACCGTCTCCGAGGGCGGAACCTATGTCGTGGTCCTCGATCCCGCGACCCTCCCTGAGGGGGTCTCTTTGCGAGACATAGCTCGAGGCTCACTCGAGGTACTGGTCGAACCAGGGCAGTCGAAGACCGTCCTGTTCGCCCTGACCACGGGCGAATCGATCGACAGCTCATCGGGCGACGTCGACTCCGGATCGAGCTCAGGCTCGGACATCACCGGGCGACGAGTCGCCCAGCTCACCGTTGAGGGGCTCAAGCAGGGCCTGTATCTGGCCATGGCCGCCATCGGCCTGTCGCTGATCTTCGGGACGACCGGGCTGGTGAACTTCGCCCACGCCGAGCTGGTCACCTGGGGTCAGCTCACCACCTTCTTCTTCAACTACTACGGCCTGGCTGGCCTGTTCGGCTTCCTGGCCCCCCTTCCCGGGCCCTTCGGTGATGGCGTCAACCTGATCTTCGCCGCTCTCCTGGGCATGATTTGCGGTGGCGGGCTCGGCTACCTGCTCGATCGCGGCCTGTTCAGGGGGATGCGTCGAAGCGGGGTGAGCCTGATCGCCCAGATGGTCATCACCATCGGCTTGTCGATCCTGCTTCGCTACCTGTTCCTCTACAACTTCGGAGGCAATCCGAGGTTCTTCCGTGACTTCGCCAGCCAACGGGCCATGAGCATCGGGCCGGTCGAGATCACCCCCAAGGATCTCACGGCCATGATCATCTCGATCATCATCCTCGTCCTGGTCGGGGCCCTGTTGCAACTGACCAGGATCGGCAAGGCCATGCGAGCGGTTGCCGACAACCGTGATCTGGCTGAGTCGTCTGGTATCGATGTCCAGCGTGTCATCAGTGTCGTCTGGATCGCCGGCGGCGCTCTGGCCGCCCTGGGTGGGGTGTTCTTCGGTCTCGACCAGATCAAATGGGACTTCGGGTTCCGGATCCTGCTGCTGATCTTCGCCGCCGTGACCCTCGGTGGTCTCGGAACCGCCTACGGGGCCCTGGTCGGGGCCCTGACCGTGGGCCTGGTAATCAACCTGTCGACCCTGTTCATCGACGTCGAGCTCAAGAACATGGTGGCCCTGCTGGTGCTGGTGTTGATCCTCCTCTTCCGGCCCCAAGGCATATTGGGACGACCGGAGAGGGTGGGCTGATCATGCTGGCATTCGATTGGGACATCATCTTCACCCAGACCTTCTCCCAGGCGTTCGGCACCCAGGCTGTCGTGTTCGCTCTGGCCGCCATCGGGCTCAATATCCACTTCGGCTACGCCGGCCTGTTGAACTTCGGTCAGGTCGGCTTCATGGCCGCCGGCGCCTATGGGGTCGGAATGTCGGTGTTCTGGTTCGACATAGGGTTCTGGCCTGGCCTCATCGTCGGTGTCCTCTACTGTCTGGTCTTGGCCCTGATACTCGGTATCCCAACCCTGCGGCTCCGAGCTGACTACCTGGCCATCACGACCATTGCCGCCTCGGAGTCAATACGGCTCTTCGTTCGCTGGCGCGGTAACCGGGAGCGGACCGGGGCCGCTGAGGGGATCGGAGACTTCGCCGACCCGTTCTACGATCTGAACATCTTCAACCGGATCGGCTCCCGGCCCTACCGGTTCTTGTTCTTCGAGTACCGGGCGGGCGACTTATGGGTCATGTTGGTCGGCTGGACCGTTGTCGGCCTCTGCCTGTTGTTGACCTGGCAACTGATGCGCAGTCCCTGGGGACGGGTGCTGAAGGCCATCCGAGAAGATGAAGACGCGGCCCGAGCCCTCGGCAAGAACGCTTACAGCTACAAGCTCCAGGCCCTGGCCATCGGTGGCGTCATCGGTGGCATCGGCGGCATGTTGCAGGCCATCGACAAGCAGTCGGTCCAGCCTGACACCTTCAATCCGGTCATCACCTTCATGATCTGGACCGTTCTGATCATCGGGGGAGCCGGCAGGGTGTGGTCACCGGTTGTCGGGGCCATGCTCTTCTGGGGCCTGATCAGCGGTCTGGAAGCGTTCATGCGTGAATTGCTTGGCACCGGCTTGGATGAGACCCTGGAAAGATTCCTGAACCTCAGCATCCAGAACGTCAGCCAGGTCAAATTCATGGTGTTCGGCTTGGTACTGATGCTGCTGATGCGGTACCGACCCCAAGGCATCTTCGGCTCACGAGAGGAGATGGCCCTTGATGACCGATGACTCCCCGACCACCACGACGGCCGAGGTCGAATATCACAACCCGGTCGCCGGTGTCTTCGATGATGTCGAGAGGATCCCGGGAGTAGCCAAGCCCGACCCGATTCTGACGGCCACCAATGTACGCCGCAGCTTCGGCGGCCTCGTCGCAGTTGACGTAGACCGGGTCGAGATCCAGCGGGGAGCCATCACGGCTCTCATCGGGCCCAACGGTGCGGGAAAGACAACCTTCTTCAACCTGTTGACCGGCTTCGATGCGCCCGATTCCGGCCATGTCGAGCTGAACGGGAAGTCGATTGACGGAGTGCCCTCGCACAGGCTTGCTTCTCAAGGAATGGTTCGTACCTTCCAGCTGACAAAGGCCCTCTCCAAGCTCACGGTGTTGGAGAACATGATGCTCGGGGCCAAGAACCAGAAGGGGGAGAACATCCTCCGCTCCCTCATCTCACCCTTGTGGCGAGGTCAGGAGCAGGCCATTGAGGTTGAAGCTCGGGCCCTATTGGAACGGTTCAAGCTGTCCCACATGACCGACGAATACGCCGGAACCCTCTCTGGGGGCCAGCGCAAACTGGTCGAGATGGCCCGGGCCCTGATGACCGACCCCGAGCTGGTCATGCTCGATGAGCCTATGGCCGGAGTGAACCCAGCCTTGACCCAATCGCTGCTCGGTCATGTGAAGCAGTTGCGCTCAGACGGGCGAACCGTCATCTTCGTCGAACACGACATGGATGTGGTCCAAGACATCAGTGACTGGGTGATCGTCATGGCCGAAGGTCGGATCATCGCCGAGGGACCTCCTGCTTCGATCGCCGAGAACCAGCATGTCGTCGACGCCTATCTTGGATCTCATCACGACTCCGAGCTCGACTTCGCCCCTGGGGCCGACGCAGAAGATGAAGTGGCCGAGTCCGATGATGCTGGTTCTGCCGAGTCTGAGGACATCTGATGGCCAACGAAGAGCTTCTGATCCACGTCGATAACATCCACGCTGGCTATCTGCCCGGCGTCAACATCTTGCAGGGCTGCTCGCTCGAGCTCGGAGCCGGCGAACTGGTTGGGATCATCGGACCCAACGGGGCCGGCAAGTCAACGTTGCTGAAGGCCTTGTTCGGGCTGATAACAGTCAACAACGGGACGGTGAAGTACCGCGGCGAAGAGATCACGGGCATGACGGCCCACCAGCTGGTGTCGCGGGGGATCGGCTATGTTCCCCAGACCGAGAACGTCTTCCCCTCACTGACAGTGTCGGAGAACCTGGAGATGGGCGTCTACCTGAAGCCCGAGCGGTTCAAAGACCGGCTGGCCTTCGTCTCCGAGATGTTCCCCCGCTTGGCCGAGCGCCTGAGCCAGCGGGCTGGCTCCCTCTCGGGTGGTGAGCGCCAGATGTTGGCCATGGGTCGGGCCCTGATGGCCGACCCTCAGGTCCTTCTCCTCGACGAGCCAAGCGCAGGACTGTCACCTATTCTCCAAGACCAGGTATTCATCCGGACCAAGCAGATCAATGCAGCCGGTGTGGCCGTGGTGATGGTCGAGCAGAATGCTGCTCGCTGCCTCCAGATCTGTGATCGGGGCTATGTACTCGATCAGGGCCGCAACGCCTACACCAACACCGGGCGCAACCTATTGGAGGACCCAAAGGTGATCGAGTTGTACCTCGGCACGCTGGCCAAGAAGACGGGCTGACTACTTCAGGTACCGGTCCAGGTACTCAACCGAGGCTGACATCTCGAAGCTGGGTACGTCGGCGTGCCGGCCGGGGTTGGCATGAAGGGTCCGCTTCTTCGAGCCGAGAAGGCTGAAGAGGTCCAAGCAGGCTTCACGGGGCACGACCTCGTCGTCCCACTGGACCAGGAACCGCAACGGGCACTCGACCTCAGGGGCAAACCGAGCCAGATCATCAGCATTGGGGCCCCAGGTGCCCATCAGACCGAGGACGGCCACCCTGATCCGGCTATCGGTGGCGGTGACGGGGAGGCCCATCATGGTGCCCATGGACAGACCCCACCAGCCGGTGGGGAGAGCCCCCACCTCAGCCTCGATGAAGTCCAGGGCCGCTCGCCAGTCGGCCAGCATGCCCTCGGTGCCGCCACCACCGGTCCACATCTTATGGAGCCGATCGGGATCGCTCTCGGGTACCTCGATGAGCCGGTCGCCATGGCCGGGACCGTCGATAGCCATGGCCCCAATACCCTTGGCCGCCAGCAGTTGGGCTACCTCTTGGAGATAGTCGACCCTCTTGTCATTCGTGCCCCCATGGCCGAGCAGGACGAGTCGATCAGGGTCGCCCTCGGCCGGGATCCAGTAGAGGCCAGGAACCGGCCGCCCGTCGACCTCGATTTCGAAGTCTCGTTCCACGATCGAGGTCGTCAGCTCACCGGCTTGCTTCCATCCCATGGTGGTGCCCCCTGGTACGTTTGCTCTCAGGCCAGGATTGCCGATCTGGCTGCTGAGAGCACATCGGAAAACAACGGTGGGGCCCGGTCCAGGACCGGGCCCCACGCTAGGTGCTATTGGCTTCGGGATGTCTCGACCCTAAGGCCAGGACAAATCAGCTAGCGAAGACGTACTCATCAAGAGCTTCGTCGCGACCATCGGTGCCGTAGGTCTGAATCCGGAAGGAAGCAGCGGCAGGCTCGCCGGCTTCGACGAACTCATACGGTCCGCCAAGGCCGTCGTAGTCGGGGTCGCCCCCGGCCTCGATGATGGCCTTGCAGTCGGCAAAGCTCGTGCAAGCCTCGCCGCCACCAGTGACACCGTTGATCTCAGCGGCAATGGCCGTGCCGTCGTCGCTACCGGCCAACTCAGCGGCCAGGGCCACGATGATGACCGAGTCGTAGGTCTCGGCGCCATACGCCGTCAGCGAGTCGGCCGGCATTGCGCTTTCTAGCCGATCAATGAAGTCCGATATCGATGACAGATCGACCGACGGCAGTGTCTGATGCAGTCCCTCGAGGATCGAAGGATCGGTCATCTCGGTGTTGATGCCATCATTGCCGTCGACACCCCATACGTTGGTGTCGCTGGTCGGGCCGATGCCACGCTCATGCATGGTGTTCAAGATGTTTGCCGACTCGACGAAGCCGATGACGAGTATCGCGTCGCTACCGGCGGCAACCAGCTGGTCAACCTCAGCGTCGAAGCTCTCGACATCAATGGCGTAGGGAATGAACTCGTCGATGGTGCCACCGGCGGCCTCGAAGTTCTCCTTGAAGGCATCGGCCAGACCCTGGCCATATGACTCCTGGCGGAACAGGACCGAAGCCGTGGCATTGCCCTGGTCGATCACACCGTTGGCCAGAACCCGACCCTGAAGCAGGTCAGAGGGGGCGGTCCGGAAGTAGAGCCCATTGTCTTCGTAGGTTGTGAAGTCGGGCGAGGTGTTGGCCGGTGAGAACTGGATCACACCTGCACCCGTGATCTTGTCGATCACGGTCTTGGAGACAGCCGAGGAGGCGGCACCCATGATGGCATCTGCGCTGAGCGCCAAGAGCCGATCGACCTCGGTGCTGGCAATGTCGGTTGTGGTGTCGCCAGAGTCGCCCTGTTCCAGAACCACGTCGACTCCGAACACACCGCCGGCAGCGTTGATGTCTTCGATAGCCAGCTCGGCGCCGAAGATCTCGGCCGGGCCGAGGAAGGCGAGGTCACCAGTGACCGGGAAGATGGTGCCGACAGTCAGCACACCGTCGCCGGCTGAGTCACCGTCGTCCATGTCGTCATCAGCAGCGTCGTCATCAGCAGCGTCGTCAGCCGCGTCGTCTGTGCCTTCGTCAGCAGCGTCGTCCGTCGTATCGTCCGTTGCGACATCGTCATCGTCGCTGCCACATGCCGATGCGACAAGAGCGAGGGCGAACAATACGGCGAATATCCGCATCCATTTCTTGCTACTCATCTAGATCCTCCCCAGTGAGTTCGGTAGTCGCACCACTTCGTGCGAGCTTCTACGACCTGATTAGGCCGGCCACCCGTGGGCGACCGGCCGAGTGTAACCCTCCGGTTAGCAGATGTGGCTCGCGACCACCAAATGACACACTTGGGCCAAGTGACCAGAGCGGATCTGGACCAAATGAGCTATTGCCACTCACGGTGGCTAGTGATTCACTGACAGTGCGGGTACAGACACGACCTAATCGTTTGCCTCATGGCGGGTTGAGACAACGGTTTCACTACGGGTCGTTTCCCCCCGGCTGGGAGTGGTCAAGCGGGCCACTCCCAGCCTCACCGATCCCCTCAGACCGACGGGCCCCTATCCGCTGGACCCTTTGATGTGCTGTCGGGGCGCTAGCCCCCGACCGCGGCCTTCACCTGGGGTACGACCTCGCCAACGTAGGCGTCCAGTGCCTCCTGATCGAAGGGTGCCCGCAGGGCAACATTGATCAGGTCGGCTCCAGCCTCCACGTAGGCCATTATCTGCTCCCCGGCCTGGTCAGGAGTACCGATGAGGGCACCGGGGCGCATGACGTCGGCCATCTGACCCCACTCGGCGTCAAAGCCGGCAACGGCCCGGTCGACGGACCCGGCATCGATCCCAAGGGTGAAGCTGATGTTGACCGACCGCTCGATGGTGGCCGGATCCCGACCCTCGACTTCACACCAGTGGTCAAGCACCCCACCGAGGCGGCCGAACTCCTCAGCGGAGATGTAGGCCGCGTTCCAGCCGTCGGCCAAGCGGGCCGCCGCCCTGAGGGTGCGCTTCTCACCTCGTCCACCAATCCAGATCGGCAGATGATTCCTCACTGGAGGGGGAAGACAACTGGCGTCGTTGGTCCCATAGTGCTGGCCCTGGAAGGTGGTGCGGGCGATCTCACCCTCAGCAGCCGGCCGCAGTAGGGATTGGATCAGTTCGGTGGCCTCTTCCATCATGTCGAGGCGGGTGCCAACTCCCGGGAACTCGTAACCGAAAGCGTCGGCCTCCCACTGATGCCATCCTGCTCCGAGGCCCAGCTCGAAGCGTCCGCCTGACAGGTGATCGAGGGTGACAGCAGCTTTGGCCAACAGGCCGGGATTGCGGTACCCCACGTAGAACACCAAACAGCCGAGGCGGGCATGGACAGTCTCGACGGCCATAGCGCCCAAGGTGGCAATGGCCTCGAAGTGGGGCTTGGTTCCCCCGTCCGGGGGTGCCTCGTAGAGATGGTCCCACACCGATAGCCAGTCGAGACCAGCCTCATCGAGCCGGCGCCAGATGGCGCGCATCTCGTCGGTTGACATGTTCTGTTGCCCGATGTGGGCCCCCAATTGGATCGTCACGGGGCCAACCTAGTGGGGTCGTGGCCACAAGGGGAGGGGGGCCTACGACCTGGTCAGGGGTTAGTGAGCAGATCGATCAGGCTCGAGGTATCCCAGCGGGCTCCACCCCGGGCCTGAACCTGGGCATAGAGCTGATCGACGAGGGCACCAACCGGTAGCCGCGCCCCCAACCGATCAGCCTCATCCAGGGCGATCCCGAGATCCTTGCGCATCCAGTCGACAGCGAAACCAAAATCGAACTCGTTGCGACCCATGGACGAGCCCCGATTTGCCATCTGCCACGAACCAGCTGCCCCCTTGGAGATCACATCGACCACCAGATCGATGTCGAGCCCCGCCTTCATCCCCAGGTGGATTCCTTCCGACAAGCCCTGGACGAGCCCGGCGATACAGAGCTGATTCACCATCTTGGTCAGCTGGCCTGAACCAGCTGGTCCGAGGCGGGTCACGGCAACGGCGTAGGCATCGGCCACCGGAGCCATACGGTCGAAGTCGTTCTGGTCACCACCGCACATCACGGTCAGGGCCCCGTTCTCAGCCCCGGACTGACCCCCGGAGACCGGGGCGTCGACGAACCCGATCCCGTCGGCCTTGCATCGCTGGTGGAGGTCACGGGCCAGATCGGCCGAAGCCGTGGTGTGATCCACGAGGACCGCCGAGCCTTCGAGTCCGGCCAGTACCCCGTCGTCACCGAGGACTACCGCTCGGACATCATCGTCGTTGCCAACGATCGTCATCACCAACTCGGCCCCTTGGGCGGCTTCTCGCGGCGTCGCCGCTCGGCCTCCCCCGTAGGCGCCGACCCACGCCTCGGCCTTGGCCTCGGTCCGGTTGTAGACCGTCACCTCGTGGCCGGCGCCAGCCAAGTGTCCAGCCATGGGGTAGCCCATGACCCCTAGACCGATGAACCCGATCGTCGCCATCTTCGAACCTCCGGACCGCAGGATAGGTGATCAGGTCATGACCTGCCGACAGCGCAGCGGGAGCATGGAGCGGGCAGGATGGTCGAGTGCCATCGAAACGAAGCCAGGTACCCCCGTTCTACGTGATGGAGGTCATGCGGGCGGCCGAGGCCCTCGAACGATCGGGTACCCCGGTGCTCCACCTCGAAGTCGGCCAGCCGTCGACCCCAGCCCCGTCGGGAGTTCTGGCGGCCGCCACTTCGGCCCTCGGACTCGACAAGTTGGGCTATACGGGTGCCGCCGGCCTACCCGAGCTTCGCCAGCGGATCGCCCAATGGTACGAGGACTATTACCAGCTCACCGTGACCAAAGAGCGGATCGTGGTTACCACCGGAGCCTCGGGCAGTTGTGTGCTGACGTTCTTGGCCCTCTTCGACCCCGGCCAGCGGGTGGCAGTGCTGGAACCCGGCTACCCGTGCTACCGCAACGACCTGTTGGCCTTCGGCATCGATGTGGTCACCATCCCCGTTGGGCCCGAGACCTCGTTCCGTCCAACCGTGGCCCAGCTCGAGGCCGCCGGCCAACTCGACGGCTTGGTCATAGCCAGCCCATCGAATCCGACCGGAACCGTGCTCGACGACAGCCAGCTGGCCGAGCTGATGACCTGGACCTCAGCCGAGGGAGTCCAGCTGATCGCCGATGAGATCTACCACGGCATCACCTACGACCAGAGCGCCCCAACCGCCCTACGGCACGATCCCGACGTGGTCGTGATCAACAGCTTCTCCAAGTTCTTCTCCATGACCGGCTGGCGCCTCGGTTGGGTCGTTGCCAACCCTGAGGTGGCCGAGGCGGTGGAACGGCTAGCCCAGAGCCTGACGGTGGCCCCACCTACCCTCAGCCAGATAGGAGGCATCGCCGCCTTCGACTGCATCGACGAGCTCAACCAGAATGTGGCGCGCTACGAGCAGAACCGTCGGATCCTGCTCGATGGGCTCAGCTCCGCTGGCATCGACCGCCTGGCCCCAGCCGATGGGGCGTTCTACGTGTGGGCCGACGTGGCTCACCTCTGCGACGACAGCCAGGATCTGTGCCAACACTGGCTGGACGAGCTGGCTGTTGCCACCACCCCCGGTCTCGATTTCGACCAACCCCGAGGCCACCAATTCGTTCGCTTCTCCTACGCTGGCGCCCCCGACGACCTGACCCGGGCCATGGACCGGATCGGGGCCTGGACTCCTTGAACGACTCGATTCCAGACCCCGGTTCCAACGCTGAGGGCAAGCCGCCTCCGTCGAACCATCAGAGGTCGGCTGGACCAAGCTCTGATGATCGGTTCACCCTGGCCGGGACCGCTCTCAAGGCCGACCAAAAAGCCGCCGATGGGATCAAGATGGGCTTGAACCTCGATGTCCTCTAGAGCCAGCAAACACGCTGAGCTCCTGCGCTTCACCCCCGGCGGGTGCCTGATAGTCGACGACGGCATCGTGCTCGACGCCAACCCAGAAGCAGTCGAGACAGCGAACGTCCCCTTGAGCGATCTGGTTGGCATCCCTTTCAGTAGATTCCTGGTTCCAGAAGCCGAATCGGCGTGGGTGACCCTGCTCGGACGAGCGGGACCGACCCCCCAATCGACCATGGCTCGGCTCTCCAGGGACCTGACCCCAATCGAGTTGACGGCTCGCCAGCTCCCTGACGACCTGATTGCCGTTGGTATTCGCAGTATGGCCAGCGAGTACTACTACTCGGCCCTGGCCAAGGCCGAACTGACCCACGACCCGCTGACCGGCCTTTCGAATCGGTACCACTTGCTGGCCCAACTCCAAGATCGAATCGCTACCGTTCCCCGGGCCGGGATCGCCATAATCGGGCTCTGGATTGATGAACTTCCGACCCTGGTCTCGACCCAGGGGGAGCGAACAGTCGAGCGGGTGGTGAAAGATGTCGGCACCCGGATCCAGGGCCGCCTCCGCAGTCCCGACATCATGGGCCGCTTCGACGAGGCCGGCTTTGTCACCCTGCTCACCTCGAACGCCCCGATTGCCCAGCTGACGACGATCGCCAACCGTCTCCGTGATGAGGTCGCGTTCCCTGTCGAGTTCGATGACGATCTCGTCTCGTTCACCGCAAGTATCGCCGTGGCCTCGCTGGGCGACCGGCGGCCATCCGTCGACCAGGTGTTGACCAAGCTCGATCAGATCGGCAGACGGGTCTCGGCCGAAGGCCATCGAACCGAGATCGTCGAGTTCTGACTCCCATCACTACTTGACCGACTTCCTTCGCCGTGACCCCAGCCGAGGGCTAAGGTCAGTTGCAACAGAGCAGCACGGCCATGGGAGTTGGGTTGAGGTACGAAAAGGGTTTGGTTGAGGTCGCAGACGGGGTGTTCGCCTACCTCCAACCGGATGGAGGGTGGGGCTGGAGCAATGCCGGCCTCGTCGTCGGGGCTGAAGATTCGCTCCTGGTCGACACCCTGTTCGACCTGAAGCTCACCGAGGAGATGTTGGCGTCGATGGCGTCAACGACATCTACCCATCCGATCAGAACCGTGGTCAACACCCACGCCAACGGTGATCATTGCTTCGGAAACCAGCTGGTCACCGGAGCCGAGATCATTGCCTCGGAGGCGTCAGCGGCGGAGATGGAGGAGCTGCCTCCGGCTGTCCTGGATGCCATGATGAGCCTCGACCTGGGAGAGACGACGAACGCCTACATCCGGGAGGCGTTCGGCCCCTTCACCTTCAGTGGGATCGAGCCGCCCCATGCCACCACCACCTTCAGCGGCGAGCTGGAGGTGATCACTTCGGGCCGGGCGGCCAACCTGATGGAGGTGGGTCCCGCCCATACTGCCGGCGATGTGTTGGTCCATATTCCCACCTCAGGCGTGATCTTCACCGGTGACATCCTGTTCGTTGGTGGCACCCCGATCATCTGGAACGGGCCCGTCCAGAACTGGATCGACGCCTGTGAACGCATCATCGAGCTCGACTGCGACGTCATCGTCCCTGGCCATGGCCCCCTGACCGACGCCGCTGGTGTCCGCCTCGTCGGCGAGTACTTGATCCATGTTCGCACCGAGGCCACAGCCCGATTCCAAGCCGGGATGCGAGCCGACGAGGCAGCCCGAGACATCGAGCTCGGTTCCTACCGTGATTGGCTCGACTGGGAGCGGATTGTGATCAATGTCGATTCCCTCTATCGAGAGCTCGACCCGAATCATCCAGCCCCCGACGTGATGGACCTGTTCCGCCAGATGGCTGAGCTGAAGCTCCACAAGTAGGCGGGGCTCGGTGACGGGTCTCAGGATCGGCTTCATCGGCTGTGGTCTCATCGCCAGGACCCATGCTCGTGGCTTGAGTGGGCTGCCGGACATCGAGATCGGTCCCGTTACCGACATCGACCAACGGCGAGCGGCGGCCTTTGCGGCCGAGCTCCCCGCTGCGACCGTGGTCACCTCCCCAAGCGAGGTCATCGCCAACAGTGACGCCGTCTATGTCTGCACCTGGACCGCAGCCCATCCACCGCTGGTTGAACAGGCGGCCGAGGCGGGGCGGGCCGTGTTCTGCGAGAAGCCGCTGGCCGTCGATCTGGAGACAGCCCAAACCATGACCGATGCCGTCGAACAGGCTGGCGTGATCAATCAGGTCGGGCTTGTCCTACGTCACTCTCCAGCCTTTCGCTGGCTGGCCGCCCGGATCAATGAGCCCCAGGTCGGGCCCCTCATGAGCGTGGTGTTCCGCGATGACCAGTACCTCCCCATCCAGGGTCTCTACGGTTCGACGTGGCGGGCCGACAAGACCAAGGCAGGGGCCGGAACCCTACTCGAGCACTCGATCCATGATCTCGATCTGTTGAGCTGGATGATGGGACCGATTGCTTCGGTGAGTGCCAACCACACCTCGTTCCATGGGTTGGATGGGATCGAGGATCAAGCCTCAGTGATGCTGGTTGCGGTATCAGGGGCGCAAGCCACCCTGACTTCGGTGTGGCACGACGTGTTGTCGCGACCCTCTCAGCGTCGGGTCGAAGCCTTCTGCCAGCGAGCTGTGCTGACTCTGGAGGGGGACTGGAATGGGCCGGTTTGGGCCGAGACCACGAACGGGCCAGAGGATCCTATCGAAGGATCTCGGCTCTCTGCCTTTGCGGCCAACGCCGACAAGGGAGGAACCAATCCCGACGCCGACTTCGTAGCTGCTGTCACCGAAGGCCGACCGGCGAAGCCTGACTTCGGATTGGCTCTGGAGGCCCATCGTCTGGCCGACGCCGCCTACCGGTCGGCACAGGCCAACGGGACCCCCATGAACCTCTGAGCCAGGGACACGCCTAGGTGCTGTGCCGCCCTTTGGCCCCGATGATGATGGCCACCTGAGGATTACCGCCAAGGGCCGAGTTCAGATGGACCGAGAACTCGTGGGCCAGGATGTCCCACATACGATCGAGCAGCTCAGCTGTCATGATCACGTCGCTGGTCACAGCCACCGATGCGTCACGGCGGATGCGATCAGCCAGAGTCCGGATCCCGACCAGGGTTGCACCGACAGGAAGGTCGAGCGGGGCGACCCCCGCGGCGCGGGCGGCTCGAACCCGGGACTCGGTGTCTTCGCACAAGCCCTCGACCAGAGCACCGACCAGTCGCTCGTACTCATAGCGAGGGGCCCGAGGCTGGCGGATCAGGAGGGACTGGGTAGCACTGCGTCCGGCCAGTCGGGAGAGCCTGGCGATCTGACTCTGGACCGAGGCCGCCCAAGCCAGACGGCGGGACCGACCGGTCTGGGGGGCCGGCTGGGGGATGATGATCGGTTCGGTGTTGGTGACCCTCACCGTCTGGTCATAGAGCCGGCGACGAGCTCCATCGGACAAGACCCGCCAGGCCTCGTTGATCTCAGCCATGCTCGACTGGCCTCCCTTGACCACAGCAACGTCAGGATGGCATTCGCGAGCCAGGCGCCGATAGGCCGTCCTCAACTCTTCGAAGGTGCAACCGGGGGCCACTCCCAACTTCTCGTAGTGCGTCCTCGTGCGGACATCGACCATGCGTACATTGTGGCTCACCGACGGTCGCCCGCCAACGACACCCCGCGCCTTACTCTCCGAGATGACCAACGCCCGGCTCCGATGAAACTAGTGTTCATGTCTCGATGGCACGAACCGTTGCAATCCTTGCTCTGGCCGTAGCCCTGTTTCTGGCCGCTTGCGGCTCAGACCAGGGTTCACCCGGCCTCGCCGAGAGGGTCGATCACCAATCCGAGGACGGGGCCACCGACGGTGACGGCATTGGACCGATCGACCCCGACTCCGACGACAACTCCGGTGCCGGGGACGATGGAGACGACGGGACCATCGTTCCAGCCGCTACTTCCGTCGAGTTCGTGATCGCGGCCATCGAAGGTCGAGATGCCGCATCCCACTTCGCAACCACCGCCTTCGATGATCCGGCCAAGGGCAATCCCTTCGACCCCAGTGTCCTGGCCGGCCGACTGATCGAGCTCGACGAGCTCGATGCAACCCCAGCGATGGTGACACCATCATCGAACGCCTTCCCCGATGCCGGAACCGATCTCGCCCCCTCATGCCAGGAAGGAGCCGGTCTCATTTGCCAGATCGATATCGGGAGCTCCTCGGGCCAGATCCAGGCCTCGGTCATCGTGCACTGGTTCGATGATGGGATCACCGACTTCTCGATTGTCACCCGCTCCGAAACCGGGGCTCCAGATGGGATCGGTGAGGCCCAGTGTGACCCCGGCTATGAGCTCGTCCATGGCGGCCACACCCCCGACCGCTTCGATGTCGCCGTGTGTGTCGACCAGTCGGGGTCGGTCCAATACAGGGGCCAGGTCCGCCACGAGGACTCCGGCATCCGCCTCGACGGTTGCAGGCAGGGAGACGACCAGTGGATCGCCTTGAACGAAGGCTACCGTTACCTGGTCGATGGGACCGTCTCGGCCACTCGCTCGACGATCCAAGTATTCAATGAAGCTGGAGTACTGACAACAGACCAGCCATTCACCTCGGTTCGTTTCGACCCGGTGGTCACCCCGGCGTCCTGCTGATTCGATGGGGTTCACACTCCTGTTGGGCGGAGCACGCAGCGGCAAGAGCGATTTTGCCGTCGACGCGGCCCAGAGATCGGGCCGACCGGTCAGCTTCATCGCCACCGCCAGCGCCGGTGATGACGACATGACCAGGCGAATCCAACGTCACCAAGCCGACCGGCCCCCCTCATGGTCGCTGATCGAAGAGACCGTCCACCTGGCATCGGCCCTGCAGGCAACTCCGGCTGCCGATGTGGTCATCGTCGACTGTCTGACCGTGTGGACGGCGAATCTGCTGCTGAGCAGCCATGATGAGGAGGAGATTGTGGCTGAAGCGGTGAAGGTGGCTGAGGTGGCCAGCCAGAGATCAGCGCTCACCATGGTCGTCAGCAATGAGGTAGGGCTCGGCGTCCATCCGGCGACAGAGGTCGGTCGGCGTTATCGAGACCTCCTCGGCCGAGTCAACACATCGTTCGGCTCCAAGGCCGCCACCACCCTGTTCTTCGCCGCCGGGCTGGCTGTCACCCTCACCGATCCTGCTCATCTCCTCGACAACCTGATCCAAGAGCCCGGCGAGGGATCTCCATGATCACCTCCATCCGGGTCGCCTTCTCCTTCCTGACCAGATTGCCCCTCGGCCGCGCCCAAGACACCGCAACCGACGTGAGCGCCGCCATGATGTGGTTTCCCCTCGTCGGACTGGTGGTCGGAGCCATAGTCGGCTCGATTCATCTAGCTCTTCTCCAGCTCACCAGCCCCCTGGTGGCAGCCTCGGTTGCGCTTGCCATTGGGATCCTGGTGACCGGCGGCTTCCACGAGGACGGCCTGGGCGACATGGCCGATGCTTTCGGGGGTGGCTGGGACCGGGAACAGCGCCTGGCCATCATGAAGGACTCGCGACACGGGACCTATGGGGTACTGGCCATAGGTTGCAGTCTCCTCATCAGGGTGGCGGCCCTGACCAGCTTGACCGGTACCGGTGCCATCTTGGCCGTCGCCGGAGCTCACTTGCTCGCTCGGACCTGGGCCGTGGTCGCCCTCGACCTGGCCCGACCGGCGACCGGCGATGGTCTGGCCGGCTCGATCACCGGGGGAAGACATCATCGGACCCGCCTCGCAATCAGTGTCGCCGCCTGGCTGATCCTGGCCCTGATCATGCTTGGCCCCGGCCGCTGGATCCTGATGGGCGGCCTCAGCGCAGCAGCCGCCCTGGCTACGGTCGGGCTTGCCTACCGCAAGATCGGGGGCATTACCGGTGATGTCGCGGGGGCCACTCAGCAGATGGGTGAGATGGTGGCCATGACTGCCGCCACCCTCTCCCGGCCCAGCTGATGGCAACCTGTCCAGACAGGTGGTTGCTCCATGTGATAGCCAGATCTGATGGGTGCTGAACTGAGCAACGACCCGTTTGATGATGAGGAGTTCATGGCTCTGGCCCGCCGGGTTCGCAGGGCGGCCGACGAGGAGCTGTCCGATATCGAGTACGAGACAGACCGAGCCGAACAGAAACGTCAGGACCTCACATCCCGGTCGATGCAAGCCATGATGGAGGGGGAGCGCTGGCTGGTCACGTTGGGGCCGCGGATGGTGGAAGGCCAGGTGGTCCACGCCGGACAGAACTTCACCGGGCTGGAGGACCGTCACGGAAACCTCCACGATTTCCGCCATAGTGCCATGGCCCTCATCAGGGTGACGGAAACCGATCCTCGTCAGGGCCGTGCTCCCATCACCTTGCGACCAGCGACCTTTGTTGCCCGGTTGCTGGGGCTGGAACAGCTCCGTCAGGTGGAGCTCGGGGGCTCAGACGGGATCTGGTCGGTCGTCGGCACGATCGAGTCAGTGAACAGCGACCATGTAGTCATGGTGGAGCGAACGGGTGAGACCTCGATACTGCCCCTCGATTCGATCGCCTACCTGGGGCGCCAAGTCGACCAGCGCCGCCGTCAACCTCCCGGAGGCTCCGTGGAGCGCTCCCGCTAGATCCTCGAGGCCCGCAACTCGAGATCATGTGACAAGTGTTGCCGCCGGAGAATCTCGAGGTGCCCGGAGGGCGCACCTAGTGCTTTGACTACGAAGCTTCGGCTCTGACCTCTTGCTGTACGGCCTCGTAGCCGGCACGGAGATAATCCTCGAACGCTTGACGGGGTATGCGATAGCCCCTCATCCCTGGAGGCTTGGTCGCCACCAGGTCACCTCGCTTGATGAACGAGATGACAGTCTGAGGGGTGAGGTCAAGATAGTTGGCGACATCAGCCACGCTGATCAGCTCTGGCAGGTCGTCGGTCGTCGTTTCGTAGGTCACCTTCTGGTTGGTTCCTTCAGCTCAGAGCTTGGATGCGACGGGCTGTCTATCAATGGTAGTCCAAGCTGGAACGATAACTCGATCTGTTCCTTTAGGCATTTTTGCTTGCGACTTGAGTGAATAGTCATTATCTTTCGCTCAGCAACCCGCTTGGGTTGAAATCCTCATGGTGGCGCGCGGGCAGGCGAGGTTTCGGTGGGGAAGACTGGTGGCCTTTCATGGCAAGTTTCGTAGCTGTCGACGAGGAAGCGTCGACCCAAGAGTCGCGCTCGAACCGTAGGCCCGTCGCTCCTCGCAAGCGCAAGATGCGTGACAGGGTCTCGCTGGGCCACCTGATCATGATCACCGCCGCCCTGGCCGCGTTCGTGCTTGTGGTCTCGGTTCTCCAAGACCGGACGCTGACAACCCAGATCCTGGTGGCCGACACTGAAATCCTGCCGGGAGCCGCCATCACCCCCGGCATGGTCTCAGTGGTCGAGATCCCCGCCGATTCCGATCTAGTCGACCGGGTCGCCACCATGACTGACCTAGCCGGCAACGATGTGAGTGCCGGTCATCGGCTGGCTCAGGGAGATCCGATCACCCTCACCGCCCTGGCCCCCGCCTCGACACCATCAGGGCTACGAGCCATGAGCCTCCCGATCGACCGGGTCGACGCCGTTGGCGGTGACCTCACCGCCGGTGATCGGGTTGATGTGATCTCGGTCGCCACGGGAACAGCAGCCTATGTCGCCGTCGATCTCGAGGTCATCGCCACCCAGAGCTCAGATGGGCGAGGCGGTGCCCTCTCGTCTAGCGCCCTGTCTACCTACTACGTCACCGTCTCGATCGACGATCAGACAGCCTTGGCCGTCGCCCTGGCCATGGATGCCGGCCAGATCTCCGTCCTCCGCTCGACCGGAGCCGAACCGGTTCCCGCAGACGAGCGCCAACTCCAGGTTGCGGCCTTGGCCACTGACGCCAACGGGGGGCCGACGACCCAGGCCGAGCCCCAATCCGGAGCACAGGATCCAAACCCGACACCGGGGGAGACGAGCGAATCGGGCGACGGTGGCTGATCCGACCCAACTCAACCCGACCGGGGTCCGCACTGTTGGCCTGGTGGCCAGCCACCGAGCCTGGCGATCCGAGTTCGCCCGTTATGTGCAGGACCACATCACCGGTCTGAGGGTCCGGGTGCTTCGCGACCCCCGGGCCATCGATGACTCGATCGATGTCGTCATCATCGACGACTCGTCGACCTTCTTGAACCGGGAGAGCCTGCGCCAGCTCCATGACGCTGGGGTCCAGGTCATTGGTATCTACGACCCGAATGAACATCAAGGCCAGGGTCAGGCCCACCTGAACCGACTCGGTATCGCCGATGTCGCGTCGGCCGAGCTGATGGCGAGCCAGCTGGTCCAACTGATCCAAGAGGTGACCAAGGACCTCGAGGAGGAGGAGCCACCCGACGAGCTGGCCGATCTACCCCCGTCGGCCGCCATGGCCGCTATCACCCGGATGGCGTCCACCAAGCTCCCGACTGACCGGGGGATCGTCATCACTATCGGAGGCCCGTCCAGCCTGGCCGCGGTCGAGGTCGCGGTCGGGATCTCGGCCGAGCTGGCCGACAACATGGGGACCACCCTCCTGATCGACATCGACGAGACCACCCCAATGGTTGCAGCCCGGCTGGGCTATCGCTTGGAACCGACCGTGCTCGACGCCGCCGAGTCGATCTACTACGGAGACGGGGACCTCGGAGCCACTCTGACCGAACCGACCCAGGGGAGTCAGGGATTTGCCCCAATGCACATCCTGGCGGGTATCGCCAACCCCGACGACTGGTCGCTCCTCGGTCACGACCGGGCCCGAGATCTGATAGGGCGGGCGACCGAGCAGTGGAAACATGTCGTGGTCGCCTCAGGGCCCCAACTGCTTCCCATGCCGAGCGGTACCGATCGCTATGGGGCTTCCAGGGGAGCGGTTGCCATCGGTGATCTGGTCATCGGCGTCTTCGACCCGACCCCGACCGGTGTCCTCCAGTCCCTGGACTGGCTGATCGAGGCCCGCAAGCTACGAGGCGGTGCCCCGGTCTGGGTCCTCTTCGCCGGTCGCCCCCGATCAGCTCGTCAACGGGCTGACCTGGTCGAATCGATCACCCGAGAGGCAGGAGCCGACCTCATCGCCGGCGTGATGTTCGTGTCCATGGGTGCCGAGGTCGACAAGGGATGCTGGGAAGGCAAGGTCGTCACCAGTGGACGCTTCGCCAAGTCGATGAGGTCACTGGCAGCCGAGCTCATTCCACCCCCCCGGTCATCTCGTCGGCTAGGGATAGGTGGGAGGCGCCGATGACGACCGAAGGGACCACCCAGCGCCGCCGGACCAGCCAACGGAGCCTGTCGCCCTATGAACAGCTCCGCAATGAGGTGACCGAAGGCATCAAGAACGCCCGCCTCGACCCCGAAGCCGACCCCGGCGGAGTTGTCGAATTCATCAGGGCCGCGATCGACCAATGGCAGTCCGTAGCCCGCAAGGGCCTCGAAGGCAAGGAACTGCTGGTCCGCCCGGAGGACATGACCGAGCGCATCCTCCGTTACATCCTGGAGTACGGGCCGCTGACGGGACCGCTCGAGGATCCTGGGGTCGAGGAGATCTTCATCGAGGGTGATGACATCTTCTACATCGATGGTGGCGGCTATATGCGCGGTGTCAATGAGGTGACGATGGCCGACGAGAATCTGGCCGTCGTCCGCCGCCTCCTCCAAGACAGTGGCCGGGAGGTTACCGAACGTGACCCCATGGTCCAGGCCCGGGTACTGGGGGGCACAGTCCGCCTTGGCGTTGTGATCCCCCCAATCGCCGACGAGCTCTCGGTCACGATCCGCAAGTACACGATGCGCAACGAGACCCTGTCACTACTGGTCGGGCGGGACTCCATGGACCAGCGCCTGGCCGAGATCCTATGGGCCTCGGTACGGGCCGGGCTCGGAATCCTGGTCTGTGGCCGACCGGGGGCGGGCAAGACGACCCTTCTCAATGCTCTCCTGAGGGCAATCCCCCCAACGATGGTCGTGCGCTGTGTTGAAGAGATCCGGGAGCTGTCGGCTCCAGTGATGGCGGGCAGCTATTACCAGACGAGGCCTGCCGGTGCCGATGGAGACGTCTCGGCCGAGGTCTCGCTGCGAGACCTGGTGAGGATCTGCCTAGGGATGCGACCGGATCTGCTGGTTGTCGGTGAGGTCAGGGGAGCGGAGGCCTTCGAACTGGTAAGGGCGGGGAATGCCGGCTGCGGGGTGATTGCCACCGTCCACTCCAACAACCCCTTCGATGCCATGTCCGCCCTGCGCGATACCGCCATCATGGCTGGCGACAATGTGGCCCCGAACCAGGTCCAATCGACTTTCCAGCGGATGTTCGACCTGGTGGTATTCGTCGACCGGGAGGAGCTGGCCTTCGACGAACAAGGGGGTGCCCCCATCCGTCGTCAGATCATGGAGGTGGCTGCCCTCATGCCAAATGCCTCAGGTGAAGACTTCCTGCTCCAACCGATCTTCGTGCGAGACCGGATCGGAGAGCCCCTGCGCTGGACCGAAGCCGATCCTCCCGAAGCAACCGTCAACCGCCTCGACGCCACCTTGAAGCGCTATGACTCCTCGACGTCGCAGCTGCTTCGGGGCATGCCGGCCAACGTCGTCCCGATCGGTGAAACCGTTGAGCCCCTGCTCAGCCCCCGACCCTCGACCCGGGGGACTCGCCACCCCAATCCGTACCCGGTGCCAGTGGTTCCCGACGTCAACCTCAGCGTCGAACGTGAGAGTGGCCAATGAACCTGTTAGCCGGCCTCTTCGCCGGGATCGCCATCTACTTCACCGTCGGCTACCTGATCGGGTACACCCCGAAGCGCCTTCGGGTGACACCCCTGTCGAGCCCGCCCAATCGCTCGGGCCGGGTTCGCCGTCAGGAGTGGCTCAATCAGGCCGGCCTGCCAGTCACCCCCCTCCAGTTCTGGTCCTCTTCGGTCTTTGCCGGCCTGATGACCTTCCTCTTCATCCTCCTGCTGACCTCGATCCCCCTGGTGGCACTGGCCCCGGCGGTAGCGGTGGCTCTGATCCCTCGCTTCTACTTCGCCCAACAGCGCCGCCGCCTGGCCCGCTCCCGGCTCGAAGCATGGCCCGAAGCCCTGCGCTCGATCATCGCCTCGGTCTCATCTTCGATGTCGCTCCATCAAGCCCTGCTCTTGCTGGCCACAACCGGGCCGCTAGAGCTGCGAGGGGTGTTCGAGCGCTACTCGAGCCTGAGTTTCACCCTCGACTCGGCAACGGCGCTCGAAGTGATTCGAGAGGAATTGGCTGATCCCGTCTCGGACCGGATCATCGAGGATCTACTACTGGCCCTGGAGCAGGGCCCTGCCATCGTCATCGACATCATGGATGACCTCTCCCGATCGACGATCGAAGACCTACATGTGCTCGATCGGGTGGAGACGGCCCAGCTGGAACAACGGCTCAACGCCAGGGCAGTGTTCGTCCTCCCCTTCCTGTTCCTCGTGTTGTTGACTTACCGGCCAGGACCGGGCCGAGAGTTCTACTCGTCGGCCACTGGGGTCGCCGTCATCATCGTGGGGACGGCCTTGAGCCTGGCTGGTATGTTCATCGTCTCCCAGCTCGGCCGCCTCCCCGAGGAGCCTCGGGTGTTCGCCTCGAACTCGGACCTGCGATGATCGTCGAGCCCCAGATCCTGCTGGCTGCGATCCTGGCTGCCTTCGTAGCCGCCTCCCTGGCTGGATCCATCATCCGGCCCCC
>JAAETV010000106.1 GCA_024227975.1 Actinomycetes bacterium
AAACTCAGTGCCAGGCCCACGCCGTCGGTCTGCAGCGCGTTACGAAAGTGGTGCGTTTTCTGGAGGTGCCGGATCAGGGGCAGGTCGAACAGCTCGGCAAAGATGCCTGGCCCGTGCTCCATCGCCACATCGTTGATGGGTTTAGCCTTGGTGGTCCCTGGTCGCTTGCCCTCGACGCGAAACGACCAGGGGTGGAGATATTGGTACAGGTGAGCGATGCACGTCGCGTCGAGTGTGACGTATGAAACCCTGGCACTGGTCTCCGGGAGCAGTGCAAAGCCCCGCGCCTCCTTTCGCTCCAGGTCGCGCCGCATGGCCCACGCCGCGGGGATCAACGGTTCGAGCTGCGTCTCGTCAGGGTCCAGCAAGTACGAATCGTCATCCTCCTTCGTTTCATCACCACAAATACGTTTCCATCGCCGATAGAACCGTTCGTAATGGCGACGGTAGTGGGTGTCGAGCTCGGCAGCCAGCTTTCGTCCCGCGAGTGCCATCACCTGAGCCATCACGCTGCCGGGTCCCGGGTCGGCGGCCCGTCGCCCCGCGAGCAAGGACTCGTGACCGGTGTATTTCCACTTGCTGTTGCACAGCGACGTGTACAACGCCGAGTAAAAGCTCTGGTCGAGCGTGGGCAGGGCCTCCTCGGCCTCGAGCTTCGCCAGCAACAGTTCCTTGGCGAGCATCG
>JAAETV010000107.1 GCA_024227975.1 Actinomycetes bacterium
CGGCTCCGGCCATGTAGCGCCGGGTCTTGGACCGGGCTTTGCGCTTGGATGACCCTTGGCGGGAACCCTCAGTCGGATTGATGATGTCCATTTGCTTCTCTGCTCCTGTGCTTGTGGGGGATGTCCTCAGCTTTGAGCAGTTTTGTTAGGGCTGTGTGAAGGCCAAGCCAGGGTTGGAGGGAGAAAGCCCGGGTAAAGGCCCGGATAGAAGTGGAGCCGCTCGTGAATTCGGAGCCCAACCCGCGGTGATGCCTGGACCAACCGACCGAAGCGTTGGCCTTGGACAGAGGGGAGGCGCCCCCGCCGGACATCCTCCCCCCTGATTCAAATCTAAAGTACTGCTCTCCGTGAACCAGATCAATAGCCACCAGAGCCGACTGGCGTCGGGCTCGGGACCACCGGTCAGCCCTGGTCAGCCCTGGTCAGCTGAGAGCAGCGCAGCAGGTGTTGGTCATGAGCGTCGTCAGCTTGTAGGGGTCGGCGTTGGCGTTGGGGCGCCGATCCTCTATGTAGCCCTTCTGGGCCTTGGCCACCTGCCACGGGATACGCACCGAAGCACCGCGATCGGAGACCCCGTAGCTGAATTGGTCATAGCGCTGGGTCTCGTGCTCACCGGTGAGTCGATCCTCGATACCGACCCCGTAGCCAGCCAGGTGCTCCTCTGGCTTGCCCGGAGCACCCAGGGCCTCGGTCGCCGTGATCACGGCCTCATAGCTATTGCGCATGGCCTCGGTCGAGAAGTTGGTGTGCATCCCAGCCCCGTTCCAGTCGCCCTTCATCGGCTTGGCCTCGAGTGAGATCTCCACGTTGTACTCCTCGCCCAGGCGGTAGAGGAGGTAGCGGGCAATCCAGACATGGTCGGCGGCGGCAACCGTATCGAGGGGGCCGATCTGGAATTCCCACTGGCCGGGCATGACCTCAGCATTGGTACCCGAGATACCGAGACCGGCCTCGATGCACCAGCTGGTGTGCTCCTCAACGATGTCACGGCCGGCGATCTTCACCGCGCCGACACCACAGTAGTAGGGCCCCTGAGGGCCGGGGAAGCCGTGCTGGGGGAACCCGTAGGGCCAGCCACTCCCGGTCTGGAGCATGGTGTATTCCTGCTCGAGCCCGAATAGGGGCTTCTGGTCCCCGTACTTCTCATAGGCGGCAGCCGCAGCGGCGCGGGTGTTGGTGGGATGGGGTGAGAGGTCCTCGGTCAGGAGGGTCTCGCACAACACGAGGGTGTTGTCCCCGCCCCGGATCGGATCTGGGCACTCGAAGACGGGCTGGAGCACGACGTCGGAGTTGTCACCCGTCGCCTGGTTGGTGCTCGAACCGTCGAAGCCCCAGATGCCGGGCTCGTCTCCGCCGGCCACGATCTTCGTCTTGGATCGGATCTCAGGCGTTGGTTCGGTCCCGTCGATCCAGATGTATTCAGCCCTGCGTGTCACGCTTGTCCTCCAACTGTCAGCGAACCGGTCAACCCCGCCTCTCGGGGAGCCGCTCAGCAACCCGTAGGACAACGCTGTCTGGCCAGGGTATGCCAGTTTCACTTAACCGCTAACACTCGAACGAGGCAATGCCCCCTGTGTTAACGGCGTGTGAATCCATGCCCGGAAATCAGGGTTTTCGGCCTCTGCGTAGGTGTCGGAGCGCCCGGAGGTGTTACTACTCGGAAGGTGGAACGACAGCAGGAATATGTACTGCGGGCGGTCGAGGACCGCAACGTGAAGCTCATCCGGCTCTGGTTCACCGACGTCTTGGGTCAGTTGAAGTCGGTTGCCATCTCCCCCGTCGAGCTGGAGTCAGCGTTCGCCGAGGGGATGCACTTCGACGGATCGGCCATCGACGGGTTCAGCAGAGTCCAGGAATCCGACGTCCTGGCCAAACCCGACCCCACCACCTTCGAGCTGATGCCGTGGGCCGATCAGGGGACGACGGCCCGCATGTTCTGCGACATCTTCGATCATGGCGGGACCCCATTCGATGGCGACCCCCGTCAGGTCCTGCGCCGCAACCTGGAACAGACCCACGAACTGGGCTACTCGTTCTTCGTCGCCCCCGAGATGGAGTTCTTCTACTTCGCCGACGGGGAGCCATCCCACTCCCCCACCCTGCTCGACTCCGGCTCCTACTTCGATCTGACGACCAGTGATGTCGCCTCCGACCTGCGCCGCGAGACCATCTCGGTGCTGGAAACGATGGGCATCCCCGTCGAATACTCCTTCCACGAGGACTCCCCATCCCAACACGAGATCGACCTGCGCTACACCGATGCCATGTCAATGGCCGACCAGGTGATGACGTTTCGCCTGGTCGTACGGGAGTTGGCCCTGGAGAGGGGACGATTCGCGTCGTTCATGCCCAAGCCGCTGGAAGGGCTCCAGGGATCGGGGATGCACCTCCACCTATCCCTGTTCAAAGACGGGGAGAATGCCTTCCACGATCCTGAAGACCCCGTCTCGTTGTCACCCATCGGCCGCAAGTTCATGGCCGGTCTGCTGGTCCACGCCCGAGAGATCACGGCCATCACCAACCAGCTGGTCAACTCCTACAAACGACTGGTGGTCGGATTCGAGGCCCCGGTGTGGGTGTCATGGGCCACCAACAACCGCTCAGCCCTGGTCAGGGTGCCACTGACCAAGCCAGACAAGAGCAGCTCGACCCGGATCGAGTACCGGTCCCCCGATCCGGCCTGCAATCCATACCTGGCCTTCTCGGTTCTGCTGGCGGCTGGCATGGAGGGAATCAAGCAGGACTACGACCTGCCCCCCGAGACCACGGAGAACATCTTCGAGCTCGACGCCGAGCAGATGGAGGCCAAGGGGGTCGAGCCCCTGCCCCAGAGCCTGTCTGAGGCCCTCAGCGTGATGGAGGGATCGTCGCTGGTGAGAGAGGCGCTTGGCGAGCACATCTTCGAGTGGTTCCTCCGCAACAAACGCGACGAGTGGCGTGACTACAAGGCCCACGTCAGCCAGTGGGAGCTAGAACGCTACCTTCCCTCCTGGTAGCTGTACGGGTACCTTCGGAGGCACCGATGCCTAGCGACGAGACCTTCCTGGTATTCCCCGACCCGGCTCCGCCGGAGCTTGCTCGCAGCCTCGACCTCGGGGGCTACTCCTGGAAGGGGTCGCCCGGGGTCGAGTCGCTCAAGGGCGACGATTCGGAGAAATCCTGGACAGGAGCCATCGTCGTCGTCGACTCTCAGCCCGAGGCGGCCTGGGCCCTGTGCGGAGAGCTTCGACGGGGCGACGTGCCGACCGAACCCCTGCTGATACTGGTTTCGGGGGCCCAATTGGAGGATCTGGAGACCCGAGCCGAATTGTTCGACGACTTCATCATCACCCCATTTCACCCCAGGGAATTGGAGGCCAGGATCAAGCATCTGCTGTGGCGGGCGGGACGTGGGGCCAGGCCCGAGCTGGTGGCCTATGGACCGATAGAGCTGAACCTGGAGACCTACCAGGCCGAGGTCGACGGGCGCCCCCTCGATCTGACCTACATGGAATACGAGCTATTACGGTTCCTGACCTCGAATCCAGGGCGGGTCTTCACCCGCGAGACCCTCCTCAACCGGGTGTGGGGCTATGAGTACTACGGCGGGGCCCGCACCGTCGACGTCCACGTGCGGCGCCTACGATCCAAGCTCGGCGAGGAACACTCGGGCCTCATCCAGACCGTGCGAAGCGTCGGCTACAAGCTCGGCCAATCCCGCTGGAAAGACACCAGCAACTAGGTGTGCCCTGCTTCCCTACGAGGCTTCCCTACGGGAATATGCCGCGCCGGCTGTAGACCTCGTCCAGGCGGGCCAGGGCGACGATGTAGGCGGC
>JAAETV010000108.1 GCA_024227975.1 Actinomycetes bacterium
AGCTATGAGGCGTCGAGCGACCAGTGGGTGTCACGAGGGACCGACGCCCACGCCTGGGCCGAGGTCTACTTCCCGGGGGTGGGCTGGCAGGGATTCGACCCGACGGCCGGTGTGCCACTGGCGTCGACCGGGTCGAATTCAGGGTTGGTGCCGAATTGGTTGCTCGTGGCTTCAGCGGCCGTGGGTTTGCTCGTAGTGAGTGCCATCTGGGCCAGGCACTGGCTCCCACGTCGGCGGGCAGAGGCCCAGCTGGCCTCGTCTCCCTCGGGTGCCGTCTTCGCCCTCCAGGATCGCTTCGACCATAGTGGGTACCGCCTTGGCCTCGAATGGTCTCCGTCGCTGACGCTGCGGGAGCGAGCCGAGACCCTGGTTACCGTTGGAGTTGACGCTGAGCTCGTCGACCGAGTGGTTCGAAGCCTGGAGCGGCTCTGGTTCGCGACAGGTGAACAGGCCGCACTTGATGATGATGATGTAGAGCTTGCGAACGCTGATCTGGTTCAGCTCGAGTGGTTGGTCGACCTGGTCCTGTCCAAGCGGGGCGACCCCAAGACAATGTTCGCACCAGGCCGGAAGTTCGGTCGATCGAGGGCGGTCAAAGGCTCCGGTCGAGCTCTGGGAGCTCCTGGTGAGACCGGTCCACGTAGGTGGCTCGGCTCCAAGAGCCGTCGACATGATCAAGGATCCAGATCGAACCCTTCTCACAGCCCCGTCCCGCCAGAGTCGCCCCCTCGCCAGCAACCGCTTCGATCACAGCAGGAATGATGTCTCCATGGGAGCAGGCGGCCATGGCCGGACTGTCGCCCATGGTCAGCAGGGCCAAGACGTGCGAGACCAGTGATCCTTCCCACAGATCAGGCTGTTCCTCGATCTCGAGACCGAGGTTCGCCGCCAACGGCTCGACAGTCTGTATGCAACGGGTTGCCGGGCTTGACAGGATACGGGAAATGCCTACATCGGCTAGTAGGTCCGAGATGACCCGGGCCCGCTTGATGCCCCTTGGTGAGAGCTGACGGTAGAGGTCGCGGTGACCGGGAGCTCGGTCACCGGCATGGGCATGACGAATCAGATAGAGCCGCATTCAACGGTCAACGGTAACCCGGTTTGGCCCTCACCCGGCTGTCCAGATGATCAAGGGCTGGGATCGGGCTCGGACTTGCCGTCGACCGGGGGCTTGCTGTCCGGGGTTGGCCAGGTGGCCAGGGAGTCTCCGTCGACGGCAATGGTGTCTTCGGAATTCGGGGGCGCCCAGTTGGCCAGCTCGGCCGGGTCCGCCGGCATCGGCAGGTTGGGGGCGCCGATCGTTGGGTTTGCCTCGTCGAAGGTACCGGTTACGGCCGGATTGAACGAGCTCGGGTTGTGGCCATTCCCTCCGGTTCCGTTGGCTGCGTCCGGCCCAGTCGTGTTCCCCTGATTGTTGCCAGTTCCGTTCCGGGGAGCCGCCATGTCCTTGGTCAGATCGACCACCGGCTTGGTGCTTGTCGGATTTTCGCCGAAAGCAGGCACTTTGACGACCCCATCGCTGGCCGACGGGGTCTCCTTCGGTACGGGATTCGAGCCAATAGCACCGGTAGCAGACGAAGAGGTGCTCTGACGATGGGTTGTGGGGCCGGCCACAGTGGCCAAGGGATCGCCCATCCCGCCTGTAGGGATCGAACCACTTCCGCCTTGCGAGCCTAGTTCGCTCGGCCCCTGGTTCTGGCGCAGGGGATCATTATGCCTGGCGTACTGGCTGACGATGTGGGCGTGTTGGGCCGACGCTGGGTAGCCGGTCACGTCACCATAGGTGGTTGCCTTGGCCCTGGCATGGTTCACAACCACCCCGAGGAGTTGCCCACCGGAACGGATGATGCCCTCCACGGCCGAGGTCAGTTCGACATGGGTCGTCGTTCCTGCTTTGACAACGAGGATCACGCCGTCGACTTGGGAGGCGATGGAGAGTGCGTCTGCAACGGGGAGAACCGGTGGAGCGTCGAGGATAGTCAGATCGGCTTGGTTGCGCAGGTCCGACAGGAGGCCAGCGAAGCGTGAGGAGACGAGAAAGGTGGCCGGATTCGGGGGCTGAGTACCTGCGGGCATAGCGACCAAGGTCGTTGACAACTCGGGATGGTTGACGGCCACCTGGCGGAGTGAGGTTTGACCGACAAGTACATCGCTGATTCCAGGGATCAGTTCGGTATTGAAGATGGTATGGATCTGGGGTCGGCGAAAATCGATGTCGGCCAATACGACCCGACTTTCGACGTTGGCCAGGGCCAAGGCCAAGTTGGTGGCCGTGGTCGTCTTGCCGTCGCCCTGCTGAGGGCTGGTAACCAGGATGGTCTTGGTGCCCTTGCCCAGGGTCGTGAACTGAAGAGCCGTTCTGATCTTCTGGTAGCCATCGGCCAGGGTGGTGCCAGGTTGGGTCTGAGCCACTGTCGCCAACCCCCTTCGGACCTGCTTGCGGGGCGCTTCAGGGATCACGCCGAGCAGGGTGAGACCCATCCGCTGGATGTCCTCGGCGTCATTGATGGAGTGGTCGAGGTTGTCGACCAGCAGGGAGAGACCGATACCGACCAGAGCACCAACGAGGAAGCCAATGGCGAGGTTGCGCGAGAGCGAAGCGTTTGTCGGCTCCAGGGGAATGGCCGCGTTCTGGACCAGCCGGGCGGTACTGACCGATGCCAGGTCGCCGGCCAGTTGGAGCTGGGTGATGCTCTCGATGTTCGCCGCGATCTGAGAGTCGACCAGGTTGAGGTCACCCGAGATGGAGCTGGCCTCACGATCAACCTGAAGTCGGAGGGTGGCGATCCGGGTCTCATCGGCCCTTGCCAGATTGTCCTCGAGGATCTCGAGGTCGGATCGGATCTCGGTCCGCTGGTCCCGCAGGAGCTGGAGTTGGGTCTGGAGCTGCTCGACGGCTTGGGTGATGCTCGACTCGGCGTCGGTCTGCTTGAGCTCGACATAGGCCGTGGCCCAGGTGTTGGCGGCCAGGGCGGCCGATTCCGCGGTTGGGCCGGTGAAAGTGAAGCTCAAGACGTCGGCTTCGAGTTCCGACTCGATGTTGCCTTCAGGAAGCTTGGCGTTGGGAGCAAGACCAAGCCGCTCACGGACGAGGGATGTGGTGTCGTCGCCATTGGCCAGATTGATCTCGTTGAGCAGATCACGGCTGCGGAGCTCGGTGTTGGCATCCAGGCCAAGAGTGTCTTGGGCCATAGTAGTGTCGAGCAAGACCCGGGCCGTTGCCTCGTATTTCGGCGACTGGGCCGCGGTGAAGACGGCGGCCAACACTGGAAACAGGATCAGAGGGATGATCAGCCAGGGCCATCGTCGCCGTAAGGCCGCCAGATAGTCCCTCAGCTCCAACTCGCCCCTAGTGGTCTCTTTTGGCACTTTGTCCCCGTCTCAGAGCATGTCACCGTCGTGAACTCGAGTCACAGTGAGGACCACTCCATCTGTCCGCCTCTCAACCCATGAGACTATCCCATCTCGGGGTTGGTCCGACACCACAACTCCGGTATGGGGAACTCCGCTCAGATCGCGGAACACCCATGGCCGTCAAGGCCCAGCTCGTTCTGGCTCGGTTAGGACGATCTTCCTCTCTCCTGAGGAAGACATGGGTTGGTAGGTAGCCTCGGGCATGGCTGGGATGGCCCAATCAGCCAGCATGTTCATCGCCGCTCACGACGAGAACGGTCTGATGGGCAAGGGCGGCAGACGAGGCGGAAGGACCAATGGAACTCAAAACATCAGTGTCGGAACATGCTGTGATAGACGTTCAGCCGACGAGCGTTCTGTTCGATCAGGCTGCCGAGTTGTTGAACCGTATTCGCACCCGTACGGCCAAGGTCGCCGTTGTCGGGCAAGGCTATGTCGGCCTGCCGGTGGCGATGCGGGCCGCACAGCAGGGATTCCCAACGGTTGGGTATGAGGTCGACCCGCGGCGTTGCCAGGCGTTGAAGGACGGATCTTCGTACGTGGAGGACGTACCCGACGCAGACCTACAGGAGGCTTTGGGTAGCACGTATAGGGCCACCGCTGACCTCGGTGATCTCGTGGGATTCGACGTGGCCGTGATCACGGTGCCGACCCCTCTGAGGGAGGGGGCCCCCGACCTCTCCTACGTCGCCTCGGCCGGTGAGAATCTGGCTCGGGTGCTACGGGCGGGAGCCTTGATCGTCTTGGAATCGACGACCTTCCCCGGCACAACAGAGGAGTTCCTCCGGCCGATCCTCGAGACTTCGGGACTGCGGGCTGGCATCGACTTCTATCTGGGGTATTCACCAGAGAGGATCGACCCCGGAAACCAGACCTGGAGTTTCGTCAACACGCCCAAGATCGTCTCTGGTGTCGACGTTGACTCCATGCATGCGACGTCGGCCTTTTACGACTCACTGGTCGATCAGGTCGTCGAGGTCGAGACGGTATCGACGGCCGAATTGGTCAAGATCCTGGAGAACACCTACCGCCACGTCAATATCGCCCTCGTCAACGAGATCGCCATGTTCGCTCGTGAGCTCGGTGTCGACATGTGGGCCGCCATCGATGCCGCATCGACGAAGCCATTTGGATTCACCCCGTTTTGGCCGGGCCCGGGGGTAGGGGGCCACTGCCTTCCCATCGATCCCTCTTATCTCTCCTGGAGGGTTAGACAGAATCTGGGGCAGACCTTCCGTTTCGTCGAGCTGGCCAACGATGTCAACGAGCATATGCCAGACTATGTGGCCCAGCGGATCGGGTCGCTACTGAACAACCACAAGCGGGCGGTCAACGGAACCAAGATGCTGCTTCTCGGACTGACCTACAAGGCCGGTACCTCTGACTGGCGGGAATCACCAGCGATGGTGGTAGCCGAGCGGCTGGCCGCTCTGGGAGCCGATATCCGTCTTTGCGACCCTCATCTGCCCCCTTCGGCTCCGCTATCTGTCGATGCTCCGGTAGTCGAGTTCTCGCCCGAAGAGCTGAGCAACGCTGACCTCGTCGTCGTTCTGGTCGATCATCCAGAGTTCGAGGCGAAGCTGGTGGCTGATCATGCACCACTGGTTTTCGACACCAAAGCCGTTCTGCGAGGAGAATGTTTCGACGGCGAGCTCCTTTGAGCCCATGTCCATAGCCGTTGCGGCCACGGATGTCGGCCGTGTGGCTCGTGAGAAGCTCCCATCCCGGAGCCATCTCGGAGTCCCGCTATCTGGTCCCTGCATCGCGTACCGGCAACAGGACATTCAGGAAGGCACGAGAAATGAATCTCTTTGATCGACATGATCGTCAAACTCGGGTACTGGTTCTCGCCCCTCATACGGATGATGCAGAGCTTGGAAGCGGGGCCTCCATCGCCCGTCTGGTGAGGGAGGATGTCGAGGTACACATCGTGGCCTTTTCGGCCGCCGAGCTGTCGGTTCCCGACCATCTTCCCTCAGGAGTCAACCGTGAAGACGCTCTGACGGCGGCTGGTATCTTGGCCATTCCCGACAGCCGGGTGAGGGTGCTCGACTTCCCTGTCAGGACATTCCCCGAGCAGCGTCAAGCAGTGCTCGACTCCATGATCCGACTCCGGTCGGAGATCGATCCCGACGTGGTCATCGGTCCCTGCTCAACCGACCGTCACCAGGACCACGCCGTCGTCCATGTCGAGATGATACGGGCTTTCGCTCGTAGGACCGTGCTCGGATACGAGCTGCCCTGGAATTGTACGAACTTCGAGGCTTCGGCCCATATTGAGGTGACTGAAGACGACCTGATGGCCAAGCTGAAGGCCCTGTCCTCCTATCAAAGCCAGGAAGCCCGGAGTTACCTGTCGGAGGACTATCTCCGCTCTTGGGCTGTGATGAGGGGGATACAGACCGGGGTTGGCCTGGCCGAAGCCTACGAGGTGCTGCATTGGCGGATGGATCTGTGACCAACGACGACGATTTCCCCGAGGCATCGGTACTGAGAAGCCAGGTCGCTGGTCGGCGAATTGGCATCGTTCACTATGGCGAGCACAACCCGCTCGACGAGGGCTATCGCCCCGCCCGTATGGGGCAGCTGGCCGCCTGGCTGAATGAAGCGGGGGCTGAGGTGACCCGCTTCGTGCCGACCTATTCTCCGTTCGCCCTCAAGCAACGACCTCAAGAGTGGACGGGTCAGGTGACCACCGAAGGCACCATCCACATGATCCCGACCAGGGCCTACGCTTCGAGCAAGAGTCGGGCCCGGTTCGGTTTCCTGCGTGACTTCGCAAAAGGCTCCGCCTCGGCCGTAGCCAGTCGAAGCCCGTTTGATCTGCTCATCAGCGGCTACCCCCCTCCCGGAGTAATCCTCGCTTTGCGGAGGGCTGTCGGTCGGCAGGTCCCGATCCTGGCGGACATTCGTGATCTCTGGCCCGATGTCCTCTTCGTCGCCCCGTCGGCGACGGTAGCCAGGGCTACTGCCATCACCGGCGATGCCCTGGCCCAGGAGTTGAGGCTGGCGACGGGGGCGGTTGCCATGTCGAACACGATGGTGGAACGTGCCCCCCGGAATCGGCGGTGGGACCCAGTCACGCACAGTATCTCGGAGTCGCTCCGGTCGGTGCCAATCTCGGTTGATCCCGACGGACCGATGACAGCCGTCTTCGTCGGCACGGTGAAGGCGCTCAAGGACTTTGAGTCGCTCCTTGCTGGTTGGAAGCAGTTCGGTGAACGCCGGTCGCCGACTGTCCATGAGCCGGTCCTACAGATCTTCGGCTCTGGTGACATGGAGGACTTCGTCCGCCAGCAGGCGCGCCTCCAGGGGACGATTGAGTTCGGTGGCTGGGTGCAAGCTTCGGAGATCCCCAAGCGGCTAGCGGCAGCCGACGTTGGGGTTGTCCCAACTCGGCCTGGTCACGGAACCACCCTGAACAACAAGGTGCTCGAATACTTGGGCACCGGCATATATATCCTGAACTCGTTGGAGGTCGAAGCGGCAACCCAGCTCGATGAGCAAGGGTTCGGTACCCGGGTCGAAGCCAGCCCCGAGGGGTGGGCTAGCGGCTTTCTCAACTTCGAGAAGGGCTTGAGTGGTTATCGGTCTGCCCGTCTCGACCGGCAAGCTCAGGCCCTGGCTCGCTACGGGCGAGAGGGGGTCGAGGCCCAGTGGCTGGCCCACATCGTTCGTGCCATGGATCAAGCCGGCTAGGGGCTTCTGGGAGAAGCTTGGTTGAGAAGGTCGACTGCCCTGGTAGCGCTCCGTTCCGGCGTGGAGGTAGCGCT
Source organism: Actinomycetes bacterium (assembly GCA_024227975.1). The sequence goes on from JAAETV010000108.1 coordinate 7,188, forward strand.
ACCAAAGCAGTCAGACGCTCACAGCTCGACCTCATCGGAGGGAGTGATGAGGCAAAGTCAAGCAGGCCAGGGCGTTGACGCCTGACTCGAGCTGAGAGAGCCGGTCTCGGAAGACCTTCCTATGGTTGATACACGACACCGATCTGGCCCCTGGTTTGGTGCCCGCGGTTATTGGGTCTCGGGTTGGGGGTTAGTTGGTGGTTTGGAAGGTGACGCCGGCGAGGTCGGCGTAGGTGTAGAAGGTGTCGGTCCAGCCGTTGCCGGTGGTTTTTTGGGAGTGGCCGTCGTCCCAGGCTCCGCCTTTGGGGTAGAGGTAGCCGGTGCCGA
>JAAETV010000109.1 GCA_024227975.1 Actinomycetes bacterium
GAAGATACCTGGACTCGGCTTCCGGTCGGGGGGCACCAGCACAGACGCGATCGATCCGATCATCGATTCTGGTGCTGGCGGTGCGGCGCCGAGCGCGTCGAGGATCACCCGCCTCCCGGCCCGGGCTGGCTCCCGGTTGGACACCCGGCTCCCGGGCCAGCCGTCGGATCGGTGAGCCGCCATGGCCTCAAGGGCACGACCGACGCACAGCCGGGCCGTCGGGTCGTCGGTCCCGGTCCAGTCGAACTGAGCGTGGAACCGGCTGCCGCTGCCAGGCCAGCCGTCGTTGTACCCATGGCTGATCGAGGCCGGTATCGCTGATTGGCGGAATGGGTCGGCCACCCAGAGAAAGGCCGCCCCTTTCGGGGCGCAGATCCACTTGTGACAGTTGGCGGTATAGAACGAGGCACCAAGCGCCGACAGGTCGACGTCGAGCATTCCGGGGGCGTGGGCCCCGTCGACGAGCACCATCACCGACGGGTCGATCGCGGCGATGATCTCCTCGATGGGGAGGCAGAGCCCGGTTGGTGAGGTGACGTGGTCGATGACGACCAGCGCAGTTCGCTCGGTCACCACATCGACGACGGCCGCGACTGCCTCGTCTGGCTCTGCAATCGGGAACGGGATGTCGGCTACGACCACGGTCGCCCCGGCCCGCTCGGCGGTGACGACCACGGCATTGCGGCAGGCATTGTAGGTGTGGGAGGTGATGACCAGCTCTGCCCCTGGCCGCAACCGGCCCTCGATTGACCGCAGCGCTGAGTTGACGCCATAGGTGGCATTGGGCACGAACACGAGTCCGGCGGCGTCGGCGCCGACGAAGGCGGCCAAAGCCTGCCGGGAGTCCTCAAGCGCCGATTGGTAGCGCCGCAGCATGAAGGCCACCGGGTTGGCCTCCATCTCAGCTCGAAGCGCGCCCTGCAGGTCGAGAACCTCGACTGGGCAAGCCCCGAACGAGCCATGGTTCAGATGCACGACGTCGGGATCAAGC
>JAAETV010000110.1 GCA_024227975.1 Actinomycetes bacterium
GGCACCTACAACGGCAACGCTGCGGCCATGGCCGCCGTCATCGCCACGGTGGAGGCCACGGCCGATGGCGCCGTGCACCGGGCCATGAACCGGTGGGGCGATGGGCTCCGGGCGGCCTTGGTCGACGCTGCTGCCCGCCAGGGTGTGGCGTTCACGGCCGAGGGCTATCCGACGGCGTTCTGGTCGGTCTTCGATGGGCTGGAACCGGCCGAGTCAGTCGAACGGGCCGAGCGTCTCTGCCGGCTGCTTTGGGAGGAGAGGGTGATCACCTACCACCACACCTGGCTACCGTCGGCCGCCCATGACGACGAGGCGCTGGCGTTCACGGTGGAGGCCTTCACCCGGGCCCTGGCCAAGCTCTGAACGACGCCAGCCGGCCCCGACTCCTGGCGCTAGGGTCGAAGGTCTTCTGGTAGCTATGTACGGCCAGATGAGCATGCTGGGAACCGAGGAGCCTGAATCGATGAGCACCATGTTCGGCTACGAAGCGTCGCTCCTGGACCGGTTCCCCGGGGTGGTCGGTGGGGTCATCTACGCATCCGGATTGGGCAACGGGCCGACACCGGCCGGCCTCCTCGACCGATACGTCGACGAGCAACGACGAGTCGCCGAGCGGCTGGCCAACCAACCGATCGCCGAGATCCCCTCGATCACGGCCTGGCGGCGCACCTTCACCGCATTCGGGGTCAAGCCAACCCAGCATCGAGTAGCAGCTGAGGCGTTGCTTCGGCGGCTGCACAAACAAGGTGACATCCCGACCATCAACACCCTCGTCGACCTGGGCAACCTCGTCTCCATCCGCCACGGCTTGCCGGTTGCAGTGTTTGACCAGGGTGCAGTCACCGGGCCGACAACGGTCCGTTTCGCCGACGGCGATGAACGATTCACCGACCTCGGAGCCGACGACCCGGTCTGCCCCGAACCGGGCGAGGTCATCTTCGTCGACGAAGCCGGACTGGTCAGCGCTCGGCGTTGGTGCTGGCGCCAGAGCGCACAGAGTGCGACCAAGCCCACCACCACCGAGGCCCTCATAACCGTCGAAGGTCTCCACGACTCGGCCCTCGACGACGTTGGGGCCGCCGTCAACGATCTCCTGGCTCTCCTCGACGAGTACCAGCCCGACGCCAAGGTCGAATCCAGTCTCCTCAGCCCCGCAAGCGGTGGGGCCGTGCGTTTCGATCACTAGCAGGCGTGGCGCGGCCCAACTCTGATCTGGTTCCGGGTTAGTACTGCGTCTGCCTATGACCGGATGAGCTCACGAGCGGTGGCCTCGACGCTGGCGACATCCAGGCCACAGTTCTGCAGCAGCTCTCGATATGGCGCGATCTCGGTGCAGAACCTGTCCGGGACGCCGAGGCGGACCAGCCGGCCAACTCCGAGATCAGCAATCGTCTCGGCAACTGCCGAACCCAGGCCGCCGATGATCGAGTGCTCTTCGATGGTCAACAAACGACCCGTTTCGTTTGCCGCTAGCTCGATCACGGTACGGTCGATCGGCTTGATCGTGTGCATATTTATGACCCGGGCGCCGATGCCGTCGGAGGCCAGCGCTGCCGATACAGCCAGAGCGGTACGAACCATTGTGCCCGTTGCGATGATGGCAAGATCGTCGCCGTCGGCCAAGGTCGCGGCTCGACCTACACGAAACTCGTGTTCCACACCTTCGAGCGGTGACATGTCACCAGCGAAGCCGGCGGCTCGGATGTATACCGGCCCGTCGATTTCGGCCGCGGCCTCGATCGCCGCCGCCAGCTGAGTCCAGTCTGCGGGCACCAGCACAGTCATACCCGGAATGCATCGCATCAAGGCAAGATCCTCGGTGGCATGGTGGGTAACCCCCCATGGTCCGGCTTCGAGCCCGGTGAACAGGGCGACGATCTTGACATTGTTCGTGTTGTAGGCGCAGTCATCGCGGATCTGCTCGAACGATCGCATGCTGACGAATGGTGCCATGGCCAGTACGTAGGCGATCTTCCCGGCGTGCGCTAGCCCGGCCGCCACCCCCACCAGATTCTGTTCTGAGATCCCGACGTCGAAGTGGCGCTCGGGAAACTCCTGAGAGAACTCCCCAGCTCCCCCGAAGTCCTGGGATACGACGACGATCTCCGGCCTGATACGGCCGAGTCGAGCGATGGCTTCAAGATGGGGAGGTGCTTTGGCGTAGGCGTTCATACCAGTGTCCTCATCGTTTCGAGTGCCGCTTCGACTTCTTCCTCGCTCAGTTTGGTGTAGTGGGCGCGAGCTGTACCTTCCACCCCGGGAACGCCCTTGCCTTTGATCGTATTGGCGATGATGACGGTGGGGCCCTGCTCGGCGGGCACCCTGGCCAGGGCATCGAGAATGGCAGCCATGTCGTGGCCATCGATCTCGATCACATTCCAGCGGAAGCTGCGCCACTTGTCAGCCAGGGGCTCGATGGGAACGATCGACTGGACCTCGCCGGCGGCCTGAAAGCGATTGTTGTCAACGATCGCCACGAGATCCTCCAGCCCGAACCGGGGCGCACACAGCGCGGCCTCCCAAACGGTGCCTTCTTGAATCTCTCCGTCGCCCATCAGTACGACGGTCTTGGCATCGGTCCGATCGATCGTTTCGGCCATGGCGATGCCGATGCCGACCGAGAGCGCATGACCTAATGAGCCGGTCGCGAATTCGACCCCAGGGGCCCGGTAGGTAGGGTGCCCGCCGAGTCGGCTGCCGGAGGTGCCCGAAGCCGGCAACTCGGACGCTTCGAGCTGGCCCAATTCCACCATGCATGCGTGGAAGATGTGGACGGCGTGTCCCTTGCTGAGCAGGAAGTGGTCTTTGGGCCCGTCGCTGCCATCGAGGCGCAAGTAGTCGAAGAACAGGGCGGCCATGAGATCGGCGGCTGACATCGAACCCCCAAGATGCGAGGGTTGGGCCCCCGCGATCGAGAGTACGTGACGCCTGAGTGTTGCCGCCCGGTCATTCAAGCCCGTGAGCTGGTCGTTTCCTGAGTTGGTCGTCATTCGAGTCTGTCAACCTCCGGGATCGGCGGTTCGAGGAGCCTGGACTCGCTTCTAGCACCGCCCCCGATCACGTGCAAGACGCCCCCGGCACCATGGCGCTCCTCGTCGCCTCAGATCAGATCAGCTCGGTGGGGCGGACGGCGACTGCACCGTCAATCGCCATGATGGCGGACAAGGCCCCGTCGAGCTCGCGGGCCCGGAAGGGTTGACCCGACAGCCACGGGTGGAGGGCAATGAAGAGGTGTCGGCCACCCTCATCGGCCATCACCTCGGCCGACTCGACCAGCAGGCGACAGTAGCGATCGATGGGAACACGACGGGTACCCATCGTGTGGGCGTCATCGGCGGTGAGCATCAAGGGGACCGACCACAGCTCACCGGTCGGTACGTGCATCGGGTATGGCTGCTCGTCGTTGACCCAGTCGCAGACATAGCGGACACCGCCTTCGGCCAACAGGGCCGGGGTACGTTCGGACTCGTTGTACTCGATGCCGAACCAACCCTCGGGGCGGCCGCCGGTCACCCCGGCTACCGCATCCAGGGACTCGTCGATGTAGGCCCGTTCCTCCTCCTCGCTCATCCGGCTGGAGATCATGCGGCTCAGCGAGATCCCGTGGCCAACCAGCTCACAGCCACGCTCGTGCACATGACGGGCCAGCCAGGGATAGAGCTCGATCGTCATGGCATCGATGGCGACCATCGGCGGGATGCTGTGACGCTCCAACATGTCGAGGAGGCGGAAGATTCCGACCCGATGCCCGTACTCCCGGTGGGTGTGCTTCACATAATCGGGGAAGGGGAGTGGACCGAACCCGCCCGGCAGTCGCCGGTTGGTCACCGCCCCTTCGGGGGGCTGCCACTCCAGGTACTCGAGCACGACGAGTACCGA
>JAAETV010000111.1 GCA_024227975.1 Actinomycetes bacterium
CGGTCTTCGACATAGGTCTGGGTCTGGGCCGTGGTTGTGCTCACGTCGGTGGCGTCGAATCGCGCTCGCACTTCGACCAGCCGCCGACCATCGACTCTGGCCACGATGTCGCCGAATGCGACCGAGGTCTCAACGACATCAAAGGTGGTGCCGTTCGGTCGTTCGATGGTCGCTCCCTCGAGTTCGGCGGCGATGGCCGCTCCGGCCGCGGCCAGGGTCTCGATGTCGTCCCCGTAGACCTGAGCCTGGAAGGGAAAGGTGGCCTCCGGCGGGCCGGCTGAGACCTGGGCGAATGTGACTCTCGCCTGCCCGTAGCTGTCAGCCAATGGTTGGAGGGTGTCTTCGACCAGGTCGGGGGCCGCTGGGCGGTCTCCCATGTCGGTCAGAGAGAGCTGGCCAAGTGTTCCCCGCTCATTGCCCTGGTAGGTGTAGCCCATGGTGATCTCGGCCCCCAGGGCCTCGGCTGCCTGCTGATTGATGTCCAAGGCGATCTCCTTGGCTTCGGCAATCGAGGTCCCAGGGTGGTACGTGATGTTGACAGCGATCTCGGTGGAGTCCTTCTGGGGCGGGAAGATGTTGAAGCCGACCCGGGGGGCGAAAACGAACAGGCCGACCCCGGTCATGGCGACACTCAACCCGACGGCGAGGAAGATCCGGACCACCCGCTGGCGACCAGAGGCCCCGGGGAGCTCGGCAATGAAGGTGGCGACACTGTTCTCGACCCCGGTCAGCAGACCCCCATCCTTCTCTGTCGAGAGGATCAGGTAGCGGCTGGCCACCGGGATGAAGACGAAGGACAAGATCAACGACACCGAGAGGGCGACGATGACCGAGATGGGCAGGATGCGGATGAAGTCGCCCAAGATGCCGCTGATTGTCAGCATCGGGGCGAAGACCAGGATCGTCGTCATGGTGCCCGAGACGCTGGCTGAGCCGACTCGCCCGATAGCGCTCCTGATGATCGAGAGGTCGTCGACACCCTGGCGTTTGTTGGCGACGATCGACTCAGTGATGACGATGGCGTCGTCGACGAAGAGGCCGAGGGCCAGGATCACACCGAAGAGGGAGACGGTATTGAGTGAGATGCCGACCAGGTACAGCACCCCAACCGTGGTGGCCAAGACGGTGACAATGAACAGGGCGGTGACGATCGAAGCCCGCCACGAGATGAGCAGGAGGGCGACGATGGCAACCGCTATCAAACCCGTCAGCACGTTTGACTGGAGCGACCCGATCTGTTGGCGGATCTGGGTGGCGAAGTCAATGGCCACCACGGCCTCATAGCCGGGCTCGAGCAACTCCTGGGCCTCGACGGTGGCCAGCCCCCGATCAGCTGCGTCGCGCACCGCGAGGGAATCGACGCCTTCGGCCGCAACTACCCCGATGGCGATCGAGGGCCGGAATTCGAGACCCTCGGCGGTCGGGGCGGTGAGCAGGTTGAAACCGGACTCGACGGTCATGTCCTCGCCCGTTGCCGGGTTCACCCCCCTCGAGATGAGCTCCACGACCTCGACCCGTTCGATCTCAGCTTCGGCTTCCAGGGCACCCACGATCCCGCCTGCCGCAGTTTCCAGCTCATCGGCCGAGGCGTTGACGTCTCCGTACACACCCACCAGGAGCTCGAACTCATTGAGGAACCGGGATGCATTCACCGGGTCGACAGCAACGATGGCCTCTTCTGGGAGATCGAGGGTGGCTATGGCCTCGTTGATGATCTCGGTTCCCTCCAGCGAGGTCACCTCGGTATCAAAGGCCGCGATCACTGAGAACGAAGAGGCTCGGGAGAAGCTCTGGACTCCTTCCACCTTCGGCTGGGCAAGGACCGCGCTGGCCAACGGCTCGGCCACCTCGGCGTCCACCAGCTCCGGATCGTCGACCAGGTAGGCGCCGCTGGCCACGGCGATGGGGACGTCGATCGAGGGGAAGCCCTCGCGAGGGAGGAGGGAGGTGTACGAGATGACGCCGAAGGCCACGGCCCCAACCCACAAGGTGAGGGTCATCGACGGGCGGGAGGCAAATACCGTGACGAGCGATCGCAGCATTGGGATTCGCTTTCCGAAGGGGGGTTGAACCCGCTCAAGATAGTGGTTGGAGATAGTCGTCCGGCTGGTCGGGTGAGATTGACGATGATCACGCTGGTGGCGTCGCCTGGGCGGGGCCAACGGCTCGACTAGCCCTGCGGGCTCTACTGGATCGTTTCGATGAGCTGACTCCCGTTGGTTCCGTCCCACCCATCACTGGAACCGTCATCGGCTCCGGCCGCAAGCCTTTCGTCGTTGGGACCAGGGGTCGCTAGGAGGGGGTGTTGCCCCTCAATGCCTCAATCACCGTCGCGTTCCCAAAGTTGGTGGGTCAGCACCCCGTTCGCTTCCTCGATGGTGCCGAGGGCATCGCAGATCACGTCTTCGCGATAGCGTCGCCCCACGATCTGGACCGCCGCTGGCAGGCCCTCGACCAGGTCCATGCCGATCACGCCAGCGGGGAGACCGAGGTAGTTGATCCCGAAGCTGTAGATCGAGGCGTCGAGGAATTGTTTGAACTGCTCATAGTCCTGCACGTCGACGTCCCAGCGGTAGAGCGGCGTCATCAGAAACGGGGTGATGATGAGGGGATAGCGATCGAGGAAGAGGTTCCAGTCCCGCATCATGCGTGTCCGGTCACCGAAGTTGATCATGTAGCCATCACGGTCCTGGACTTCAGAGGCAGCGAAGAAGTAGCTGAACACCTTCTTCACGTCGTCACTGCCATACTCCTGGACTGCCGGGTCGAGCAGAGCTTCCAGCTCGGTGCTCCCCGTGCGGAACCAGGCCGATGCCGGTTCGACGACGGGCGGCGGATCGGCCTCGACCACGTCATAGCCGGCCGTGGCCAACAGCTCGGCTGCCCTTTCGACCAGGGCCTTGATCCCGGGGTGGAGGTCGAAGCTTGCGCTCTCGGTGGTGACGGCAACCCGAATCGGCCCGTCGAGTGGGGGACCGGCCCACGGCAGCGGAGGACAGTTCGGGTCACGTGGGTCGGGTGTGATCAGCACCTCGGTGGCCAGTGCGACATCGGCGGCGTGGCGGGCGATGATCCCCTGGCACGACATGGCCTGGGACAACGGCCCACGCTCGGCCGGGGCCGACGGGTTGTACACGGGGACCCGGAAGGTGGTCGGTTTCACCGTGACCAGACCGTTGGCGAAGGAGGGAAAGCGGAGAGAGCCCCCGATGTCGTTGCCGTGATGCAGGGGACCGAACCCGGCCGCAGCGGCCGCTCCAGCCCCTCCGGACGACCCCCCGGGTGAGGCCTCCTCGTTCCAGGGATTGTAGGTTCGGCCCCGCAGCGGATTGTCGGTGGTGCCCCGCATCGAGAACTCAGGGGTGTTGGTACGGCCGACAAAGATGGCCCCGGCGTTTCGCAGGTTGCGTACCACGGGTGCATCGGAGGTGGCCACATTGTCAGCGAAGGCAGGGACTCCGTTGGTGGTAGGGGTTCCGACCTGGTCGACGTTCTCCTTGATCGTGACCGGTACCCCGTGGAGGGGCCCCAGCGGCTCATTGGCAGCGACGGCACGATCGGCCTCGACCGCTTGGGCTCTGGCCTCCTCGGTCTGGTCGAACACGATGGCGTTGAGAGCCGGGTTCTTGGCCTCGATGCGGCCCAGAACCGATTCGGTGACCTCCACACAGGTGTAGTCCCCAGCCTTGATGCCAGCAGCCAGTTCGACCGCACCCAACTTCCACAGATCAGCCATGGGACCCATAGTCGTAGTCGACGAGACCGGTGTCCAGCGCCACCGGATCAAAGGTCCAATACTGGCGGATCTCAGCGATCAGGGAGTCTCGGAAGACGTAGTGCTCCGACCCCCGAAACACGAACTCACGGCCAGAGCCGGGATCGCTACCTTTCATCGACCACTCGATGGCGGCAACACTCTGCGTTTCGTCAAGACCGGCGACGATGGAGTCAACGTGCCAGGTGGCCCCACCCCAACGGCTGCGAACCTTGACCCACATCGTTCCGATGGTGTCGGCTCCTCGGAATGGGCGGAGGTTGGTGTCGTAGATGACGGCGTCTGGGGTGAAGTGGGCAGCAATGTTGTCGGCGCTGCCGTGCCCACAGGCTTCGAAGTAGGCCGTGATTCGCATCGCTGGGTTCATCGATCTGGGGCTCCTGGTCATTCATGGTGTTGGTTCTTGATGATTGGTGCGGTCTGTGGTTACTGGAACGTAACCTTTTGTGCTGGTCGATGGTCGAATCAACAATGCGCACCATTGTCAGCCGAATCGAGCACGCAGCGAAAGGTGACGGCAATGTCACCTTCGTGACCGGGTCGGAACCAATCACCAAGTCGTGGGGCCAGGTTCACGATGAGGCCAAGGCCATAGCGGCCGGGCTCCAGGCCAGGGGCATCGTCGCCGGCGATCATGTTGCCATACTGGGACCGACGACCCCGATCCTCGTCACCTCCCTTCAGGCCGTGTGGCTGACGGGGGCCACGCCGGTCGTGCTACCCCTACCCATGCGCCTGGGCTCGCTCGAGGAATTCACCTCAGCAACCAAGGCTCGGATCGTCGGCGCTGATTGTGTTGCAGTACTGATCGACGCTGATCTGGCGCCCTTTGTCGAAGCGACGCCTGAGGATCCGCCCCTGTACTCACTGGCTGAACTCGACCCGGCGATCGATGGCCACTCGAGCGATGACTTCATCCGACCCGACTACCACGAAGACGACTTGTTCGTCCTCCAGTTCACCAGTGGTTCGACGTCTGAACCCAAGGGCGTGATGCTGCCCAACCATGTGGTGGCGGCCAACCTCGACGCGATATTGGAGGCAGCCGAGGTCGATGTCGACACCGACGTGATGGTGTCGTGGCTGCCCCTCTACCACGACATGGGTTTGGTCGGGTTCTGTATCCTGCCCATGAGTGCTGGTATCGATCTGGTCCTTGGCGCACCCCAGGACTTCCTGGCTTCACCCGGCCGGTGGATGGAGTGGATCTCGACCTATGGCGGGACGGCAACGGCCGGCCCGAACTTCAGCTATGTGTTGGCCACCCGGGCCATGAGCCGAGCCAAGACCGAGCTCGATCTGTCGTCATTGCGGATCGCCCTGAACGGGGCTGAACCCGTCGACCCGGACTCGGTCAGGGCCTTCATAGCTGCTGGTGAACGGCACGGTCTGCGGCCCGGTGCTGTCTTCCCCGCCTTCGGCATGGCCGAAGTGGCGATCGCCGGTTGCTTCCCGACGCCGATGTCAGGACTGTCGACTGATGTCATCAACTCCGTGGTGTTGGAGAGCGAGCACCTGGCGGTTCCCGTCGACCTCGATCATCCAAACGCCCGCGAGGTAGTGATCCTGGGCCGGCCGGTTCCCGGCCTCGAGTTCCGTATCGTGGATCCGGAAACGGGTGAGGTGTGCGAAGACCGTCGTGTCGGTGAACTACAGATCGCCGGGACCTCCGTGACCGCTGGCTACTATGAGCGCGGCGAAGCCAACGAAGAGCTATTCGATGGCGACTGGCTCCGCTCCGGCGATCTGGCCTACCTGGTCGATGGCCAGATGGTGATGTGCGGCCGTATCAAGGACGTCATCATCATCGGTGGCCGCAATGTCCACCCCCAAGACATCGAGCGAGTCGTTGGTGGCATCGAAGGCATCCGAGCCGGCAATGTCATCGCCTTCAGCGTGCCCGGGCGTAGTGGCAAGGAGAGGGTGGTCGTCGTGGCCGAGACGAGGGCCGAAGATCTGGAGCGGATCCGATCAGAAGTGAGCGAGCAGTCGGTGGCTGCAGTCGGCATTCCGACCTCCGTGGTGTACCTGGTGCAGCCGGGGACCCTGCCCAAGACCAGTTCGGGCAAGCTCCAGCGGGGCCGGTGCCGGCAGCAGTTCCTCAACGACGAGCTGGCGCCAGCTTCCTGACGCCGCGCCGGCGAGAATGTGGCGAGGAGGTCAGGCCGCCTTGAGTGCTGCCATGACCTGCTTCCAGCGCTCAGGATCGGCCTCGTAGGGGGCGTAGAAGCTGATCCGCTGGATCACATCACCGTAGCGCTGGCTCAGCTCCGGGGCGACGGCCTCCGGCTCACCCACGACGGCGAAGGTGTTGAGGATCTCGTCGTCGATGAGGGTCCCCATTTCCTGCCACTTGCCAGCCTTGGACATGGTGTTGAGCTCGTCTTGAAGGCCACCCCACCCGTGGATGTCGAGAACGGGTCGATAGGCCGGGGTCGATCCGTAGAACGAGATCTGCTGACGAGTGGCCGAGCTGGCTTTGGCCAACTCGTCCTCGTTGTTGCCGGTGACCACGAACGACGGACCGACGATCTCGAAGCCCTCCATCGTCTTGCCCACCTTGGCCCGTCCCCGCTCCAGGGCGGGGACGGTCACCTCACGGAGGAACTTCTCGGTGGTGAAGCCGTGGCAGATGAACCCATCGCAAACCTCGCCCGCCACTTCGGTCATCAGGGGTCCCACCCCGGCGAGGAAGATCTTGGCATCACCGTTGGGGTTCGGGCCCGGATCGAAGAACGGGGTCATCAGGGTGTGCTGGTAGAAGTCGCCCCGGAAGCTGAGCTTGGTGCCATTGTTCCAGCAGTCCCAGATGGCCCGGATGGCCATCACCATCTCCCTCATCCTGGCGGCTGGCTTCGACCACTCCATGGAGAAGCGCTTGGTGATGTGAGGTTTGATTTGCGATCCGAGGCCGAGTATGAGTCGCCCGGAGTAGGCCTGGAGGTCGTAGGCAGTGTTGGCCAGGGTCATGGGGTTGCGGGCGAAGGCAACCGCGATCGAGGTGCCGAGCTCGATGCTCTCAGTGTGCTCGGCGGCCAGGAGGAGGGGGAGGAACGGATCATGGCTGATCTCGGCCGTCCAGAATCCGTCATATCCATTTCGCTCATGTTCCTGGGCGGCCCCGATCGCAGACCCCAGGTCACCGCCCATTCCGAAACCACCGTCAACCTTCATTTCGTCTCCTTCGTTGCCTGGTCTCTGGCCAGAGGTGCAGGACCAGGGCTAGCCGCTGCCTCTATGACCGTAGCGGGGTGGTCGGGAGCCGGCCCAGTTTCATGATGTGAGGGCTCGGGGGGAGTTCGGTGGCGCCGTCAAGGCGCTAGCGTGAGGCGGCAATGATGATCGATGTAACCGACGCCAGTTTCGAAACCGACATCCTCCAGCGGTCGATGACCACCCCAGTCGTCGTCGATCTCTGGGCCCCCTGGTGCGAGCCATGCAAGACATTGGGGCCGATCATCGAGAAGGTGGTCGACGACACGAACGGCCGGGTCGTCCTGGCCAAGATTAACGTCGATGAGAACCCCCAGGCCTCGGCTGCGTTCCGAGTCCAGTCGATTCCTGCGGTCTTCGCCATGTCCGACGGACAGGTCGTCGACGGCTTCGTCGGAGCCCAGCCCGAAGCCAAGATCCGGGAGTTCGTGAATGGGCTCATTGCCGGCGAGATGGAGGCGGAGCTGACAGCCCTGGTGGTCGCGGGCGATGAAGCTTCCCTGCGGCGGGCTCTGGAGATCGACGCCACCCATCAGCCGGCAGCCCTCGCCCTGGCCCAACTCCTGATCGACCAGGGCCATCCCCAAGCGGCAGCTGAGGTGCTCGAACCCTTTGCCGACGATGAAGGGGCGGCTGCCCTGCTCGAAAAGGCCAGGAGCGGGGCTCTTCCTCCCGCCGACCGGTCTCGCATCGAGGACCGCTTGGCTGCCTTGCTCGACTCGGTGAAGGCCGACGACGAAGCCCGCCAGGAGTTCGTGGGCCTCCTTGACGAGCTGACGGCAGGTGACCCTCCCAGTGCCGCTGAATGGCGCAAGAAACTGTCGGCCCGATTGTTCTGAGTTGCCCCGGGCCAGGTTCTGATCGGAGCCGAAGCCCACGACATCCTCCTGCTTCCCCCTGACCAATCTGGTCTATTCGGAAGTGAAGCATGGTGTCCCAACAGGATCAGGATCGAGTCGGTGATCGTCGCATCCCGCCGACGGCCCAGGTTCCGACCTCGGCCGGCTCGGCGACGAGGTCCCCACTACCGTTGCCGTCGACGGACCGTGACCGTGGTCGGTCATCGCTCGTTGATCGGCTCGATGATGTCCTGATCAGCTTCGATCAGGCCCGCCGCCGGCCGGTTCTGGCCCTCATCTTGGGCTTGACCATGATGGTGTTGGCCGGAGCAGGCTGGTGGCTGGGTCGAGCCGACCCAGCCACCCCGGTCGAGGCTGGCATCCCGGTCGCGACCTCATCTGTTCCTTCCAGCGCGCCTGTCACGACCGCTCCCGCCCCAATCTCGACAGGGTCAGGCGGCAACGGGGAAGTCGAGCCAGAGCCACTGCTGGTGCATGTCGCCGGTGCCGTCGTCAATCCCGGCCTCGTCGAATTGGAGCTCGGTGATCGCATCGATGATGCCGTGGCTGCGGCTGGAGGCCCATCGGTCAATGCCGATCTCCACCAATTGAACCTGGCCGCTCCAGTGTCCGACGGGATGCAGATCCGGGTACCTGAGCAAGGTGAGGTGGCTCAGCACCCAGCGGGCTTCGGAGGCTCAGGGCCCATTTCCGATGGGGGAGGGGGCGAAGCGGGGTCGGTCATGGTTGACGTGAATCGGGCTTCGATTTCGGAGCTGGAATCACTTCCCGGCATCGGGCCGAGCCTGGGTCAGGCCATCGTGGACTGGCGTGAGGCCAATGGGCCATTTGCCTCGGTCGATGCCCTGCTCTCGGTACCAGGCATCGGTCCGGCCAAGCTGGCCGGCTTGGCCGATCAGGTCTCGGTGTGAGCGACGTGGTGGCGGCCTCTGGGCCGGACGGGTCCCGGCCCGTCCTCTCTGATGAACAGGTGGTTGTCCTGGCCGCCGTGGTCTGGATAGGGGCGGTGGTCGGAGCAAGGTACGGGTCGCCAATGCCGCTGGCGATGGCGAGTGGCGTTGCCGTTCTCGGTGTGATCACGGCCCGGCCCCTGGTATTGGTGGTTGGCACCTTGGCCATGGCTCTCGCCCTTGGCCACCAGGCTGACGAGGGCTACCAGATCTTGCCGGCCGGCAACTATCGGGGTGAGGTGAGCGTCGTCAGCGACCCTCGTTTGTCAGGCCCCAGCAGCCGGGTCGAGGTTGCCCTTGGGAACGGCAAGCGGGTCGAGGCCACCGGCTTCGGATCGGTGGGGGCCACCCTGGCCCGGCTCTCGGCCGGTGACCGGGTGAGCCTGATTGGCCGACTGCGGCCGATCAGCGCCAGCTCCTGGACCCGATCCCGTCATCTGGTAGGTCGCCTGGTTGTCGATGAAGTAGGCAAGGTGCGGGGGCCCAACGGCCTGCGTTCGGTGGCGGAACGGGTGAGGAGTCTGGTCGCGGCCGGGTCGGATCCGATCGAGATGGACCGCCGACCCCTCTACCTAGGCCTCGTGATTGGCGACGACCGGGACCAGTCACCGGCCCAACGGGCTCGTTTCCGGGCCGCTGGTTTGAGCCACCTCCTCGCCGTCTCCGGTCAGAACGTGGCCTTTGTGTTGTCGGTGGCCCGGCCCGGGGTGACCCTGCTGCCCCGGAGAGCCCGACTGGTAGCCGTCTTGGTCTTGCTCCTGATATTCGCCACCGTCACCCGCTTCGAGCCCTCGGTCCTGAGGGCGACGTCGACGGCTGGGCTGGCGGCTTGGGCCACCATGGCCGGCCGGCCCCAGAGCGCGGTGCGCCTTCTGGGGCTGGCCGTTGCTGGTCTTGTCGTCGTTGACCCCTTCCTCGTCCATTCGGTCGGCTTCCAGCTCTCGGTCGGAGCTTCGGCCGGGATCGTGGTCGTCGGACCATTACTGGTCGATCGGTTGCGGGGACCAGCTCCCCTGATCGAACCATTGGCGGTGACGGTGGCAGCCCAGCTCGGGGTGCTGCCACTCTTGCTGTTCTACTTCGGGCCCGTATCCATGGCCTCGATCCCAGCCAACCTGATGGCCGGATGGGCCGCCGGGTTGGTCATGATGGCCGGCCTGACGGTTGGGGTCGTAGCCGGCCTGATCCCGGGTATTGGGAGTTGGCTCCAGGTCCCGGCCACCGGTCTGCTGTTGTGGCTGGATGCCGTCGCGGCCTGGGGATCGCGCCTGGCGGCCCCGCTCATCACCCCATCTCTGTTGTTGATCGTAGTTGGGCTCGGCGGTCTGATCTGGCTGGCTCGGGGTCGGCCATGGTTGGGCTCGGGTCGGGCCGTGACCAGGATGATGGCGAGGTTCCTGGTTGGCGGCCTCGTTGCCGGCTTGGTCTTGTCGCTGGTCAACTCGGTACCCAAGCCCCCCACGTCGACCACAGCACTGACCGGTGGCGGCTACTGGATCCCGGCCGTAGGAGAGAAGCCATCGATCCTTGTTGTCTCGGGTGGAGCCGATCGCCGCCTCCTCGATGAGATCCTTGGTCATCGGATCGGCCACATCGATGTCGTCATCTCCGAAGAGGGCAATGGTGTGGGGGCGAGGACGGCCCGAGGGGTTGCCGAGCTCGCACAGGTCGGCCTCCTGCTCGGACCACCCCAACATCGCATCGTTGGTGCCACCCGGCTCCAGTCCGAGGTCACCTTCACCAGCCCGATCATCACCTTGCAGGTCACCCCCGAACCGACCCGGCTGACGGTGACGATCCAGCGGTGAGCGCCGGTAGCGTCGTCAGCATGCACCTGGCGCTCGGCCCCCACCGCTTCGAGGTGCGGACGTACGAAATGCGATCGGCTCGATATCTGGTCAACCCGCTGGTCGATCTTTCCAGTGCTGACCACCGGGCCGGGCCATCAGCCTGGGCTGGCGTGGCCCCAGGGGTGGGTTGAGGCGATGGCTGTCATCATGATCAAAGGAGATGACGCCACCCTGGTGGCTCAAGCCGTCCGCAAGGCGGTCACCGAGCTGGTCGCAAACGGGGACCGGTCGCTGATGGTCGAGGAACTGGAGGAGACCCACTACGCGGGGGAGGGCAGTGAGCCTGAGCTGACGCCCCTGGTCAACGCGGCCCACACACCCCCGTTTCTCACCGAGCGGAGGGTTGTTGTCGGGCGCCAGCTCGGTCTCTTTACCAAGGCGGCCCAGGTCGGCCCCCTGGTCGAGTTGTTAGCCGATCCGCTGCCAACCACCGATCTCGTCCTGGTGTGGGAACGGGCCCCCTCGTCAACCAGACTCGGCGCTATCCCCAAGAAGCTGAAGGAGGCCTTGGCCGCAGCCGGGGTCGAGCAGATCGATGCTGCCCCGTCGGGCAAGGGTCGCAAGGGTCTGCTCAACGAGAGGCTCTCGACGGCCACCGTTCAGCTCGATCGCGAAGCCAAGCAGCTGATCGCCGACCAGCTCGGTGATGACGTGGGCCGAGCAGAGTCCATCCTCGATGCCCTCCATAGCGCCTACGGTGACAACGCCAAACTGACTGCAGCCCAGGTCGATCCCTTTGTTGGCCCTCCCTCCGATGTGCCCCCTTGGGAACTGACCGATGCCATCGACTCGGGCGACATCGTCACCGCCCTCGACAAGCTCGACCGCATGACAAGAGGTGGTGACCGTCACGCCCTTCAGGTTTTGGCCACACTCCACAACCACTATCAGCGCGCTCTCGCCCTCGATGGGGCCCCGGTTGGTGACGAACGATCAGCGGCCGCTCACCTTGGTCTCACCGGTTCCACGTTCCCGGCCCGCAAGGCCCTGACCCTGACCCGCCGGCTCGGCTCGGAACGGCTGGCCGGCATCATCGCGCTACTGGCCCGGGCCGACCTCGATGTTCGGGGAGCCAGCGCGGTACCGGACGGGGCAACCCTAGAGGTACTCGTGGCCAGATTGGCCCGGCTCAGT
Organism: Actinomycetes bacterium; assembly: GCA_024227975.1. The sequence goes on from JAAETV010000111.1 coordinate 11,783, forward strand.
CGCTGAAGTCCGATCGGGAAAGCTCAGTTGGCCGACCAGCCCATCACCCTGGCGGCCAGCAGGGTGTCGGCGTACTCCTCCATGAGGGCGATCTTGCCGTCGCGGCAGTGATAGACCCAGCAGTACTCGTTCTCGTAGCGGTTGCCGTTGGCCGCCGTTGCCGACAAGCGCTGTTGGACGACCGCGGTCGGCCCGTCGACGACCATCCGATGGACGTCCAGTTTGAACGGCTGGCTGAGGTCGAACATGGCTCGCACGAGGGCTCCACTGAACTGTTCGGCTACGGCCTCTCGACCAACGACCGGGTCGAGTTCGGCCGTTGCCGGTGGTATCCATTGGCAGTCCTCGGTCAACAGCTCGGCGATGGCATCGGCGCTACCCTTTGGTAGGACCTCGTAGTAGCGCTGCACCAGGGCGCGGGTTTCTTCGGTCTGCATCACTGGAGCCCCTTTCTGCTCGGTTCCCGGACGCTAGCTCAATCTCGGTCATGGCAGGTTGGTCCGGCCCGAGCTCGAAGCCGGCAGGCCTGGCGACTAGGTTCGAAACCGGTGTTGAGCAAACGGGGACCACGACGACCGATGACGTCACGATGAGTGCTGGCCAGCGGCTTCCGGGAGCACCAGAGCCCATGTACCAGTGGGATGGCGACGGGGTCAAGATCGCCGGTGATTCATGGGGCGACCCAGACGGACCCTTGGTCATCCTCCAGCATGGTGGTGGGCAGACCCGCCACGCTTGGCGGGGTGCAGGTGAGACTCTGGGCCGGGCTGGGTACTTCGCCGTGGCCCTGGATGCGAGGGGCCATGGTGATTCCGAATGGGCCACCGACGGCAACTACGAACGCGACATCATGATTCAGGACCTGGCGCGGGTCATCGAACAGATTGACAAGGGGATTCCGATTCTGGTTGGTGCCTCGATGGGGGGCAACACCAGCCTGGCCGCTATCGGTGAGGACCATGTCGAGGCTCGGGCCCTGGTGCTCGTCGATATCGCTCCTCGCATCCGGTCGGAGGGGACGAAGAAGATCGGCCAGTTCATGTCTCAGAAACCGAATGGGTTCGACTCATTGGAAGAAGTGGCCGAGGCTATCGCCAACTACCAACCCCATCGGAAACGGCCTCGCAACCTCGATGGGCTGGCCAAGAACATCCGTCTCGGTGACGACGGCAAGTACTACTGGCATTGGGATCCCCATTTTCGGCGCCGTCCTTATGTGACCAAGGATGAGATCCGGGTCAGGACCCGGCGCTTGGAGGGATGTGCTTCCAAGCTGTCGATTCCGACCCTGCTGGTCCGTGGCGGGTTGTCTGACGTACTCGACGAGGAGGGAGCTCAGGCTTTCTTGGCGTTGGTGCCCCAAGCGGAATATGTCAATGTCACCGATGCCGCTCACATGGTGGCCGGTGACCGCAACGACGCCTTTGGCGTCGCCGTCATCGATTTCCTGACTCGAGAGGTCCCGGTCAGCTAGCTCAGCCGGTGTTCAGCGTGGTTCGGCTGCTGGACGCAGGCTCGGCTCAGGCGTTGCTCAGGGCTCGCACCCGGGCAACCAGGCGGCTCTTCTTTCGAGCCGCCGCGTTCTTGTGAAGCACACCCGTGGCCGCGGCCTTGTCGATCCGCTTGATGGCGAGACGGAGAGCCTCGGCTTCAGAATCGGTGCCGACTGCTGACTCAGCCCGCTTGACATGGGTGCGCAGGTCAGAACGGGTCGCACGGTTGCGCAAACGACGCTTTTCATTCTGACGATTGCGCTTGATCTGGCTCTTGATATTGGCCACGGTACGACCTTTTCACTGACCTCTCTCGACTAGCACAGGGGCGCTAGTCGACGAACAACGACCGGCCGATGATATCGGGATCATGAGCCCGGCACACAGCTTGATGGTCGGCCCGACTGATCGAAGCAAGCCAGAGAGACGCTAGTTTGGGAGCCAACATGGCACCTGTCGACCCATCCCGCATCCGCAATATCGCCATCATCGCCCACATCGATCATGGCAAGTCGACATTGGCCGATCGCATGCTCGAGCTCTGTGGTGCAGTGGAGGCCCGCGAGATGAGGGACCAGTACCTCGACTCGATGGACCTGGAGCGGGAGCGGGGGATCACGATCAAGCTCCAGAGCGTCAAGCTCGAATGGAATGGCTACATCATCAACCTGATCGACACCCCGGGCCACGTCGACTTCGGCTATGAGGTCAGCCGGTCTCTGGCTGCCTGTGAGGGGGTCATCCTGATCGTTGATGCAGCCCAGGGGATCGAGGCCCAGACTCTGGCCAACACCTACCTGGCCATGGAACATGACCTCGAGATCGTGCCCGTGCTCAACAAGCTCGACCTTCCTGCTGCCGACCCGGACCGCTATGCAGCAGAGATGGAGCAGGTCCTCGGGGTGGCGGCCGAGGATGTGTTGCGGATCTCGGCCAAGACCGGCATGGGGGTCGAAGGCCTCCTCCAAGCCATCGTGGAGCGCATCCCGCCCCCCGAAGGTCGTGAAGACGAACCGCTCCAGGCCCTGATCTTCGACAGCCATTTCGATACATACCGGGGTGTTGTCTCCAGCATCCGCGTCGTGAACGGGCGAATCGAGTCAGGCCAGAAGCTGCTCTTCATGCAAGCTGGAGCTACCCATGAGGCCGACGAGATCGGGGCCAGGACCCCATCCAACAGCCCCGTGGACTCCCTCGGTCCCGGTGAGGTGGGCTACCTGATCGCCGGCATCAAGGATGTTCGGGAGGCCCGAGCCGGTGAGACCCTGACCTCGGCTGTCGCCCCCGCCTCGGGTGTGCTGGAGGGCTACCGGGAGCCCCAACCCATGGTCTTCTGTGGCCTGTACCCAGTCGACGGCGACGACTATGAGGACTTCCGCGACGCTCTCGACAAGCTCCGTCTCGACGATGGGAGCTTCACCTTCGAGCCGGAGAGCTCGACCGCTCTCGGTTTCGGTTTTCGCTGTGGCTTCCTTGGCTTGTTGCACATGGAGATCGTCCGCGAACGGCTGGAGCGCGAGTTCGACCTGAACCTGATCGCCACCAGCCCCTCCGTCGTCTATCACATCACGATGAACAATGGTGACGAGCGGATCATCGACAACCCCTCGGCTCTGCCTCCGGCTGGTGATTGGAACCGGATCGATGAGCCCCATGTTCGGGCCTCGATGATCACCCCGTCGGACTACACCGGAACCCTGATGGATTTGTGCCAGTCCCGGCGAGGCCAGATGAGCCGGATGGAATACTTGTCGCCTGATCGGCTGGAGCTGGTCTACGACCTCCCCCTGGCTGATGTCGTCGTCGACTTCTTCGATCAGCTCAAGAGTCGCAGCCAGGGCTACGCCAGCCTCGACTATGAGCCGGTCGACTACCAGCAGGGTGACCTGGTCAGGGTCGATATCTTGTTGAATAGTGAGCAGGTCGACGCCTTCTCGACGATCGTGCATCGCGACAGCGCCTATGAGTACGGGCGACGGATGGCCGAGAAACTGAAGGAGATCATCCCCCGCCAACAGTTCGAAGTGCCGATCCAAGCCGCCATCGGGGGCCGGATCATCGCTCGGGAGACGGTCAGGGCATACCGCAAGGATGTGACCGAGAAGCTCTACGGAGGCGACGTCACCAGGAAGAACAAGCTGCTCAAGAAGCAGAAGGAAGGGAAGAAGAAGATGAAGAACATCGGTCGGGTCGAGATCCCGCCTGACACCTTCATCCGTGCCCTCCGTCTCGATGACTGATCAGCAGCCTGTCTTCCCCCGGTCTCATGGGTTGCTGGTGATCGGCTCGGACTTGGGCCTCAACTCTCTCAACCCAGGCCAGTGCAATAGAATGGCTGACGAGGAGGCAGCGTCTACCGCCATGCTCGACGAACGGAAGGCCGCCATCTTGAAGGCGGTCATTGAGGAATACATCGATACGGCCCAACCCGTCGGGTCGTCGGCTGTTGTCTCCGCGGACGACATTCAGGTGTCGGCGGCCACGGTTCGCAACGACATGTCCGTGCTGGAGACCGAGGGCTACCTGACCCAGCCCCATACCAGCGCAGGGCGGGTACCGACCGAGAAGGGGTACCGCCACTTCGTCGACAATATGGGCCGGGCTGAGCTGTCGGGAGTCGAGCGGCGCAAGGTCTCTGTGTTCTTCGATGAGCTCAGAGGGGAGATCGAAGGTGTCATGCGTGACACCGCGGGCTTGCTGGCGAATCTGACTGACTACGCCGCTGTCATCGTTGATGATTCCGAGGAGACGGTAGATGTCCGCTCGGTTCAGCTCGTCAGTCTGGCCGACCTGATCGCCCTGTTCGTCGTCGTCTTGGCCAACGGTCAGGTGATCAAGCACACGATCACCCTCGACCGCAGCCTCAACGAGGATCAGCTGGCCGAGGCCAACCAACTGCTGAAAGCGGCCTTCGAGGATCGGCCAGTCACCGATCCGACCCCTCTCACCTCATCGGGTCACAAGGAGATCGATGACGCCGTGACGCTCGTGGCCATCGCCATGACCGGATCGACCAGGGAGCCGGGGCGAGTCTATGTCGACGGAGCGTCGCGGGTCGTCAGCGCCTTCGAGGCGGTTGAATCGGTGGCCCAAGTGCTCACCATCCTGGAACAACAACTACTGGTTGTTAGCCTATTGGCTGACGTCGTCGATCGAGGGTTGACTGTTGCCATCGGAAGCGAGACTGGCGTGGCCCCTCTGGCCGAGTGCAGCCTCGTTGTCTCGCCCTACGAGATCGGTGGCGAGCATGCCGGTTCTATCGCCGTATTGGGGCCAACCAGAATGAATTATCAACAAGCCTTGTCGGCAGTAGCCGCCGTCAGTCATCAGCTCGGCAACAGGCTGAGCGAGGGCTGAGGCGATGGATTTCTACGAGCTACTCGGGGTCGATCGATCGGCAACGCAGGACGAGATCAAGAAGTCATATAGGCGCCTGGCCCGCGAGCTCCATCCGGACGCCAACCCCGGCGATTCAGCCGCTGAAGCCCGGTTCAAGCAGGTGGCCGAGGCCTACGAGGTATTGAGCGACCCCGAGAAACGGGCCCGCTATGACCGCTTCGGTTCCTCCGGCGTCAAGGGCGGCGGGATGGGTGATCCCTTCGCCGCCACTGGTCTCGGTGACCTCTTCGACGCCTTCTTCAATGCCGGTGGTCGGGGCGATACCGCGACCAAACGTGGGGTCGATCTCGAAGCGGTGGTTGCCCTGACCCTGGAAGAGGCGGTCTTCGGTGTGGCCAAGGATGTCTCCGTTCGTACCGCCGTGCCCTGCGATACCTGTGAGGCGACGGGGGCCAACCCTGGAACCGATGTCAGCCGCTGCGATCAGTGCGGAGGCTCGGGCCAGGTCCGTCAGGTTCGCCAGTCGATCCTGGGGCAGATGGTCAGTACCAGTACCTGTCCCCGCTGCGCCGGTGAGGGTGTCCAGATCACGTCCCCCTGCGATGACTGCTCAGGTGAGGGGCGCCGGGTCGAGGAACAGACCTACAACGTCGACATCCCGGCCGGAGTCAACGAGGGCTCGACCCTTCGCCTGACCGGACGGGGCGCCGTCGGACCCCGCGGCGGTGGTGCGGGCGACCTGTACGTGAACATCCGGGTCGATGAGCATCCCGTTTTCGCCCGCGACGCCGACGACCTCTTCGCCGACATCCGGGTGGCCGTCACCCAGGCTGCCCTCGGGGCCAATGTGCCGTTCGAGACGATCGATGGTCAGGTCACGATCGATGTTGGTGCCGGTGCCCAGGGGGGCAAGCGCTACCGGTTGAGGGACCGTGGGGTCCCTCGGTTGAGAGGGAGGGGGCGGGGAGACCTGATCCTCACCCTCGTCATCGACACCCCCACCGATCTCTCGGCCGAGCAGGAGGAGCTCCTGAGGCAGCTGGCCAAGGAACGGCATGAGGACGTCAAGGACCCAGGCGAAGACGGTCTGCTCGGTCGGTTCAAGTCCCGCTTCAACTAGGTCGACGGGTGGAACCGGACGCGCTCCGCCGACGCCCCCTGGTGTTCGTCGACGATCTCGACACGCCTGAGCTCCATCCTGATGACCTCCACCACTTCCAACGTGTCCTGCGGCTGGAGCCTGGCCAGGAGATCACGCTGGGTGATGGGACCGGTCGTTGGTGCCGCGCTGAGTTCGGGGCCATGCCCATACCCACCGGCCCCATCGCCTCGGTCACCGCTCCGACCTCGACGGTGATCGTTGGCTTCGTCCCAGTCAAGGGGACACGACCCGAATGGGTGGTGCAGAAGCTGACCGAGCTCGGAGTCGACGAGATCGTTCCCCTGGTGTCGACGCGGTCGGTGGTTCGGTGGGACCAGGGGCGCCAGGACAGGCAGGTCCAGCGGATGGCAATGAGCGCTCGCCAGGCCTGCCTCCAATGTCGGCGACCGACCCTGCCCCGTCTGGGTCCCGTCCTTGGCTTGGCTGAGTTCGTGGTAGCTCATCAGGGGGCCGTCCTGGCCGACCCCGGCGGGCGAGCGCCCGAAGCCGGAGATAGAGCCATCGCCATCGGGCCCGAGGGGGGATTCACGGCCGAAGAAGCGACCCTCGCACCCTTGGTGGCCCTCCCTGGTCATGTTCTGCGGGCCGAGACGGCGGCCTTGGTCGCCGGCACCGTATTGTGCGGACTACGTTCTGGACTGGTCGCTCCACCCCCTCGATGAACACCCCTTGTGGTTGAACGTGCGCTGAGTGACGTCTACGGTGTGAAGCCGGCGAGAGTCAACACGAACCGTGAAGGCGGGGGAGAGGCCAGGAATGGGTGATAACGAAGAGGTGACCGAGATTGCGTCGCCCTACGGCCGCCGGGTCGGTGAGAGGCTCCGCGCCATTCGCCGCCAGAAGCGGCTCTCGCTCCAAGACGTCGAAGCCAATTCCGGCCACGAGTTCAAGGCATCGGTACTCGGGGCATACGAGCGAGGGGAGCGGGCTATCTCGGTTCCTCGGCTCGAGCGACTGGCCCGGTACTACAGCGTCCCGGTCGATCAGCTCCTCCCCCGATCGACCGCAACCCCCTCCGATCCATCGGACCTGGTCGATCTCACCGGCCGCGCCGGCCGCCAGGATGGGGTGACCATCGACCTCACCCAGCTCGATGCCGTGGCCCGGCCCGAGGGTGAGATGCTCGGCCGGTACCTGGTCATGATCCAGGTCCAGCGGCAGGACTTCAACGGGCGGGTGTTGACCATCCGCGAAGACGATCTCCGGGCTGTTGCCTGCATTTTGGGCGTCGAGATCGACGCTGCTGTCGATCGCCTGTCTGACCTAGGCCTCACCCAGGACTCCCCAACTCGGAGCTAGTGGGCTAGCCCCTGAGGACGGCCCGCTGGTTCAGCCAACGACGGGCCCGGGCTCTGGTCGAGGACACCGCCAGGTGCCGGAACACTCGGGCCGACTCGGCTGTATCCACACAGGTCTCGAGGGCCTCAACGACCTCGGACCACTCCGCCGGGCATCCAGCTTCGGGTCCGAATGAGGTGGCAATGGTGGCGAGGGCGGCCAGATCCCTCGCTGGACCCAGGCCCATTGCCCGAGGCGACGGACTACACAGGACCGGGCGCCGCCCGCCCGGCTCGACGATGATGTGTTCAGGGCTCAGATTGGCGTGGACGAGGCCATCGTGGTGGACATCGGCGAGGGTGGTGGCAACTGCCCCCAACGTCGAGGCCACCTGGGCCCACGTCAGGGAGACGGTCCTCAGCGTCGAGACCGAGGCGAGTTCTGTCTCCAGGCGGGCATCGGATCCCGAAACCCGCCTCAAGCGAACCACGCCATGATGGCGGGCGGCTACCAACCACTGAGCCTCACATTCGGTTCGTTGGCGAGCTTCGGCTTTGGCCTGGGCCGTGATTGCCTTGATCTGCCAGTGGTCGATTGGCAGCCGGCGCTTGATCACGATCGGGCTCGAGCCGGCCAGGACCAGGGTCGTCAATGCCGTCGTCAGGTTGATCTCAGCCGCGCCTTCGTCAGCCACTGTCGCCTCCCCTTCACCCCTCTTCGGTAGCGGGTGAGATGGTCGATTGGGGGCGCCTAGATGGCTCCGAAGCTCCGAGACCGGCTCGGATGGGTCAACGCTAGCCACTGGGAATCCTGTATTCCTCTCGTACCGGCCGCCAAGGACCGGTACGCTCAGCTCTACCGATGATCACAAGCAGCTTGCGCCATGCCCTGTGGCCGCCCCGACCTGGATCCTGATCCCATGACGGCCAGTGTCAAGATCAACGTACCCGGCAACGAGCTGATGGCCGGCCTTCTTGGTGAGCGCGATCGCTATGTACGCGCCGTTGAAGATGCCTTCGACGCATCCATCCACGTGAGGGGCAACGAGATCTCCGTCGATGGAGTCGAAGCGGCTGAAGCGGCTGAGGTCTTCGAAGAGCTCGTTCTGATCCTCCAACGGGGCCAGTATCTGGAGCCGGCGGCCGTCCTCCGAGCCATCCAGATGGTCCAGGCCGACGAGAAGCCATCGGAAATCCTGACCGACCGGGTCCTCACCACCCCCCGGGGGAAGCCGGTTCGGCCCAAGACAGCGGGCCAGAAGCGCTACCTCGATGCCATCCGAAAGAGCACCATCACCTTCGGGATCGGCCCGGCTGGAACAGGCAAGAGCTGGCTGGCGGTGGCGTGCGCGATAAGAGCCCTCCGGGACAAGGAGGTGGAACGAATCCTGCTGACCCGACCCGCGGTGGAAGCGGGGGAGCGGCTGGGGTACCTTCCCGGTGACCTGATGTCGAAGGTCGATCCCTATCTCCGCCCTCTCTACGATGCCCTCCACGACATGGTCGGCACCGATGGTTCGGCTCGGCTCTTCGAGCGAGGCGTCGTCGAAGTGGCCCCTTTGGCCTTCATGCGTGGTCGCACCCTCAACGACAGTTTCATCATTCTCGACGAGGCCCAGAACACGACACCAGAACAGATGATGATGTTCCTGACCCGGATCGGCTTCAACTCCCAGGCTGTCATCACGGGAGATGAAACCCAGGTCGATGTGGCTGGCGGGAGAAGTGGCCTACTCCAGCTGGAGAAGATCTTGGGAGGGATCGACGGGCTGAACTTCGTCAGACTCGATTCATCTGATGTGGTGCGGCACCGCATCGTTCAAGACATCGTCGATGCCTACGCCCGTTTCGATGGGAACAGGCCGTGAGTGAAGCCGGGCCGCTGACCGTGACGGTCGACGGTCATGATGAGACAGAAGTCGGCTGGCCCGAAATGGGTCGGTGGAGCGCTCTGGCTCATGAGACCCTGCTTGCTGAGGGGATGGTCGGCGGCCACCTCGATCTGTTCTTCGTCGACCGGGAACCGATGGGGGAGCTGAATCGTCAACACCTGGGTCAGGACCGTCCAACCGACGTGCTGAGCTTTCCTCTCGATGGTCCTGGCCTGGCCTCGGCCCCCGAGTCGCTCGGAGACTCTATGGAGGCCAAGGTCGGGGTCGACGGACCGCCGCCCCATCTCGGCGATGTCGTCGTCTGTCCTGATGTGGCTCGAGAGCAGGCTGCGGGCCACGCCGGCAGCGTCGAGGCCGAGCTTGCCCTCTTGGTGATTCATGGGGTCCTCCACGTGCTTGGCCATGACCACGTCGCGCCCGAAGAGACCGTAGAGATGCAGAGCCGGGAACGCCATCATCTGGCTCGAGCCGGCTTCGCTCACCCGGTGATGGTGAGATGATGTTGGGCACCCAATTCGGATCGGGAGACGTCGTCGCCTTGGCCGCGGCCGTGATCCTGCTCCTGCTGGCGGTAGCCCTGGTGGCCGCCGAAGAGGCTTTGACCAGGACCAACGCCGTCAGGGCCGAGGTCATGTTCAACAATGACCCCAGACGGGCCGCTCGTCTCATCCGGATCCTGGAGGAACCAGAGGCCGTCATCAACCCCCTCCGGTTCGTTGTCCTGTTGGTACAGCTGACCGAGACCACGCTCATCGCCACACTGGCCAACCGGTTCATGTCTTGGCCCCTCACTGTCGTCGCCGTTGCCATCAACGTATGCGTGGTGTTCGTGGTGGCCGAAGCTGTACCTCGGACACTGGGCATCCTCCGCGCCGATCGGACTGCTCTGATTCTGGCCGGGCCGGTGGAGCTCGTGGCCCGCTTCGCCCCCATCCGGCTGCTGGCCAACGCCCTGATCAGCCTCACCAATGTGATCGTTCCCGGCAAGGGGCTACGTGAAGGGCCGTTCTCGTCGGCCCTGGAGCTGATCGCCTTGGCCGACGCCGCGGTCGAGGATGATGTCATCGACCAGGAAGAGCGTGACCTCATCGAGTCCGTCATCGAATTCGGAGGCACGATCGTTCGAGAGGTGATGGTCCCCCGAACCGACATGACTACGATCCCCCGCCATCTGACGGTCGAAGAGGCCTTGGAGGTCACCTCCTCGGTCGGCTACTCGCGTGTGCCGGTCCTCGGTGACAGTGTTGACGACGTGGTTGGCCTGGTCTACGTCAAGGACCTGATCCGGGCCGAGCTGGACGGCAAACCAGATCAGCGGGTCGACGACGAGGACCTGATACGCACCTCCCAGTTCGTGCCCGAGACCAAGAAGGTGGCCGACCTGTTGAAGGAGATGCAGTCAGAATCCTTCCACATGGCCATGGCTGTCGATGAATACGGTGGTATCGCCGGTCTCGTCACCCTGGAGGACCTGATCGAGGAACTGGTGGGTGAGATCGTCGACGAGTACGACAATGAATCGGACCCCATCGAGGAGGCAGACGACGGCACGCTCCGGGTCGACGCCCGCATTTCGATCAACGATCTCAACGAGCAAGCAAACGTCGAGCTGCCCGAGGGTGACTGGGACACGGTTGGTGGCCTGGTCTTCGATCGGTTCGGGCGGGTACCAACCGTCGGTGATGTCTGTCTGGTCAACGGCTACCCGCTTCGGGTGGAGCGATTGCAGGGCCGCCGTATCACCCGGGTCAGTATCTCCCAGCCAAACCCAGCTGGCCTCGACCCGGTTTCGGAGGGGGTTGGTGAGTAGCGATACTCCTTTTCGTAGTGGTTTCGTGGCCCTGACCGGGCGCCCCAATGTCGGCAAGTCGACCCTGGTGAACAAGATCATCGAGCGTAAGGTCTCGATCGTCTCCAACAAGGCCCAAACCACCCGTCATCAGGTCCGTGGGGTCCTCAATCGGGAGGGCTGCCAGGTCGTGTTCGTTGATACCCCGGGCATCTCCAAGCCCCAGACGGCTCTTGGTGACCGGCTCAATGAGTCGGCGGCGGCGGCTCGGAGAGACGTAGACGTAGTCTGTCTTGTGCTCGACGCCCGGTCCGGAGTTGGACGGGGTGATCGGTTCATCGCCAACTCGCTCGATCCCCAAACGACGATCGCGGTGTTGAACAAGATCGATGGGTTGGCCCCTGAGCAAGTAATGAAACAACTGGAGGCGGCGTCTGAGTTGGGTGTCGCCAGCTATTTCCCCGTCTCGGCCTTCACTGGCAAGGGTGTGAGGGCTCTGGTCGACTATCTCTTCTCGCTGATGCCCGAGGGCCCCCAGTGGTATCCGGAGGAGATGGTCAGCGATGTCGGTGAGCAGGAGTGGGTGGCCGAACTGGTTCGAGAGCAGCTTCTCCGTGTGACCCGAGATGAGGTACCTCACTCGGTGGCAACGAGGGTGACCGAGTGGGAGTGGCCTCGGATCCGGGTGGAGATCCTGGTCGAACGAAACTCCCAGAAGGGGATCGTCATCGGGGCCAAGGGCAAGGTCTTGAAAGAGGTTGGGACACGGGTCAGACACCAGCTGCCAAAGGGAGCGTTCTTGGAGCTGTTCGTTACCGTCGAGCCCAATTGGCAACAGGACCGGGCCTCGATCGAACGTCTCGGCTATTGAACGACCTGATCATCGACTAGGGCTGCCTCGTCGAGGGAGCTCAAAAAAGCGATGACCTCGTCGCGGTCCTTGGTTCGCTTGAACGGGGGCAGGACGCTGATGAGATCCCAGCGGTAGTGCTTGCTCGTGGCCAGGCGGGGGTCGAGGACGGCAACAACGCCTCGGTCGTCACCCCGCCGGATCAATCTTCCGGCGGCCTGGGCGAGCAGGGTCTGGGCTCGGGGTAAGTCAACCTCACGAAAGGCCGCCGCTCCCGCTCGCTCTCGTCGGGCTTGGCTCACTGGCTCATCGGGGCGGGGGAAGGGGAGGCGATCGATGGTGACCAGGGTCAGTGCTTGGCCAGGAATATCGACCCCCTGCCAGAACGACATGGTGGCCAGCAACACCGCCCCTCGCTCGGTCTTGAGACGGCCCACCAGCACGTCGCGGGGAGCGTCGCCCTGGACCAGGATCGGGCCCGGCAGCATGTCGGCCAGGGCCTCTGCTGCCTCACGCATGGCCGAATTGCTGGTGAACAGGGCAAGCGTTCGACCTCCAGCGGCGGCGGCCAGGGTGGCGATCTCGGCTTGGGCCGCTTCCCGATAGGCCGTCTGGCGGGGGTTTGGCAGGTCGGCAGCGCAGTACAACAGACCCAGCTGTTCGTAGTCGAACGGGGAACCGACCCGAACCACTCCGGTGCTTGAACCGAGACCGAGGTGGCCAACGATGCTGTCGGCCAGGGTGGCGCTGGTCATCACCACCGCTCGGGTATCCCACAGTTGCTCGTTGAGGACTGGCCCGACATCGAGCGGTGTCCGGCGCATGACAGGATTCGTGTCAGACCCGTCAACCCACAACACATCGGTGTCGTCGGCCTCGATGATGGCGTCGATGTCGTTCACGAGGTTGGTTGCTGTGACCATGGTCCGCTCGATCCTGGCCGCGACATCGCTGCCCTCACTGGGATCGAGCTTGCGTAGGGCGCTGATGACCTGGTCGGCGCGATCGCGGCCCGTGATCATCTGGGCGATCAGATCTGGGGTGATCTCGGCCTTCAAGCCTCGGGTAGGACGGATCTGATCGTCGAAATCGAAGGCCGAACGGTCGAGGGCAGCCGGGAGATCGTCGTCGGTGAGCACACCCCTCACCCGGCGTCCCAAGGTGCGGAAACGAATACCGCCGAGCTCGGTACCACAGGTGGCACCCAAGGTCTCGACTAGCTGGTGGGCTTCATCGAACACCACCACATCATGGTCAGGCAACAAGGCGCTGTCCGAGGCCAGATGGAGCCCGTAGTAGTGGTGGTTGGTGACAATCACGTCGGCCTCGTGGGCCCGCTGGCGGGCCCGCTCGGAGAAGCACTCGGCGCCAGAGGGGCAGCGGGTTGCACCCGGGCATTCGTCGGCGCCGACACTGACTGCGGACCACACATCGGGCGGGGGAGCGGGATCGAGCTCCTCTCGATCGCCATCAATGGTGGTATCGGCCCAATCGGCGATGGTGGAGAGGTGGGCCGAGGGGTTCGTTCCCCGCAGAAGCTCCAGCTGTTCGCTCAGCTCGGCCCGTTGGAGCTCACTCAGACGTTGTTGGCAGATGTAGTTCCTGCGCCCCTTCAGCAGGGCAACCGACACTGGCCGTTCGAGCCCCTTGGCCACCTGGGGTAGGTCATGTTCGATGAGCTGACCCTGGAGGGCAATGGTGGCAGTGGCGATGACGGCCCTCACGTCGGAGGCGACGATAGGGGTCAGATAGGCCAGGGATTTCCCGGTCCCGGTGCCCGCTTCGACCAGCAGAATGCCCCTCGATTCGATGGCAGACGCTACCTCCTCGGCCATCTGCACCTGGCCCGGTCGGTCCTCGCCCCCTCCCGGCAGGGCATGAGTGACGTTACCCAGTGATTCGGCGGTGACTGACACCCCTCGAAGCCTAGGGACTAGGCTCTAGACCTGGAACGGTCCGGGCGCGATCTTCACATGGGGTTGCAACACGCATGACCAAAGATCAAAGAGGTGGGCGGCAGCCGAGAGTTTCACGGCCTCCCGCTCCTGGCGGCACGACGAGCGGGTCTACGCGATCGGCGGTCCGCGGCCGACGCGACATCGTTGAGGATCCCGAGGCAGGGTACTTCTGGCCCGAGGTCGATGGGATGCTGACAGCCGACTTCACATCGGAGATGGAGCAGTTTCGCGAGGGACTTCCCAAGTCTGGTGACTACACGCTTGGCCTCGACGATCGGCTCCCTCTCCCTCCTCCTCCTCCCGGCCGTCCTCCAGCACCACCGACTCCCCCGGCGCCCAAGGACATTCTGCTCCCAGAGCTGGAACAGGAGCCGCTCCGGCCAGAGATGATGACCCATGAGCTTCGGACGAGCCGGTTGTTCGAGATGATCGAAAACGGTGGTCATGAGCCGGAACAACCTGGCCAACCATCGCCGGCCAAGGGGTTGTTCGCCGACGGGGGAGATGTGCCACGTCGAACGATCACCGAAGGGTCGGGCGCCCTGTTTGGTGCAGGTACAGGCCAGGGTCAGGAACCCCCATCGTCGTATTACGCCACGAAGCGAGTGGGCCAGGACGGCGTAGATCAACCGCAAACGTCGACACCCCTGATCGACTTCCCCAACGAGCCGATATTGGGCGGGCCGGCCGCAACTGCCCCTTCGTCGTTGGCGCGATCGACGGTGGTCGATCCTCTCCCCAGCAAGACGCCGGGTAGCTCGTTCCTCGACCAGTCAACGGGTGTGCTCGGTGATGTGTCAGGTCCGGGAGCCGACCAGTTCTTCGCCCCCGACGGGCACAACACTGGCGTCGCAAGTCGAGGCCAGCCGATCGCGGCCTTCGCCACCATGAGCCGCTTCGATGTGATTCGCGACATGATCGACCGTCGTTGGTTCACAACAATGCTGGTGGGTGCCCTTGCCGTTCTGGTGGGCGTAGTCGGTTGGGCCGTACTCATCGTCGACCGCGGCGACGGCACTACTGTAGTAGCTGACGACAATCTCCTGCCGGCGACCACCTTGTTGTCGAGGACTGGGACGTTGGCTAGCTCGACGACCCTGCCTACCTCCGCCACCCCGATCACGACGGCCACCATTCCAGTGACCGAGGCGCCGTCTACCACCAGGGACCCTCAGGGGACAACGGCTGCTCCCACCTCGTCAGTAGTCGGAACAACAGACAGCACGGCTTCGACGACTTCGACCACGGCTTCGACGACTTCGACCACGGCTTCGACGACTTCGACCACGGCTTCGACGACTTCGACCACGGCTTCGACGACTTCGACCACGGCTTCGACGACTTCGACCACGGCTTCGACGACCTCGACCACGGCCGACGCGACCACGACGACTGCCTAGCCTGACTCTGAGGCCGAACCCTGATCCCACCCAGGTACGGTTGATTCCAATGGATTTGACAGAGATCGACCTCGATCGGGTCCCCCAACATGTTGCCTGCGTCATGGATGGCAATGGTCGTTGGGCCAAAGAGCGTGGCCTGAAGCGCACCGACGGCCACGCCGCAGGGGAAGAAGCGCTGCTCGATGTCGTCGAGGGGGCGCTGGAGCTCGGAGTCTCCTGGCTGACCGTGTACGCCTTCTCGACCGAGAACTGGCGCCGACCGGGCGACGAGGTGCGATTCCTGATGCGCTTCAACGAGTCGCTGCTGATTCGACGCCGTGACGAATTGAATGAGAAGGGCGTCAGGATCCGCTTCGTCGGCCGTCGTGACTGGCGAGTGCCGAAGCGGCTGCTCCAACGGATCGATGAGGCAGAGGCCCTGACGGCCCACAATCGCAAGCTGACATTCAGTGTCGCCTTCAACTATGGGGCGCGAACCGAGATCGTCGACGCGGTGAAGGCGCTGGTGATGGAAGGGGCAGACCCGGCTGGTATCGATGAGGCCGCCATCGCCAAGCGTCTCTACGATCCTGAGATGCCCGACGTCGATCTCTGGATTCGGACCTCGGGTGAATACCGGATGTCGAACTATCTGCTGTGGCAGTCGGCCTACGCTGAACTGGTGTTCACCGACACCTATTGGCCTGATTTTCGGCGTGAACATCTGGCTGACGCCATAGGCGAGTACCAACGACGGGACCGCCGATTTGGAGGGCTTACCGACTAGCCATGGCTCTGTATCGCGATGAGGGGGTCGTGCTTCGTACCTACAAGCTGGGTGAGGCCGACCGGATCATCGTGTTGTTCACCCGGGGTCGGGGCAAGGTCAGGGCGGTGGCGAAAGGGGTTCGACGGACCAGGAGCAAGTTCGGCTCTCGGCTGGAACCAGGATCGATCGTGCAGCTCCAGTTGTACGAGGGTCGCAACCTCGACATCGTGACCCAGGCTGAGCGGACCGAACCACTGGCCAATCTGCGATCCGATCTCGACAGCTACGGACGTTCGGCCATACTGCTCGAAGCCATCGACCATACGGCAAACGAGGGTGACGCCAATCCCGCCCTGTTCAAGCTCCTGACCGGAGCTCTCCGAGAGCTTGACCATTCGGGAAACGCGTTGGTGGTTCCCGCCTTCGTCGCCAAGCTGTTGGCCTTGGAGGGGGTGCAGCCCAGGGTCGATGCCTGCGTGTCGTGTGGGACATCCGACGATCTCGTCACCCTCCAGCTCCACGAAGGCGGGGTCCTGTGCCGCCGTTGTGGGCGGGGGCTCGGTCAGCCCATCACCCCTGAAGCTCGTCTCGCCCTGTGCGCCGTGTTGGAGGGCCAGGTCCGCCATGTGCTCACTACCACTTCGGAGCCGATAGCTCGGGAATTGGAGGCATTGGCCTCCCGCATGATCGAGCAGCACATCGAGCGCCGGCTCCAATCGTCGGCTGTGCTCTACGAGCAACTGCACAGCTGAGGGCCTTGCGGTGGCCCTGGCAGGCGTAGTTGGCGGTCTCGGGCCGAATTCTAGGCAGCTAGAGCGGATCAAGCCGTTACGATCGCTGATATGACCGAGCCATCGCCGGAGTTGTTCGACAAGATCGTGAACCTGTCCAAGCGGCGGGGAATCGTTTTTCCCTCGGCCGAGATCTACGGCGGTTTCCGCTCGACCTACGACTATGGGCCGGTCGGAGTCCTGATGCTCCGCAACGTGAAGGATGCCTGGTGGCGATCCATGGTCCAGCTTCGGGCCGACGTCGTTGGTCTCGATGCAGCCATCTTGTCCCCTCCTGCTATCTGGGAGGCTTCTGGCCATCTGGCCAACTTCACCGATCCCCTCGTCGATTGCCGCAACTGTGGGGCTCGGCACCGTGAGGACAAGCTCGATGACCCTGAGCAGTGCCCGACGTGCGGCAAGCGGGGGGAGTTCACCGAGGCCCGCCAATTCAACCTGATGTTCAAGACCCAAGCCGGTCCGGTCCAAGATGAGGGGGCGGTGGCCTACCTCAGGCCCGAGACAGCCCAAGGGATGTTCACCAACTTCGCCAATGTGCTGAACACGTCTCGCAAGAAGCCCCCGTTCGGTATCGCCCAGATCGGTAAGAGCTTTCGCAACGAGATCACCCCCGGAAACTTCGTGTTCCGGACCCGGGAGTTCGAGCAGATGGAACTGGAGTTCTTCGTACCTCCCGAGTCGTCGGACGAGTGGTACCAGTTCTGGTGTCAGGAGCGCTACCAGTGGTACATCGACCATGGCATCAGCCCCGATCAGTTGAGATTGCGGCCCCACGGGGACGACGAGCTGAGTCACTACTCGTCGGGCACCAGCGATGTCGAGTACCTGTTCCCCTGGGGTTGGGATGAACTGGAGGGCATCGCCAACCGTGGCGACTACGACCTCCGTCAACATGCCGAGCACTCGGGTCAGCGCCTGGAGTACTTCGATCAGGCCAACAATGTCCGCTACCTACCCCATGTCATCGAACCGGCGGCGGGGGCGACCAGAACGATGATGGCCTTTCTGATGGCGGCCTACGATGAGGAGGAGGTCAACAACGAGAAGCGAACGGTGTTGCGTCTCCACCATCGGATCGCGGCCTACAAGGTGGCGGTGCTGCCCCTCTCCAAGAAGCCCGAGTTGACAGAGCCGGCCCGGGACCTGCTGGCCTCGGTCCAGCAGCAGTGGATGTGCGACTACGACGAGACCCAGGCCATCGGGCGTCGCTACCGCCGCCAGGATGAGATCGGTACCCCGTTCTGCATCACGTTCGACTTCGATTCACTCGACGACAAGGCCGTCACAATCCGTGAGCGTGACACCATGGACCAGGTCCGGCTACCCATCACTGATGTCGTCGGCTGGTTGGGTGAAAAGCTGGTCTAGGGGCGCTCGACCCGAGCGTTGCAGCGGGACGCTAGGTTGGGCTGCAAGTGGGAATCGTCGACGAAGATGTGGTGCGGGTTCGTGAGGTCACCGACATGGTGGCCATCGTTTCCGAGTACACCCAACTCAAGCGGGTAGGCCTTCGTTATCAGGGCCTTTGCCCATTCCATGCCGAGAAGACAGGCTCGTTCTCGGTCAACGCCGAGGATGGGCTCTACTACTGCTTCGGCTGTGGGGTGGGGGGCGACATCATCACCTTCGTCCAAGAGAAGGAGCAGCTCGATTTCGTGGCTGCGGTTGAGATGTTGGCCAACAAGGCCAATGTCACCCTGCGCTACACCACCTCGGGCCAGGGTGAGGTCAGACGGCGCAAGGCGATCCTGCAGGAGACGATCGGCAAGGCCGTCGAGTGGTATCACCAGCGGCTCCTGACCTCAGCTGATGCAGGTCCCGCCCGTAGCTATCTCCGCCAGCGGGGCTACGACGGCGATGTGGTGCGTCGATATCGGATCGGGTGGGCTCCCGAGGGGTGGGATCTCCTGGCCAAGGCACTGCGGGTCTCGGACGAGGATCTGACCGACAGTGGCTTGGGGTTCGTCAACCGTTTCGGCCGCCAACAAGATGCATTCCGCGGTCGGATCCAGTTCCCGATCTTCGATGCCCAGGGTGAGGCCGTCGGGTTCGGAGGTCGAATCATGCCTGGTCATGATGGTCCCAAGTACAAGAACTCCTCCGAGTCGACCGTCTACGCCAAGAGCAGGGTGCTCTACGGGTTGCATTGGGCTAAGACGGCCATCGTCGAGGCCGACGAGGTAATCGTGTGTGAGGGCTATACCGACGTCATCGGGTTCGATCTGGCCGGAGCTGGCCGGGCGGTCGCCACCTGTGGGACCGCCCTTACCGAGGAGCATGTGAAGCTGCTGCGCCGCTTTGCCCGTCGTGTGGTCCTGGCTTTCGACGCTGACGCTGCCGGTCAGAACGCGGCGGCCCGGTTCTACGAATGGGAGAAGGCCCACGACCTCGATGTGGCCGTAGTTGACATGGGGGCCGGGGTCGATCCGGCTGATCTGGCGCAGAGCGACCCGGCCCGACTGGTTCAGGTGGTGACCGAGGCCCGACCGTTCCTCGAGTTCCGGGTCGATCGGGCCATCGACGGGGTCGACCGTTCGACGGCCGAGGGGAGGGCAAAGGCTGCCGAACGGGCCATGGCCATGGTGGCCGAGCACCCAGATCGCCTAGTCCGCGATCAGTATGTGATGATGGTGGCCAGCCGCTGCCAGTTCGAGCCAGACCTGATCCGGTCGATGTTGGCTGAGGGGGCACAGCCGAGGCAGGCTCAGAGGCCGTCAGAGCGCCCCCAGGCCGCCTCGAATCGCAACACAGCCGAGTTGGAAGCGTTGCGCCTGGCCGTTCACAAAGGCCAGGAGGTAATGGATCTGCTAGTGCCTGATCTGTTCGTCGAACCACGTTGTGCAACGGTGTATGACTTGTTCTGCAAATTCTCGTCGCTGCACGATGTCATCGAGCACGGTGGTCCCGAGGTGGCCGAATTCGTTCAGCGGTTGGCCGTCGAGGAGTCCACGGCCGATGCCCTTGACGTTGCCGCTCTACTGTGGCGGGGCTACCTGGGGCGTCAGATGGATGAATATCGGGCCAAGGCCAGAGAGGCCACTGGTGAGGCATCGGCCCTGCTGGCGAAGGATTTTGAGTGGTTCCGACTCCAGCTCGAACAATTGCAAGACCCGGCTCAGAAGGCGTCGACCGTCGAGAGCTTGCTAGGTTGGGTGTTGGAGGATCTGGAGGAGGACTCGTGACCGAGCAGCCTGTCATCGCGACTGACGACGTCGTGGCGACAAGCTCTTCGCTGGCCGAAGAGCACCGGCAACGCTTGCTGTTGCGAGCCCGAGGGGGGCGTCCCCTCACTCCTGACGACGTAGTGGCGGTGATGCAGCGGGTCGAGCTGACTCCGACGGTGCTGGCTGAAGTACGTCACTTCCTGGCTGAGAACGAGATCCCGTTCGATGATCAGAGCGAGATCCAACCCGACGTGAATGGTCATGAGCCAGCGGGGTCGGGGTCGAAGCGGGTACGGCCCCGCCGCGATCCGGCCCGGATGGCGGCAGCCGCCATGGCTCGGGCCAGCGGTTCGGCTGACCCGGTCAAGATGTATCTCAAGGAGATCGGCAAGGTGCCTCTCCTGACGGCTGAAGAGGAAGTTCAGCTGGCTAAGAGGATCGAGTCAGGAGCAGAGGCGTCTGCCGAATCGGCGGCCCTGCTCACCAGCGGTACTTGGGAGAGTCTGGCGCCCGAGAAGCGACGGGCATTGCGGCGGTCGTCTCGCGATGGCGACCGTGCTCGCCAGGAGCTGACATCGGCCAACCTGCGGCTCGTGGTGTCCATAGCAAAGCGCTATGTGGGTAGGGGGGTACCGATCCTGGATCTCATCCAGGAGGGCAACCTGGGCCTGATGAGGGCGGTCCAGAAGTTTGATCACAGCAAAGGATTCAAGTTCTCGACCTATGCCACCTGGTGGATCCGTCAAGCCATCACCCGGGCCATCGCCGACCAGAGTCGGACCATACGGGTGCCTGTGCACATGGTGGAATCGATCAACAAGGTGGTGCGAGCCCAGCGGGCCCTGGCTCAGAAGCTGGAGCGCGACCCGACGCTGGCCGAGATCGGCCACGAGGTCGACCTCGAGGAAGAGAAGGTTGGTGAGATTCTGCGGATAGCCCAGCAGGATCCCCTGTCACTCGATTCGCCAGTGGGTGACGAAGACGACACCTCAATGGCCGACTTCATTCCAGACAAGGGGGCGGCCCCCCTTGATCTGGCTGCTCGCAAACTGTTGGAGCAGACGGTGCGGGACGTACTCGATGATCTGTCCGAGCGGGAGTCCGAGGTGGTGCGACTTCGATTCGGCTTGGTCGACGGCCGACCCCGGACCTTGGAAGAGGTTGGCAAGGAGTTCGGCGTGACCCGGGAGCGAATCCGTCAGATCGAGTCCAAGACCCTGGCCAAGCTCCGCCACCCCCTTCGCAGCGAGAAGCTCCGTGACTATCTGGACTGAGAATCTCTCGTTGTCGGGCTTGTGGCGGGGCGGGGTTCACTTCGCGCTCTGAGCGGAATCTAGCCGCATGGCAGAGCGAGTTCTTGGTATCCTTCTGTACTTCGATCCGGGGTAGCTCAGCTGGCAGAGCAACTGACTGTTAATCAGTGGGTCGTGAGTTCGAGCCTCACCCCCGGAGCCAAGCCCCACCAGGGGAAACGCAACCCCCGAGCCACCCGGCCGGGGGTTTCTTCATGCCGAAACTGCCATGGGACTGCCATTACGCCGTAAGAGAGCCGGACGCCGTTGCCCTGAGGGTGCCGAGAACGCGTCGCTGCAGGTCACAGCGTTGCGGGCGGCACCGTGCCGGCCGTGTCATCGGTTCTGTCGCACATGTTCCGGTTATCGATTGCTCGGCTCGGGATGTTCTTCGTATCCGTCGACAAGCGTGACGCCAAGATCCTGGCCCTCCGCCATCAGATCCTCGTGCTCCAGCGGCGGATCGAGCGACCAAACTTCACACCCGCTGCCCGGACGATCCTGGCTGTGCTCTCGCGAGCATTCGACCGTCGCCGGCTCCAATGCGTGATGCTGATCGTC
>JAAETV010000112.1 GCA_024227975.1 Actinomycetes bacterium
GTGCACTCTCGGTTATGTGTGATCGGTCGGTTGACCGTCGCGGGTTTTGGCATGGTATTCGGCTTCGTGTTCGACGGGGGGTCTGCGGCCGAGTCGATGCATGAGACGATGATTGTTGAACCAGTCGACCCAGGCGGCGGTAGCTGCCTCGAGGTCGGCAAGCCGGTTGAGCGGACAGGCACGAAATGGCGAGTCGGCCGGGATGCATTCGGTCTTGTAGAGACCAATGATCGTTTCAGCAAGCGCGTTGTCGTAGGCGTCACCGACCGACCCGATCGAGGGGACCATCCCTGAAAGCATCAGCGACTCACCGAACCGCAGCGACGTATATTGCGACCCGGCGTCGGAGTGGTGGATGGTGTCGCCGTCGAGTGGTGTCCCTTCCCGAGCCCGCATGGCGGCGGCTTGACGGATGGCGGACTCGACAAAAGCGGTCTCTTTCGACGTCGAGCATTCCCAACCGACGATGGTGTCGGCGTAGGCGTCGATCACGAACGCGGTATACGCAAAACAGCCGGTGGCCATCCGCACATAGGTGAAGTCGGCGACTACCAGCTGGTTGGGTGCTTCCACCCTGAACTGGCGGTTGACCAGATCTGGAGCCCGCACCGCGGCTGGATCCGAAATAGTGGTGCGAACCTTCTTGGTTCGGGTCACACCCTGCCAACCATTTCGCCGCATCAACCGCTCGACGGTGCATCGAGCCACTTCGATGCCTTCCCGGTTGAGATGCTCCCACATCTTCAACGATCCATACAACGACTCAGGTGGCCGTCTCCGGTTGTGATCCGGCTCGTAATAGCCAGCCAGGATCTCGGTGATGACAGTGTCCCACAGGGCTCGTTTCGACGGGGCTCGACCAAGCCAGGCGTAGAAGGTTCTCGGGGCGATCTTCCAGCCGTGCGCGGTCAACGCTCGACAGATCGGAGCGACCCCGAACCGAACCCGATACTCGGTGATGAACTCACACATCAGCGGCGTTGCGGGTCGCTCTCCCGCACAAAGAAACTCGTTGCCGCCTTGAGAACCTCAATCGTCCGTTCCAACTCGGCGTTCTTACGTTTCAGATCCCGGATCTCCCGGACCGACGACGTCGAAACCCCATCAGCCTCACCAGCATCGATCTCGGCCTGACGTAGCCACCTACGCAGCGTCTCAGGACTCACCCCCAACCGGCCGGCCACCGTCGTGACCGCCTCCCACTCAGAGGCATAATCCTCCACGTGCTCAACCACCAGACGCACCGCCCTGGCCTTCGTGTTCTCGTCATATCTCTTTGGCATAGACGCCACCTTCCCAACTAAGGAGACGTGCACCAAACCCGGGATGCTTCA
>JAAETV010000113.1 GCA_024227975.1 Actinomycetes bacterium
AGTCAGGTGACCGTGCGTATCGGCACCAGCGGATGCTGGCATCAGCCCCGCGGCGATGAGGCCTATGACGCTGATGCGCCATATCCAACTTGACCGTCTCTTCATAGGATTCTCCTACTTGTGTGCCCGGCCTCGGGCCATACGGCCCTGTGAGGATCGTAGCCACAACCATGTCCAGCGTCGAACACGACTGGCCCATGATCTCGATCCTGTCACCGCCCCGGTGCTAGTGGGGAAAGAGCACCTCGGCCACGCCAAAGGCCGTGACGAGCAAACCGAGAAGGGTCGCTCCGAAGACCAGAGCACCCCGCTCACGTCGGCTGATGATGGCAAAGGCCCCGGTTGCGGTCGCCCCCGCTCCCGCCAACCATGCGGCCAGCATGGGAAGGGCTAGCCAGAGGTTGTCGAAGAAGGCGTCGCCCCCACGCTCACCAACGGCGACGGCCAAGAAGAACAGTCCGAGGAGGACCCCGAAGGCCACGATCAGCATGATCGACCACCGGCCCGGCCTGGTCCGGGGTCGCAGAACCCCTGGGTTGTGGTTTCCAACCCGGCGGCCTGCCCCTGATACATCGGCCGTCATCAGCACCACCTCCTGGTTGTCATCGCGGCCCGAACGCGATCACCAACAATAGCAAGAGCCGATTGGCGCGGTGATTCCTCCTGGTTGGCAGCCCGCTCCAGCACCATGTCGGTATTCGAGCGGATCTGCTCGTCGATCGTCTCGAACGCCTGGCGCCTGGTACCTCCGGCGTACTCGATGGCACCACAGATCACACCCCCGGCATTGGCAACGAAGTCGGGGATGCAGACGACACCGCGGCCGTGAAGGCTGTCTTCAGCGGCCGGTGTTGCCGGGATGTTCGCTCCTTGCACGACGAGGTCGGCTCGCAAACGATCGACGTTGTCGAGGCGGAGGACGTCGGGCCCGGCAGCCGGGATCCAGATGTCACAATCGACTCCAACCAGCTCTTCGTGACCGAGGGGTCGACCGGGGTGGTCGATGACGGAGGCATGAGCGGCCTTGAGCTCATCAAGGGTGTCGAGGTCGAGGCCCTGGGGCTCGGTGATCGCTCCCCGGGAGTCGGCCACCGCCACCAGCACACACCCTCGTTCGGCCAGGAACCGGGCCGCCGGACGCCCGACGTTGCCGTACCCCTGCACGACGATGCGGGCCCCGTCGAGGTCGAGAGCCATCCGTTTGGCCGCGACCTCGGTAGCCACCGCCACCCCATAGCCTGTGGTTCCCAGCTGGTCCAGGGGGAGGCCACCGAGGGCAGACGGGAGTCCGACCGCTCGACCGATCTCGTCCAGGATCCAGGCCATGGCCGTCTCGTTGGTCCCCATGTCGGGCCCGGGGACGTAGTCCTTCAGGTCCTTGATCGCGTCGGCGAATGCTCTGACCAACGCCTCCTTGTCGGCCACATCCATTTTGGGATCGGCGACAATGCCGGATTTGGCTCCCCCATGGGGTAGCCCGGCCATGGCGTTCTTCAACGTCATGGCCCGAGCGAGGCGAACACAGATCTCGGTCGTGACCTCGGTCGACATCCGGAGCCCACCGATGGCCGGTCCGGCCGCAACATTGTCGATGACCACGATGGCACGCAGCCCAGTTCGACGCTCGGTGAGATGAACTATCTTGGCCGGCCCAAGCTCGTCGCTGAACGAGAACACCTCTTGATGATCCTCTCCCCAGGCCCGTTGGCCAAGGGCCGAAGGTCACGGGAGGACCACGCTCGGGGCTAGCTCGTTCACCTGGGTGTCTTCGGCAGTCGAGCCTCCGGCCCAATTGACGAGGATCGTCATCTCCCCGGTCGAGCCTGGGGTGGGAATCTGAACCATTCCAAGACCTTCACTATGGTGGGTCAGGTATCGATACGAAGGGGAACGAACCATGGGTATCTGTGATGGAAAGGTCGTGATCGTCACGGGGGCCGGTCGGGGTATCGGCCGTGGCCACGCCATCGAGTTTGCAAGTCAGGGGGCCAAGGTGGTCGTCAACGACCTCGGCGGCGAGGTCGACGGAACCGGCGGCAGCCCCAGCGCCGCCCAACAGGTGGTGGCCGAGATCGAGGGCATGGGAGGGGAAGCCGTCGTCAACGGTGACGACGTCTCGAGCTGGGAGGGTGCGCAACGGATGGTCAATCAGGCCATCGAGACCTTCGGTGAGCTCCACGTTGTGGTCAACAACGCCGGCATCCTCCGTGACCGGATGTTGACCAATATGACCGAGGGTGAATGGGACGCCGTCATCCAGGTCCACCTCAAGGGGACGTTCGCACCATCGCGTTGGGCTGCCGCCTACTGGCGGGAGCGGGCCAAGGCCGACAACCCGGTGGAGGGGGCAGCCATCATCAATACCTCCAGCACATCAGGTCTCTACGGCAATCCGGGCCAGACCAACTATGGGGCAGCCAAAGCCGGCATTGCCGCTTTCACCATCATTGCGGCCGGGGAGCTCGGCCGCTACGGGGTAACGGTCAATGCCATATCACCCGGGGCCAGGACCCGGATGACCGAGAACCTCCCCTACGGTCGACAAGAGGTGAAGGAAGGCGAGTTCGATTTTCGCCACGCCGACAATGTGGCCCCGACCGTGGTCTGGCTGGGCTCCAACGAGCCCGAGGCTCGCCAGGTCACGGGCAGGGTGTTCCTCGTGAACGGGGGCAACATCAACTGCATGGAGGGTTGGGAAGCGGGGCCCGGTGTCTCCCAGGACGACCGCTGGGATTCAGCTGAGCTGAGCAATGTCATCCCAGGGCTGGTGGCCGACGCGGCCGAAAACATGATGAACCGCCGCCGCCGGCCCCGCGAGACCTGAGCCAGCCACTACCGGACGTTGACCATCGAACCGATCCGCCAGGAGACTTCGTGACCATCAGAGGAAAGGCGTTCATTGCCGGCGCCTATGAGCACCCCGAGCGCAAGATCCCCGACCAGTCCCTCATGGAGATCCACGCCCGGGTCTGCGTCGGGGCGCTCCAAGACGCGGGCCTGACCATGGGCGACGTGGATGCCTACTTCGGTGCCGGTGACTCTCCGGGATTCGGCACCCTGTCGATGATGGACTACCTCGGTATCCGGGCCACCTATATCGACACGACAGAGATGGGGGGTTCGTCGTACATAGCTCACGTCAACCATGCCGCCGCCGCCATCGCATCTGGGAAGTGCTCGGTGGCCCTGGTCAGCTTGGCCGGCAAGCCCCGAACCGGGGGAGCCCAACCGGGAGGGGCAGGTCGAGCGGGTGGACCCGAGATCGACTTCGAGGGCCTCTACGGCAGCACCGTGGTCGCGGCCTACGCCCTGGCTGCGCGTCGCCACATGTACGAGTTCGGGACGACGAGCGAGCAGTTGGCCGCTATCAAGGTCGCCGCCTCCACCCACGCCCAACACAATCCGAACGCCATGCTCCGAGACGTGGTGACAATCGAGGAAGTGCTGGCCTCCCCCCTCGTCGCTGATCCCCTTCACCGGCTCGACTGTTGTGTGATAACCGACGGTGGAGGAGCCCTCGTTGTGGTCAGCTCCGAGGTTGCTCGAGATCTGGACCGGCACTGTGTCGCCATACTTGGTGGGGGTGAAGCGCCCAAGGGCACAGCCAATGGCCGCATCGACCTGACCCACACCGGTGCCGTCTGGTCGGGGCCGCTGGCCTTCACCGAAGCGGGCCTGACCCCAGCCGACATCGACTATGTATCGATATATGACTCCTTCACCATTACCGTGCTCCAAACCCTGGAAGACCTCGGGTTCTGCGAGAAGGGCAAGGGTGGCGAGTTCGTGGCCAGTGGTGCCCTCCACGCTCCTCATGGGGCGTTGCCGTTCAACACCGACGGTGGTGGTTTGTGCAACAACCACCCTGGCAATCGGGGTGGGATGACCAAGATCCTGGAGGCTGTCCGCCAGCTTCGGGGCGAAGCCCATCCCGCTGTCCAAGTCCCAGACTGCGAAAAGGCGCTGGCCCACGGAACCGGGGGATCACTGGCGGCGAGAATGGGTAGCGCCACCCTCATCATGGCCCGGGAGATCTGAACATGTCCGAGCTACCGACCAACGCTCCCCGCACCAACGAGGACTCCGCTCCGTTCTGGGCCGCAACGGCCGAAGGCCGACTCACCCTTCAGCGTTGCCAAGCCTGCGACACCGTCATCTGGTGGCCGCGCTCGCTCTGCCCTGTTTGTTCGAGCTTCGATCTGGCCTGGTTTGACGCAAGCGGTGAGGGCTCGGTTTACAGCTACACCGTCGTTCATCGCAGTCAGGGGCGACGCTGGAACGAGGTCACCCCCTATGTTCTGGCCTATGTAGAGCTCGACGAAGGCCCCCGACTCATGACCAATATCGTCGACTGCGATCCGGCAACCGTGGCCATCGACACCCGGGTCCGGGTGGTGTGGGACGACACTGGGGAGGGCAACGCCCTGCCTCGTTTCGCTCCGAGCTAGGGGCGACGGCCGAGGCGTAGGTATAGGAGAATGGCATCATGCGCATCGGATTGATCTCCGACACCCACATCCCCGAGGCCATGCCTGAGCTCTGGCCTCACGTCTTCGAGGTCTTCGACGGCTGTGAGGCGATCCTCCATGCCGGCGACATCTATGACATCTCGGTCATCGAGGGTCTCAGTGCGGTCGCCCCCACCTACGCTGCCCGCGGCAACGGCGACGATGGCTCCAGCGGGCGGGGCCTCCAGCCCGACGATGAGCGGCTCCGCCCCTCGTGGGTATTGGAGCATCACGGGCTCAGGATCGGGCTCACCCACCATTTGCCCATCCCCGAGCAGCGCAACTACAAGGTCGTCCATGCCATCGAGCGCCACTTCGACGGCGAGACGCTGGACGTGATCGTTTACGGCGACACCCACGTCGAGCACATCACCACTATCGACGGTGTGCTCTGCGTCAATCCCGGCTCAGCCACCTTCCCCCACAACCTGGTGGCTCAGCTCGGCACCGTCGGCTTTCTCGAATTGGCCGACGGAGGGGTCGAGGCCTCCATCTGGCGGCTCACAGAAGCCGGTGTCGAGCCCTTCGACTGGGAAACCTGGGGTCGTCCCTGGTGAGGTAGGGGCCGAGCTCGCAACGTCTTCTAGACCGTGTGAGGATATGAAGCGAGCGATGAACAGGAGAACGATGGCGTGAGCGAAAATCTGCGGAACTTCACCAAGGCCGTTTACGGTATGGATGCTGTGGTGGCACGGATCCCTGATTCGGCTTGGGATCAGCCATCACCGTGCGAGGGATGGACGGCCCGCGACGTCGTCGGTCACCAGGTCGGTGTATTGAACGGGGTAGCCCACATGGCCGCCGGCAACGAGATGATCCTGCCTCAGGCTCCCGAAGACTTGAGTGACCCGAGAGCGGTGTGGGCCGAGGGGCGGGACAACGCCTTGGCTGCCCTCGATACCAAGGGGGCTCTCCACCACGAGGGCAAGTACTGGTTCGGACCGATGACGATCGATCAGCTGATCGGAGTCGTCCAATGGGATCCGCTGACCCACGCTTGGGACCTCTCCCAAGCCACCGGGGTCGAGGCTGTCCTCGACGAGGGCCTGGCTCAGCTCTCATTCGATCGGATCTCGGCAATGCGGGAATCGCTGGCCAAGATGCGCCTGGTTGGCGAGGCCATCCCCGTCAGCGAGGACGCCAGCATCATCGATCGCTACCTTGGCCTGGTCGGCCGCAACCCCAACAGCTAGACGAAGGGGGTGACGGTTCCCGGGCCAAGATCAGGTTCAGAGGCGGACCCGTTCGTTGGTGGGATCGTAGAACGAGCGGATCGAGGTGGTGGCCGGAATGGCCTGACCGGCCACCTCGATCTCGAATGAGCCAGCATCCAGCCATTGGGCTGTCACCCCACCGTTGTTGGGGTTGACGAGGTAGCCCATGGCCAGGCAACGATCTTCGACATAGCTCCACATGGCTGACGAGGTCCGGCCCACCAGCTCCCCGTTTCGGCGGATCGGCTCGTCGTGGTAGAGGAGCAGGTCAGGATCCTCCAGACGGAACTGGATCAAGCGCTTGGTCCGGGGCTGGCTCCGCTGGGCTTCGAGGGCGGCCTTGCCCTTGAAGTCGGTGGCACAGTCCCATGCGATGGTGAACCCCAGTCCCGCCTCGATCGGGGTGTCCTGGTCGGTGATGTCGTGACCCCAATGGCGATAGCCGGCTTCGAGTCGGAGGGTGTTCATGGCGTGGTATCCAGCCAGGGTCAGTCCATGGGGCTCGCCTGCCCTAATCAGGGCATCGTAGAGAGCCACCGCGTCGTCGTTTGCTGCATAGAGCTCCCACCCCAGCTCGCCGACATAGGTCATCCTCAGGGCGAGGGTCTCGACACCGGCCACCGTCAGCCGCTTGCCCGTCCCATAGGGGAAAGCCTCGTTGGTCAGGGGAGAGTCGGTCAGCGTCTCGAGCACCGCCCGTGAGCGGGGGCCCATCACGCTCAACATGGCCTGGCTGTCCGTGACGTCGGCGATCTCGACCCGGCGGCCCCGGCAGGCCCGTCGCAGCCAGGCCCAATCGCGGGTCTGGGAGGCCGCTCCGGTGACCACGAAGAACCGATCTTCGTCGAGACGGGTCACGGTCAGATCAGCCTCGATCCCGCCCCGATGGTTGCACCACTGGGTGTAGACGGTCTTGTACTGGGCCACATCGATCTCGGCCACGCTGAGGGTGTTGAGCACATCCAGAGCTTCAGGGCCTTCGACGGTGAACTTGGCGAAGGACGACTGATCGAACAGTCCAACCCGTTGGCGGACCGCTTCGCATTCGGCCCCCGTGTTGGCCCACCAGTTCTGCTTCCCGTAGCTGTAGGCATAGGCCCGAATCTGGTCGGGGTTGGCGAACCAGTTCGGGCGCTCCCAACCCGCCGTCTCACCGAATACCGCCCCGGCGTCATCGAGGCGTTGGTGGATGGGGGACAGACGCTGGTCGCGGGCGCTCTCGTATTGGCGGTGGGGCCAATGCATGGCGTACAGCAACCCAAGGCTCTCGGCGATTCGTTGCTCCAGATAGTCGGCGTCGGCCTGGAAAGGGAGGGCCCGACGGATATCGACCGAGGCCAGATCCAAGGGTGGATGCCGATCAGCGATCCAATCGGCCAAGGCCCAGCCCACCCCGCCGGCTGACTGGATACCGACCGAGTTGAACCCAGCGGCCACATAGCAGCCGTCGATCTCCGGTGATTCGCCCAGGTAGTAGATCCCGTCGGGGGTGAACGCTTCGGGACCGTTCAGAAACAGCTGCAAGCCGCACTCCGCCAGAGCTGGCACCCGGTGCACGGCCCGCTCGAAGATGGGGCCGATATGGGTCCAGTCCTCGTCGAGGGTGCCGAAGGCGAAGTCGCGGGGGATGCCGTCGAGGTTCCAGACCTTGGCCCTTGGCTCGAAGAAGCCGGCCATGATCTTGCCCGTCTCCTCCTTGAAGTAGGTGTAGTTCCCCGGGTCACGCAGGATGGGGGTGGTGCGATCGACTCCTTCGATCGGCTCGGTGACCACATAGAAGTGCTCGCAGGCCTGGAGGGGAACGTTGACCCCGATCTTGGATGCCAGCTGACGAGTCCACATACCCGTGGCCAGAACCACGATCTCAGCCTCGACGGGACCCTGTTCAGTCTCGACCCCCGTGATCTGATCCCCGTCGGTCAACAGCTGGGTTACGGCTACCCCCTCGACGATGGTGGCACCCCGATCCTTGGCCCCCCGGGCCAGGGCCATGGTTGTGTCGACCGGGGAGGTCTGGCCATCGCGGGGGATGTAGAGGGCACCAACGAGATCGTCGCGGTTGATGAGAGGCCAGTGATCCTCCAACTGATCGAGGTCGATCACCTCGGTCTCCACCCCGACAGTGGTTGCCATCGACGCTCCCCGCAGGATCTCCTCCCACCGTTCGGGGTTGTCGGCTACCGAGATCGACCCTGGGGTGCGGTAGCCGGTGGCTTGGCCCGTCTCGTCTTCCAGCTCCTCGAAGAGGCGGGCCGAATAGGTGGCCAACTTGGTCAGGCTGTGGGTGGCCTTCAACTGGGAGACGAGCCCAGCGGCATGCCAGGTGGTTCCCGAAGTCAGCTGGCCTTGCTCGATGACCAGAACATCGGTGAAGTCCCGGCGGGTCAGATGGTAGGCGATGCTGCAACCAACTATGCCACCCCCGATGACGATCACCTGAGCTCGTTCTGGTAGTGCTGTAGCCATGCTGGCCTCCTCGGCTCGGCTCCGACCTCGCTTCGATCTGCGAGACGTTCCGGCAGACCCTACTTTCGCCGGCCATAGCATTCCTAGCGGTGGCTTCACCGGGCTTGGCCCGTCGGCCGCTAGCGTCTGGGCCATGAACACCTCCGAACGGCCGACCATCAACGTGCCCACTGGCGACGCGCCAGGCGAGCTCCAGACCGAGGACCATCTCATCGGCGATGGGCCCGAGGCGGTGGCGGGGGCCCAGATCAATGTCGACTACGTTGGGGTGAGCTGGAGCACAGGGCAGGAGTTCGATGCCTCATGGAACCGAGGTGACCCCCTGTCGTTCACCCTCGGTGCCGGCCAGGTCATCCAAGGATGGGACCAGGGGGTGCAGGGCATGCGAGTCGGAGGCCGCCGCACGATTACCATCCCGCCCGACCTTGGTTATGGGGCAAGCGGAGCCGGTGGCGTCATCGGACCCAATGAGACCCTGATCTTCACTGTCGACCTTCGCTCCATCGGCTAGTGAGTCGGGGACGGCGATGGGAGTCGATCTCGGAATCGAGAATCTGGGCGATGTCGAACTCATCGGCCAGGGCGGGTTCAGCTCGGTCTACGCCGCCAGCCATACCCTGCTGAAGCGTCCCGTTGCTGTCAAGGTGTTGAATACCTTGACCAAGGACTCCGAACGTCGTCGTTTCGAGCGGGAATGCGAGGTGCTGGGCCGTCTCTCGGACCACCCGAATGTGGTGACGGTCTACGGCGCTGGCTACACCTCAGACAACCACCCCTACCTGATCATGGAGCTGGTTCGGGGCGGGACCCTGGCTGACTTGCTCGAACAGCGTCACCAAGTGGAGTGGGTCGAAGCCGTCGGGTATCTGGTTCCGGTGGTCGAAGCTCTGGGCCGTGCCCATCAGGAGTCGATCCTCCATCGCGACGTCAAGCCCGAGAACATCCTTCTGGCTGACGATGAACCCAGGTTGGCCGACTTTGGTATCGCCTACCTCCGGGACGCCACTGGCGCCACTTCGACCCATATCACTGCCAGTTGGCTCCACACCCCACCCGAGACGTTCGACAACAAGCGCGACGAGCGGTCGGATCTTTACTCGGCCGCCTCGACCTTGTATAACCTCATCGCCGGGCAGGCCCCGTTCTGGCGGGCGACCGATGATTCGCTCAATCCGTTGATGGCTCGCCTCCTCTACGAGCAGCCTCCCGACTTGCCCTCGGAGCTGGCACCGGCTGCGCTCAATGGGTTCATCCAGCGGTCCTTGGCCAAGGACCCCGATCAGCGACCTCAGACCGCGGCCCAGTTCGTGGCCGAGTTGAACGAGTTGACCGAGGTGGCAGTGGGAGCCCGGATGGCAAGGCCACAGCCCCGGCCTGAGCCACTAGCGCCAACCCAACCGGCGTCCCAGGCCTTTGCCCCTCCACCCGATGTCGGCAAAAGGGCCAAGACTCAGTACACCCCTCCCACGGCGGTCGCTGGGGTCTCCGCTGCGCCTGGTTTTGCCCCCCCGCCGCCTGCTCCTTTCATCCCACCAGAGCCCGCCGGGAGAGGCGTGGTGGCCGTCAACGGTGAGGTATCCGGCGGCCAGCGAGCCTTGGTTACCATCGCCGCCCTGGTTGCTCTGGTTGGGGTGGCCACCTTCTTCTTCGACGTCGGCCTCTTCGAGTACGGTCGGGCCGAGGCGATCATTGCCAACACGGTTTCGATCCCCGTTCTGTTGGCCACGGCTCTGGCCGGCTTGCTGGCTCGCCGTCGATCCACGGTTGGGGGTGTGGCATTTGCCGCCGGTGTCGGTCTATTGACCTTCGATCTGAGCAGGGAATTCCGGCTCATATTCGACTATGGCCTGGTGCCCCTAGGGGTGACAGCTGTGGCTTGCGCTGTTCTGATCATTGTCGGCCTGGTGCTGCTGTCATCTGAACCTTCGTTGGGAGCCAATCGTGTGGTTCCGCTGATCCTGATCGGTCTAGTGATATGCGGGGGAACCTTCTTCACCTACCGGGACTACTTCGGGGGGTGGTCAACGACGGTGGTTTTCATGGTCGGCGTAGCTCTCGTGACCGGAGCCAGCATCATGGCCAGGGGAGGAGCGCTACCAGTGACCGCCGGTATCTATGGCCTCGTGCTCACCATCACCTTTTTCCGGGTCGTCTCCTCCATCCCCAGGGTGCTGACCAACGATCGGGCTGCGCTGGCGCTGGTTCTCGGCTTTCTGGGGTGGACGATCATTGGTCTCACCCGCCTCGGCGGCCGCGCCGCCAGCCCATCACCTGAGGCGATCAGCTCAGGTGGGCGATGATGAAAAGGCGGGAGAACGGGAGGATCGTGATCCCCTCGGCATCGGCCGGGTAGGCCTGGCGGTAGCGGCCCTTGGCCTGCTCGACGAAGCGGTTCCGGTCGGCTCCGTCGAGGGCCGCCAGCACGGGACTCAGGACCGAGCCAATGACCCAGTTCCACACCGGATCGGGGCCGTCCAGGGCTTGATAGTAGGTAGTCCGCCAGAGGTCGACGGTGGCCGGTTCCAGCCAACGGCGGTAGGCCCCGACCTCGGACAGGCGATCTCGCATGAGCGACTGGCGGACGTCATCGCTCCAGGTCCCGTCGTCGAGGATCTCGGCTGGGATCTGGTGGGTGGGGGCGGCCCAGTTGTCTGGCATCTGTACCGCCAACACCCCACCTGGGGCCAGCTGGGATCTGAGGTGGGTCAAGAGGGCTTGGTGGTCTTCGAGCCAGTGGAGGGCAGCGTTGGAGAAGATCAGATCAATGGGCTCATCGCTGGCCCAAGTCGAGATGTTGTCCTGTTGCCAGACCAAGCTCGGGTGCTCGGCCCTGGCTCGGGCCTGCATCTCGCTCGATGAGTCGACCCCCACCACCTCGGCCTCGGGCCAGCGCTCGGCCAACAGGGCGGTGAGGTGGCCGGTTCCTGAGCCGAGATCAACGATCCGCTTCGGGTCATTGTTGGGCAGACGGGCCAGCAGCTCGAGGCCGGGTCGTGTCCGATGATCGGCGAACTGGAGGTACTGCGCCGGATCCCAGGCCATGAGGCGAACCCTAGCCGGCCCATCTAGGGTGCCGATGTGGCTCAAGACATTCCCGCCCCCTTCGTCGGGCTCAAGACTGAGATCAAGCCTGAGTGGATCGATCAAAACGGTCACTTCAACGCCGGCTACTACTTCGTGGTCTTCGACGATGCCGTTGCCGATTGGACTCACTTCATCGGCCTCGACGATGACCACCGGGCAGCCAACAAGGTCACGACATTCTCTGTCGAGGGGCACATCACCTTCGAGCGCGAGCTCCAGGAGGGCGACCCGATCGAGATCCGGACCCAGCTGCTGGGCTGGGACGCCAAGCGGGTTCACTGCATCCACTTCATGTACCACCGTGACGAGGGCTGGTTGGCCGCGACCAATGAGCTCATGTCGATGCACATCTCGGAGGAGACCCGCCGCAGCGCCCCCATGGCGCCTGAGGTCCAGGAGCGGCTGGCCGCCATTGAGGCTGCTCACTCTCAGCTTCCAACACCCCCTCAGGTGGGCCGGGTGATCGGACTCCGGTCCGGCCGCCCCTAGCGGCGTGGTGTGGCCACCTGAACAGGTCGAACAGCATCAGAATCTGATCCCCTAGTGGCGTAGGGGGATACCCGGGGGTTCCCCGATGGCCCGGCGGTGGTTCTCGTCGATGATGGATAACAGCCGGCCAGGGAGGCCGCAGGAACCGGGAGAACCACCATGAACACCATCAAGTACCTCGCCGCCACCATCGGAGTCACCAGCTTCAGCTTCTTCGGCCTGGCTCTGGCCCCCATCTTCGCCTGATCACTGCCCAGTACCCCGACCCAGCCCACCCAACCACAACGCTGACCATCATCCACCCCGCCTGAGGGCGCTAAGTTCTGCGAACAGCGACGCAGATCGAGGAGGGAAGCCCTCGGGCGAGGTGGATGATGGACTTCGACGCAATTGTCATTGGGGCCGGCGTTATCGGTTCCGCCACCACCTTCGAGCTGGCCCGACGAGGCCACCATGTGTTGTGTGTCGACGCTGGCCCCGGAGCTGGGATGGGCTCCACCAGTTCGTCGTCGGCCATCATCCGCTACAACTACTCGACCTTCGACGGGGTTCTGACCGCGTGGGAGGCAGCGGCGTGCTGGAGGGCATTGGGAGATCACCTCGGGGGCCCCAGTAGCGCTGTCCTCGCTCGCTTCGTTCCCTGCGAGCTTGTGATGCTCGACCATCCAGGCTCGAACCAGCAAACCGTGTTCCAGCACTTCGATGCCATCGGCATCCCATACGAGACCCTCACTCCCGATGAGTTGACGGCTCGGATTCCCGCCATCGACACCGCCGATCTGTCACCCCCGAAGGCGATCGACGACCCAGCCTTCGGCCAACCCGCCGGGGGCCGCATCGGTGGCTTTGTCATGACTGAGGCCGGCTTCATCGACGACCCCATGCTGGCAGCCCAGAACTTCATGGATGCCGCCATCGCCAATGGGGCCACCCTTCGATTGGGAGCCGAGGTTGGGGCCATCGTGCGTGCCCTCGATCGTGTGGGTGGGGTCGAGCTGGCCGACGGGGAGCGCATCGAGAGTCCTGTCGTGGTCAATGCCGCCGGTCCGGCGTCGGCCAGGATGAACAGACTGGCTGGAGTGATCGGAGAGATGACGATCGGTCATCGACCCTTGCGCCAGGAGGTGCATGTCGTGCCCGCACCTGAGGGTTTCCGCCTCGACGATGGGGGAGTCATGGTGGCCGATATCGGTACCGGGACCTACTTCCGGCCTCATCTTGGTCGTACCATCCTGGTCGGGAGCACCGAGCCAGATTGCGATCCCCTGGAATGGGTCGATGACCCCGACGATTTCAACGATCGGCCATCCGTCGATTGGTTCCAGCGGAACACCCTCCGGCTGGCTAGCCGGATTCCCTCGGTCGGGATCCCCCTTCGACCCGCCGGGTTGGCCGCCCTCTATGACGCCTCCGACGATTGGGTTCCCATCTATGACCGAACCGGTCTCGGTGGCTACTTCATGGCCTGCGGGACCAGCGGAAACCAGTTCAAGAATGCTCCGCTGGTCGGGGTGTTCATGGCCGAGCTGATCGAGGCAGCAGCAGGTGGTCATGACCATGACCGGGAACCCGTCCAGGTCATCGGGCCCAAAACGGGCCAGCCCATCAACCTCGGCGCCTATTCCCGCCGCCGTAGCCCGACGGTGACCGCGGGAAACGTGCTCGGCTAGATTCTTGGGGTCTGCAACTCATGATCTTGTGACAGGTCTTGCCGCCCCGAGAATCTCGAGGTGCCCGGAGGGCACACCTAGTGATGCCTGGGTCGTTGTTTTGAACCTTTGGACCTGGGCTGGGGTTGGAGACATACTCGGCCCATGGCCAACACTCAGGTCCTGATCGACTCCCTACCCGAAGGTCGGCTCGAACCCTCGAACTTCAGACTCGAAACGGCACCCGTCCCCGATCCGGGGGATGGTGAGGTCCTGTGCCGGACAGTGGCTGTAACCATCGGTGCCGGCCAGCGAGCTGGTCTTCAGGGCAGTGCCAGCTATGCCGGCGCCCCCGAAGCAGGTCGGGTGATGGGAGGCGCGGGGATCGCAACCGTTGAGGCCTCGAACCATGCTGGCTTCAGGACGGGGGATCTGGTCCGAGCCCAGACAGGCTGGCAGGAGTACTCGGTCCATCGGGGCGAGCATCTCGACGCCGTCGATTCCGATGTCGACACCGGTCATCTGCTCGGTCCCCTCGGTACGAACGGGCTGACCGCCTACTTCGGCCTGGTCAACGTGGGCGAGGTCGCTGAGGGTGACACAGTCGTGGTGTCGGCTGCTGCTGGATCGGTGGGTCACCTGGTAGGTCAGATGGCCAAGGCGCTCGGGGCATCGGTGGTGGGGGTTGCAGGGTCCGACGAGAAGTGCGCCCTGCTCGTCGACGAGCTCGGCTTCGACGCCGCCGTCAACCGCAAGGACGGCGACTTCCGTGATGCGTTCAAGGCCGCTACTCCCGACCGGATCAATGTGTATTTCGACAACACCGGTGGTCCGATCCTGGAGACCGCTCTGTTTCGTATGGCCACCCATGGGCGCATCGTGTGCTGCGGTGCTGTCAGCCAATACGACACTTCGTCGCCGTCCGGTGGACCTCGGGGCATTCCGGGCCTGCTGGTCAACAACCGGGTGAGGATGGAGGGATTCCTGGTGTTCGACTTCGAGGATCAGTACGCGGAGGCCCGAAGCCGGATGGGGGGCTGGGTCAACGACGGCCGCCTCAAGCCCCGAGTCACAACCTATGAAGGACTCGAGGCCGCCCCCCAAGCTTTTGTCGATCTCCTATCAGGCACAACCGTAGGCACCACGGTCGTCAACGTCAGCTGAGAACTCGTCGGGGTCATGACTTGTCGTGCTCACTGGGTGGGTTGTCGTTCTTGAGCTTGTTGTGTCGACTGCAGAGGATTTGGCCGTTGGTGGTGTTGGTCGGTCCGTCCCGATTCCAGGCGATGAGGTGGTCGGCTTCAAGCCAGGTGAGCGGTGCATCGGAGAAGATCAGTCGCCGGAACCGGGCGGTAGCCATGGCCGCGGCCGCCAAGTGGGGGTGGACGGGGATGCCATTGATGAACTCACAGCGCCCATCGATGTCGTCGGGGTCGAGAGGTACTCGGTCGGCGCCGGGCCAAGGCCCGGGGCCTTCGGCTCGGGGGACGGATGTCAGGAGGTGTTCGGCCACGGTCTCACTCATGACGATGTGGATCAACGCCCCGGAGAGGTTCGAGTCGGGATTGGCGGCTCCATTGCGAACGAGGATCACGAACGCATCGGCTCGGCGTTGGCTGGCGGCGCGGGTGGACCCGGTTTCTTGGTCCTCACGCCACAGCTGTCGGACGAGACGGTCCATAGCAGAAGTGAAGGCGTGGCCAGCCAACGGGTCGAGACGGAACCGACCAGAGACGGATCCGTCGGCGTTGGTCGAATAGTCCACCGAGCGTTTGGTGGCTTGGTCCCTGGGTTCGTCACCGTCTGGATCCGCGGCCTGAGCCCAGTACCGCAAGACCCGTTGGAACTCATCCCACTGACAGCCGGCGGCCGCCTGGACCAGGTATTCCTGGGCCTCGACCAGGGCTGTGGAGGTGCGAGGGTTCTCGACTGCTCTCAGGGCTTCGACGTGAGCTTGGCTGATCAGGCCAGCGGTGAATGCATCCCCGATGACGGGGAACCCGAGGAGCCACAGACCCCGTCGTCGGTCGGCTCGGGTGATGCGGGGGGTTGGTCGTAGCGTTGGTCGCTACGGCAGCAGCGGTTGACGAGTGGCCATGTTCGCCGGTGGGGAGCATGGCCAAATCAACCCTGGCCAACAACAGTGCATTCAACGCCCCGACCTGAGCCGCCAATGATTGGACCTCGACCGTCACCGCCAACACCTCATCGGAGGACAACGTCGAGAGTCCAGCAGCGGCCACCACACCAGCTGAACAACCGCTTCGGATCTGAGCCAACGCTTCGGTCATCGGGTGCACGCTCGAGCCACCTCAAACAGCAACGCAGACCACGATCGGCCACCACACGAGACCCCGCCTGGCTGGTGTCACACCAGCCAGGCGGGATCAGATCAGGTTGAACGGCAGCTACCGCTGCGAGCGCCGCCCCAAGAGGCAACGTCCCATCACTCTATCGAACAGTTGTTCGAGTAGCAAGTCGACGATCGCGGTTTCCGGTGAGGCGCCTAGTACCAGGCGGCCAGCCGAGAAGTGGTGCGACGGGATCGTGAAGACCGACCCCATTGACACCAGAACGACCCAGATCTCGGGCACCATGGAGCCATGTCCGGGATTCTGCTGCTCCTGCTCTACCTGGTGATGATCGTCTTCATCGTCAGAGCCATCATCAGTTGGTTTCCAATCGGCTTCGACTCCCCGTTCCGGCCAGTCGTGGACACCCTTTACCGGATCACCGACCCGGTCCTGGCCCCGATACGACGGGTTCTGCCTCCCATGGGGGGCCTCGACCTCTCAGTGCTCATCGTGATCATCGTGATCCGGTTCGTGCTGATACCGATTGCCAGCAACCTCTGATCATCCGGACCGGTGGGTGGCCAAATGATCTAGCCGCGGTCGTCCTGACTGGCCATCAGGGCCGCATTGACGATGTTGTCGGTCGAGATGCCGGTCAGTACATGAAGGTCTCGAATCGTTCCTGACTCACCGAACCGATCAACACCAAGCGATACCTGACGGGTCCCCAGAGCAGACCCGATCCAGGCCAGCGCATGACTCGATGCATCATGCACGCTGACGACGGGATGGATGGTGCCATCAGCCGACAGCACCCGTTCCAGATGGCAGGCATCGGGGTTGGCACTGGCGGTGGCAATGGCCCTACGCTGGCCCCGCTTCCACCCTCGATAGAGCCGGTCGGGGCTCGTCAGGTGCACGACTGCCGCCCTCACCCCCTCGGCGGTCAGAACCTCGGCCGCGGCCACCGCTTCGGGGGCCATGGCTCCCGTGGTCACTATCGTCACCGAGGGGCCAGTGACATCGGCCGCTTCGACCAGCCGGTAGCCACCGGCCAACACGTCGGCCCGGAGTTGATCGACCCCGATGCGGTCCAAGGCCGCGGCGAACGGGGTTTGGTCGATGGGGCGGGTGCTCATGCGGAGATAGGTCGACTCGCCATCGGCTCGCCCCAGTTGGTCGATGGCGTCACACAACAGCCAGTCGACTTCGGTCGCATATGCCGGCTCGGTGTAGTTGATACCAGGTAGTTCGGCTCCGACCGAAGGGGTGATCGTCGACTGGTGGGCTCCACCTTCAGGAGCCAAGGTCACTCCCGACGGCGTGCCGGCGACGATGAAGCGCGATCCGTTGTACAACCCGTAGATCAGAGCATCGAGACCACGTAGTACGAAGGGGTCATAGACCGTTCCGATCGGTATCAGGTGCTCACCATGGTGATCATGGCTGAGTCCGAGCTGACCCAGCAGCATGAACAGGTTCATTTCCGAGATTCCGAGCTCCACATGTTGGCCCTCGGGAGACGGAGCCCACTTGAGGAGCCGATCGGCGCCACCATGATCTTCCCGCTTGGTTGGGGAGAAGACCCCCATCTTGTTGATCCAGCCCCCGAGGTTGGTCGAGATCGAAACGTCGGGGGTTGTCGTGATCATGCGGGCCGCCACCTCTGGCCCATCGCCGAGGCGGGTCAGGACCCGGCCGAAAGCCTCCTGGGTCGAGACCAACCCAGAAGTGGCTATGGGGGCCGCAATCTGAGGGACGGGCAGCGTAGGGCGAGGTGGAGTTGGCAGGTTGTTGATATCGGCCCCGACCGAGGCACAGACCCGGCCCGGCTCACTCTCTGGGTCGAACCGATCCCACTCGGTCTCGGCCGTGAGCCCGATATTGGCTCGGAACTCGTCGATCTGGTCGGCCGTCAATAGGGCAGCATGGTTCAGGGGGTCACCGGCAATAGGCAGGCCCCAACCCTTGATGGTGTAGGCCAGTACAACGCTCGGCCGGTCGTCGATGGCATCGCACTGGGCGAAGGTGTCGACCAGTAGCCCCAGGTCATGGCCCCCGAGGTCGGTCACCAGTTTGGTCAGTGCGGCGTCGTCGTAGCGATCGGCAACCCGGCGCACGGCGGCATCGGCTTCATCGAGAAACTTGGCTCGCAGGTCAGGACCGTTCATGGTGAACAACGATTGGTAGGCCTCGTTCGACATGGCGTCGATGTGGGCCTCCAAGGCATCGCCGTCGGGCTCGGCAAAGGCGGTGCTGAGCCGCGAACCGTATTTGGCAACGGCAACATGCCACCCGGCGTCGGCGAAGAAACTGATCAGTCGGGTGGCTTGGATGTCAGGGATGACCCGGTCGAGGCTTTGGCGGTTGAGGTCAACCACCATGGTGAAGTTGGAC
Source organism: Actinomycetes bacterium (assembly GCA_024227975.1). Next base: position 18,102 of record JAAETV010000113.1, read on the forward strand.
AGGCCTGCTGTTGCTGGCTCAGCGATTGCCTCCCACACATTCCCCTCGTTGAGCTCTGCGTCACCCACGGTGGCGATGAACCGGGCCGGGGGGCGAGGAGAGAAGTGGGCATCGACATAGCGGCGGGTGGCGGCGGCGAAGAGGGGAGCGACAGCGCCAAGCCCGACCGAGCCGGTCGAGAAGTCCGAGACGTCGGGGTCCTTGGTTCGCGACGGATACGCCTGGAGCCCTCCTTTGCGGCGCAGGCTGGTCAGATACCTGCGGTCCAGCTCTCCTGTCAGGTACTTGATGGCGTGGTAGACGGGGGAGGCGTGGGGCTTGACCGCGACCTTGTCCTCACCCCCGATATGAGCGAACCAGAGGGCGGTCATGATCGACACCATCGACGCACACGATGCCTGATGGCCCCCGACCTTGATCTCACCCCCCTCCCGACGGTTGGCACTGTCGATGATCCTGGTCGCCAACCACAACACCCGTTGCTCGATCTGACGCAATACATCGACATCGAAGGTCGCCGTCGATTGAGAGTCATCGACCGTCACGCTCGCAGGCTATAGCACCAGCCGGCCAGGGGGACGGCACAGCTCCTCCGAGCGGTCGGTCGTGGCTGTGCCTGGCCGCTAGCGTCGCGAGGATGTCTTCCCCCAGTTCGCCGCCCGAGCTCGATCAGATCATCGCCTTGGTTGGGGCTGTCGACCACGGAGCATCCGCCGCCTCCCGAGATCGACAGCTCCGCCTGACCAAGCCGGCCGGCTCCCTCGGCCGCTTGGAAGAAGTCGGGGCTCAGCTGGCGGCCATCGCCGCTTGCCCCATTCCCCCTCTACCCGAGCCGGCGGCCGTTGCCGTCTTCGCCGGTGACCATGGGGTCCACACAGAAGGAGTGAGCCCATGGCCTCAAGAGGTGACGGCCCAGATGGTGGCCAATATCTGCAGCGGGGGAGCGGCCATCAACGTGATCGGTCGAGCCAACGACATCACCGTGTTGGCCGTCAATGTCGGGGTAGCGACCCCTGTCGAGGATCACCCTGATCTGCACAATCAGCCGATCGCCAGGGGTACACAGAACCTTCTGACAGGCCCCGCCATGACTGTCGACGAGGCGATCAGGGCCATCCTTCTCGGGGCCGATGTTGCAACTGGCCTCATCGACGACGGCTACCGCTGCCTCCTGACCGGCGACATGGGGATTGCTAACACCACACCAGCCACTTCCTTGATTGCCGCCTTCTGCGGCCAGTCACCCGGTCTCATCACCGGCCGAGGTACCGGGATTGACGATGAGACCCTGGCCTTGAAGACCGACATCATCAACCGGGCTCTCGATCGATTGGCACAACGACTTGGATCGCGCACTGTCTCACCCGTAGAGATCCTGGCCGAGGTCGGTGGCTTGGAGATCGCTGCCTTGTGCGGTTTCTGTCTGGTCGGTGCGGCTCGGCGGGTCCCCGTGATCGTCGACGGGGTGATTGCTTTGGCCGGGGCAGTAGTGGCCGCCGAGCTTCAGCCCCTGGTCGTCGGCTACCTGATTGGCGGCCATCGATCGGTGGAACCGGCGGCCAGTTCTGCCCTCGAGTACCTGGGGGTTGAACCCCTGGTCGATCTCGATCTCCGCCTCGGAGAAGGAACAGGGGCGGCACTGGCCTACCCCCTGGTCCGGGCGGCGGCCGCCGTCCTTGTCCAGATGGCCACCTTCGATGCCGCTGGTGTCGCCGAAGGCTGACCTCACCACGAACGACAGACCGGTCCATGCTGGGATAACCTCCCCAGGGTCGAGAGAGATGTCGAGAGAGATGGGGTCTGGGCTTTGCGTTTCTCGCTGCTCGGGCCACTCGAGGTTCTCACGGGCGACACACAACTGGAGGTCGCAGGCAGGAAGCAACAGCTGATCTTGACCGCGCTCATTCTGGCCCGAGCCAATGTGGTCTCGGCTGACCGTTTGATCACCCTGATCTGGGGTGACCAGCTCCCGACGAAACCCTCGCAGACCCTCCGCTCGTATGTCTCCCATCTACGTCGGACTCTCGACCCCGAGCGCCAAGCAGGTGCCCGATCTGGTCTCCTGGTCACGAAGTCGCCTGGATATCTCCTCGACACCGCTTCTGCCAATGTCGATGTCTTTGACTTCGAGAATCGCTCGACGAGGGCCGATCGCTACCTGGCGGTTGGGCGTTTCGAGGCCACTTTTGCCGAGACAAAGGGCGCCATTGACCTCTGGCGATCCGACGACCTGGTCGACAGTCCACTCGTGCACTTCTCCGGCGAGCGGGAACGGCTGGTTGAGCTACGCCTCCACACGGTCGGAGTCGGCTTCGATGCCATGCTCGGAGCTGGACGCCACCGTGAAGCAATACCCGACTTGAGGCGACTAGTCGAGCGTGAGCCATTGAGGGAACACCCTCGATCTCAGCTGATGTTGGCCCTCCATCGGTCCGGTCGTTCGGCCGAGGCCGTTGACGTCTACCACGCCGGCCATCGGATATTGATCGAGGAGACCGGGTTCGACCCATCGACCCTTCTGCGTGAGCTCGAGGCCAGGATCTTGGCCAATGATCCAGATCTCGATTGGCGCGGGCCCGAGCCCCTTGGTGACACCAACCGTGATCGGTCTATTGCATCGATCGAGACTGCGCCCTCCGCATGGTCGGTGGGGCGCGAGAAGGAGGTAGCCCTCATCGTCGACGCCATCTCGCCTCCGGTCGGCGAGTTGGTGGTGATGACCGGAGAGCCTGGTATCGGCAAGACCCGTCTGGCCGAGCTTGCTGCTGGTCAAGCCGGTGAACGGGGGATGCTCAGTGCCTGGGGTCATTGTTACCAGGGGGCAAGGTCAGCGACTTTGGCTCCATGGAGAGCCGCCCTGGCAATGATGACGGAGCATCTCGATGACCATTGCCTACACGATCTCGGCTACCTTCGGGCCGCCCAGCTGGGTCAGCTGGTGCCGGAGTTGGCCGCCCGAGTCGGGGTCGAACCGATCGAGACAGGTGATCCACAGGCCCTCCAAGAGGCCATCGTTCAGTTCATCCGCCATCTCATCAAGGAACAGCCTCTACTCCTTTGCTTCGAAGACCTACATTGGGCTGACCCGGCCTCGGTATGGCTCCTCGTGCATCTCCTTCCTCAGGTGCGAGGGCTCCCCTTTGCCACTGTCGCCACCTGGAGAGATACCGATCCGACCTCAGACGAGCTGCAAACGGCCCTCGTCGAGTTGGCCAAGCAAGGCCCCGACCACCGTCTCCGTCTCACCGGCTTCGACGTGGATGCCGTGGCCGACCTCTGGGCCGGGATCAGGGGTCAACCGGGTTCACCGAGTGCAGTGGCAGAGCTTCAGGCCCGAACCGAGGGTAATCCCCTCTTCGTTACCGAGCTCCTACGTCCGCCGATCGGGGCGCCGCCAGAGATGTCGCCCGCTCCGTCAGCCCAACTCTCAGGAGCGGTATCAACCACCACCATCAATGATGTGATCGAAGCTCGTCTGGCCCAGCTGCCCGAGGGATGCGATGAGTTGTTGACGATCTGTGCCCTGAGCCCAGATAGTGCAACCCCAGAGCTTCTCAGTCAGGTTCTGGGCCAGGACGGTGATCATGTCATCGACCAGATTGACTCGCTGCTGGCCGCTGGCCTCATTGTCGACATGTCTCCACCGGCTCCAACGTTGAAAGTGCGTCATTCCGTCATCGCCGACAATCTGACCGGACGCCTCTCCGAAGCTCGCAAGGCTCAGCTCCACACCCAGATTGCCGAGTCCCTCCGCCAGCTCAAAGCGCCGGCTGGCCCTCTGGCTCATCACTTCCTCAGCGGCCTCGCCCAGGATCCGAAGGTGGTAGCCCAGGCCGCCCTCGATGCCGCTGTCGATAGCTCGGCTCTTCACGATCACCTCGGTGCAATTGATCTGGTGGAGCGAGGACTCAGCGCACTCAAACGAGATGATGACGATCTGCTGCGGGCTCGACTCATGATCGTCCTGGCTGTGGAGCACAAGCACCAGGAGCATTTCAACCAGGCGCATTCCGCTGCCCTGGAAGGGTTTGCCCTGGCGCGCCGACAAGGTGATCTGGATCTGATGGTGGCGGCGACCATGGTGTTCTGTGGGTTCAGGGCCGCTGACGTTCACTATGGGGTGGAGTGGCTCGGCTACTGGAACCCACCGGGGCCCGCTCTCGAGATCCTGGATGTCTGCCTGGACGAGTTGGGTCCCTGTCACCAAAGGGTCTTCTGCCTTGTGGCCCGAGCGGATCAGTTCATTGGTGACTATTTCGATGAGGACGACCTGTTCGCAACCCTGGACGAGGCGGTGGCCCTCGCTCGCAAACTCGATGATCCCGTCCTGCTCTCGACAACCCTCCGCCACGACCTTCTGGCCCGTGAACGGTATCTGTCGGTTGCTGAGCGCCGAGAGCTGCTAGACGAAGGGCTGGCTGCGGTTGGCTCTGAGATGCACCCCCAGCGAGAACTGGTCGGCAACCGGGATGCGTTCGTCCTGTGCCTCGATGAGGAGGACCTCGACGCAGCGGTGGCCCACGTTGATGGAGCCATCACCTGTACTCGTGGCACCGATGATCCGACGCTCGAGATGTTGGCCGAGTCGATGTCGATCGCTCTCGACCTCTACCAGGGCAACTTCGATGAAGTCGAAGCAGCGCTACATGGCACCATGGCCCGATTCGGAGGAGTGGGCAATGCGGCCCTCGATCTGTTCGGGATCCAACTGGCTGTACTCCAGCGCGAGCGCGGAGAGCTGGCAGAGGTGGAATCATTGCTCCAATGGAAGCTCTCTGGCTACCCGAGCGGGGCCTATGGGATACCACTTGCCCTCGTGATGGCTGAACAGGGCAACGAGGAAGGTGCCCGTGTCGTACTGGACGAGTTCGGCTCCACGAGCTCGACAATGAGGTCCGAGACCGTCGTCCAGTTCATGACTCCGGCCTTCGCAACCGAGTTGGCTGTGACCCTCGACGATCGAGAAATGGCAGCTATGTTGTATCCGGCCATGGCCATGGCCGCGGGTCGGACGGTGGCGATGTTCAGTGGCATCGCGATGTTCGGTAGTGGCTCGTACTATCTCGGTCGGCTGGCCACCATGCTCGGGTTGTACGACGATGCCCATGCCCATCTCCTGCTGGCCGAAAGGCAGCACCGCTCAGCAGCCGCCAAGCCCTATCTCTTGCGGGGTGAACTGGCCAGAGCCGAACTGGCAGGCCTCGTGGACCGAGACAGAGCTGGGCTCGAGCATCTGGAGCGAGCAGAGCGACTAGGAGCCGAGCTTGGCATGGATTGGTTTGTGGCTGCCCACCGGCTTCGCGTTGCGACCAGCCGCCGATAGCACCGCGGCCCCAATCCAGCGAAGACCAAAGGGCGCTCTGGTTCCCTCTTCCTTGCACCCTCTAGCCTTCGCAGAAACAATCTTGTCAGATGAAGGTTGAGGAAAGGTTGGGTCCTGCCCTCGGGCAAAAAGTTCTGGCCTCGCGGTGAAACTCTGGGTAATACGGCCTACCGTTGGACTCCGGTGAACGGGCGTCCTGAGTTGAATGGAACGGTCAAGACGGTTGGAGCATCGGTGATCGAGCACTATTCGTCCCAACAGGCCCAGAGCTTTGGTGAGGACCCGTCGCTCTACGACCGGTTTCGTCCCAGCTATCCCCGGGAGTTGATGGAATCCGTCGTGGCCGAGACGGCCGATCTTCCGGCGCTCGAGATCGGGGCCGGGACCGGCAAGGCGACTCGGGCCCTGTTGGCTCTGGGGAAGGCGGTCCACGCTTTGGAGCCCGACCGGCGTATGGCATCGGTTCTCGAGGTGAACTGTGCTGACAGTGCTATCAGCGTCGAGTACGCGACCCTCGAGACGGCCAGTCTTCCCCCTTCGAGCTACGACCTCGCTGTTGCTGCTCAGTCCTGGCATTGGGTCGACCCCGACATCGGCTATGACCTGGTCGGTGATGCTCTGGTCGAAGGTGGTGTGTTGGCCTTGATCTGGCATCACCCGTCACACCATCAGGGCATGTTCGGTGCGGCCTTGACCCATCTCTATCGACGGCTGGCACCATCGATCGCTATCCCCTTTCCCGGCAGCAAGGCCTCGGATTATGACCCCACGACGGAGCCATTCTCAGCGACGAAGCGATTCCGGACGTGGTCAAGGGTCGAGCATCGGTGGCAGCGTCGTCTCGACGCTGCTGGTCTGATCGGTTGGCTGTGTTCGAGCTCAGAACATCGACTGTTGGAGTTGGAGGAGCGGGCCGAGCTGATGACCGGGGTTGCAGCCCTGATCGCCGAATTCGATCATGAGGTGTCCATCAACATGACCACGGTTGCCCACTTGGCGTACCGGGTCTAGACGCCAAACGGGTGCCCTCACCGCTGACGATCTCAGGTTTTCGACTGGTGGGCCGATACCTGGAAGGTGAGCAGCGCACTTCAGTCCTCGCCCTCAACCATCGTCCCCCGGTCACGACGAGTCGGGCTCCGAATGAGCTGTGTCGATTGTGAAGTCGCATGGACCGGACGAGCTGACTCCTCATGCTGGGTTTGTGACGGGCCGGGCGTTCCCGGTCCGCCCCCGTCGATCTATCCCGATATCGACTAGTGAGCGGGGTGCTCTAGCCGATTGCCCGCCCCGTCAGAGTCGATCAGGACTCACTGGTTTCTGGGACCCAGGGAGCGTCCTTGCGTTCCCGGAAGGCGGCGATACCGGCACTGGCCTCTTCTGACTGGAACAGTTCTCGGGAACGGACTGAGGTCCATTCGAAGGCAGCATCGCGGTCCATGTCGGGGACTCTGAACACCAGATCCTTGGATGCGGCCAGCGCCTGTGGCCCGCCTCGCACCACCATCGACAAGTAGCGATCGACGGCTGCGTCGAGATCGTCGGGGGCGGCGACGGCATTGATGAGGCCGACCTCGGCCGCCCGGGCCGGGGTGATGCGATCGCCGGTCAAGAACAGCTCCAATGCATCGGCGCGCCTCATCTTGGGCAGGCAGACCACTGAGATCACGGCCGGGGCGACCCCGATACGGACCTCGGTGAATCCGATCTTGGCGTCATCGCGCATGATCGAGATGTCGCACACCGCAACCAATCCGACCCCGCCCCCGGTGGCATGGCCGTTGATCTTGCCGATGACGGGCTTGGGCGAGTCGAGGATCATGTTGAACACATCGACGAAGCTCCGTCGGACCTCGGTCTTGGCTACTCCGGGAGCGGTGGCCTTGAGATCGGCGCCAGCACAGAATGTGTTGCCGTTGTTCGTCAACATCACCACTCGGGCGTTGTCGTCGGCAATAGCTTGGTCGAGGTTGTCGCCCAGGCTGTTCACCAGCACATCCGAGAGGCTGTTTTTGCGCTCCGGCATGTTCAGCGTGATGGTGGCTACGCCGTTCGAGACCTCGTAGATCGTGGGTTCAGCGCTGCTTTCGGGGGTGGAGGTGTTGACCATGGGCCCCAGCATGGCCGCTGGTCGACGGTCGGTCGAGCCAGGAGCAGCATCGACGCTCTCCAGCTCGTAGCCTCCCCCCATGGCTTCGATCTTCACCCGAATCATTGCTGGCGAGATCCCTGGTCGTTTGGTCTGGGCCGATGACACCTGTGTGGTGATGGTCGACATCCGCCCCTTGCATGAAGGTCACTGTCTGGTCATCCCCCGAGCCGAGGTTGACCACTGGATCGATCTCGCTCCCGAGGAGGGCTCTCACCTGATGGAGGTGGCTGGCCATGTGGGTCGAGCCCAGCACGAGGCCTTTGCCTGCGGTCGGATCGGGATGATGATCGCCGGATTCGAAGTGCCCCACACCCATGTCCATGTCGTACCCATCGATGACATGGGTGACCTCGATTTTCGCAACGCCGACCCGTCGGTCGACGCCGCTGAGCTGGATCGGGTGGCCAACCGCCTCCGCCAGCAGCTGAGCGACCATGGTCATGGGGAGGCGGTCAGCCGGGCCTCGGCCTGAAGTCGAAACTCTCTCGACAGGGGTCGAACGGTCGGCTTGAGTCTTGGGGTGAGCATCACCGTCACCCAGATCAACTCACCCGGCGATCAGCCGGAGGACTTTCAGGCCCTCGTCGAGGTCTGCCACGCCGATCGTGCCGTCCGGAATCCTGACGACCCTCCGAGCAGCCCAGCCGAGATTGCCGCTGACGTGTTCGTTCGTGCCCCTGGTTGCAAGGGTGTGGTCTTCGTAGCCCGTATCGATGGGGTGGCGGCGGGAGCGGCTTGGACCTTCACCGAATCCGAGCCGGGAGATGAGAACCAAGTCTCGTTCGTCGAGGTCTTGGTCAACCCCCGCCTCAAACGACAAGGGGTGGCAACCTCCCTGTTGCAACAGGTCGTCCCCAGCCTGATCCAACTGGGGCAGAACTCGATTGTGGCCTATGTCTGCGCTGAGGTGGCTCATGAAGCGGGGGTCGCTTTGTGCGAGAAGTTGGGTCTCACGCCGCGTTTGGAGGAGCGATGCTCACGGGTCGATGTTGGCCAGATCGACGAGGAGCTGATGGCATCGTGGATTGCCGATGCTGTGGTCAGGGCCGAGGGGTACCGGTTGGAGCAATGGGAGGGGGTGTGCCCTGAGCCCTTGGCCCAGCCGTGGTCGGAGGCGGTGGCAGCCATGGAAGATGAGCCGACCGATGAGCTCGATCTCAATCTGTTCACCAGAACCGTCGACGAGCAACGAGAGCTCGATGAGGGGCGTCGATCCTCGGGCTATGGCCTGTACCGGAGCTTGGTCCTCTCACCCGTGGGAGAGGCGGCCGCGATGTCGATGATGCTCGTGCACCGTGACCGACCCCAGATTGGCCACCAGGGTGACACTGGCGTGCTGGCTGCCCACCGGGGAAAGCGAATCGGTAGGTGGGTCAAGGCCGTCAACTACCAGCTCGTGCGCCAAGCCCATCCTGAGCTGAGAGCGATCGAGACCTACAACGCCCAGTCGAACGCCTGGATGCTCGACATCAATGTAGCCATGGGGTTCCGCCCTCACCACCATTACACGGCCTACCAGGGCTCGATCGACGAGATGGCAGCCGCGCTGGGTTGAGATTGTCGAGAGTAGGGTCGGTCCATGACCCACGGTATCGACATTGGAACCTTCGGAGTTTGGACCAGCCTGCTCGATCTGCATCCGACGAAGCGGGTCACTGAAGTCGTAGCCGAGCTCGACCAGATGGGGTGGGGCTGCCTATGGCGTCCCGAGGCAACCGGCCGCGATCCGATGGTG
>JAAETV010000114.1 GCA_024227975.1 Actinomycetes bacterium
GCTAGTGGCTGCCATCCTCGCTGCCGTCGTCATCGTGTCACTCAGCTCCTCATCGGATTCCGATGACACAACGGACGCTCAAGTCACCCTGCGAGCAGTGGAGGCGGAGCAGCGGGACCTCATCGAGTACACGAACATCGACGGCACACTGCAGTATGCGAACGTCACCACCGTGGGAGCGGGCACCGACGGACTCATCACGTACCTGGTGAACGAGGGTCAGACCCTCGCTCGCGGCGACACGGCTTACGAGGTCAATGCGACACCGGTCGTCGTGTTCTACGGCGAAGTGCCCTTCTATCGAACAATGGTCGACGGAGTGTCGGGCGACGACGTGCTCTTGCTCGAAGAGAATCTTGCGTCGCTCGGATACCACGCCACCGAAGGTGACGACGGAGATGATGTGGACACCGGGTTCACGGTTGACGGGACCTTCGACACCGAGACCTCCGAAGCGGTGAAGCGCTGGCAGGAGGACCTCGGCGTTGCCGAAACTGGAACCGTTTCTCCGGGTGATGTGATCATGGTTCCAGGACCCTCAGAAGCGTCCGGTGTCATGGTCGACATCGGCAGCAGGGTTCAGACCGGTTCGACGATCATGACGCTGAACGTCGCGAGCACGGTCGGCGGCTTCTACAGCGCCCACACTGGAGCGATCGATCTCGAAGTCCTGTCCGGTGAGATCGGCTCTGGTCAAGTGCTCTATTCGGTCGATGACCTGCCGGTGACTGCCGTCGTGACCGAGGTCGAGTTCGGCCGAGAACTGTCGATCGGCGTCGAAGACGGCGAGGACATCGAGGTTCTGGAACAGATGCTCTTCGACCTGGGCTACGACGTCGACGGCGACCTTGAAGTCGACGAAGAGTTCGACGAGGACACCAGCCAAGCAATCGAGGACTGGGAGGATGACCTCCAAGGCGACTGGGATGATCTAGTCGTCGATGGCGTGTTGTCACTCGACCAGATCGTGATGATCGATGAAGGCGTCATGGTCGGGCGGATCACGAGCCACGACGGTGACACCCTTGCGACCGGGACCGAGCTGTTCACCTACGGGTCCGATACCGGTAGTCGAATCGTGTCGACCGCGATCGACGTCGCAGATCAAGCAATGCTCGCCGAAGGAGCCGAAATCGACGTCGAATTCCCGGAAGGCGAGATCGTCACCGGCACCGTTACCGATTTGGCGAACTCTTCGACGACAGATCCGCTCGATCCGACCTCCGAGCCGCAGCTTGCTGTCGAGATCAGCCTCAACTCCGTGCCCGACTCCGCAACGGACCTCAATGAGCTCGACGTCGAGGTGAGGTTGGTGGACAACCTCGCCGCGGGCGCCACTGTGGTTCCAGCGTCGGCACTCGTCGCGACGGCCGATGGCGGATTCGCGGTCGAGGTGGTCAAGGGAAACAGCACCAGCTTCGTCGCAGTGGACCCAGGGATGTTTGCCGATGGCTTCGTCGAAGTCGACGGCATCGAGCCCGGCACTGCGGTGGTGGTGCC
>JAAETV010000115.1 GCA_024227975.1 Actinomycetes bacterium
CAGCGCTGGCACCTGGAGCTGCCAGGACCCCTGTGGAGCTCACCGGTGGTGGTCGACGACACCCTCATCCAGGCCGATTGTGACGGCAATCTCAACGCCTTCGACCTCTCCGGCGGGCCTGGTGGGAGTACGGCTGGTGCGGAAGCACCGCCGCTCCTATGGAGTGTGGCCCTCGGCGGGTGCTTGGAGTCAACACCGGCGGTGTGGGATGGCCAGATCTACATCGGCAGCCGCTCCGGCGCGTTTTACGCCATCGGCGACCCCTCCTAGGGACCGGTGGGAGCAGACTCAGGCCGATCCCTAACACAGCCATCACATTGCGCCGCCAGGATGGCGGCTATGTCCACGCCGACTCGATCCCGCTCCTTGCCAAGAGCGACAGCCATGATCGCCATTCTTGCACTGCTGTTCGCCGCCTGTGGCAACAGCACCGACGATCAGGAGAGTGAGGTAGCGACCCTCGAGACCGAGCTCACCGATCTGGCGACAGCGGCTGAAGCGGCGACCGGCGATAGGGAGTCGACGGCCAGCGAACTGAGCCCCGACGAGGCAGCCTTGGCCTTCTCCCAGTGCATGCGAGACGAAGGGCTCGACTTTCCTGACTTGTCAATCGACGCAGAGGGCAACGTCGAGCTTCGGGCTGCTTTCCAGACGGTGAATCCTCAGGTGGAGGGATTCCGTGAGGCCATGGGAGTGTGCGGCGAGATCCTTCAACAGAGCACCGGGTTCGGCGGCGATCGCCGGGCGCTGCTGGAATCTCCCGAAGTTCAAGACGCCCTGCTTGCCTTCTCCCAGTGTGTTCGCGACGAGGGCTACGACGTCGGGGATCTGACCCTGGAAAGGCCCGGCCGCGGCCCAGGCCAAGGTCCCGGAGCCGGTTCCGAGGGTGAGCCTGACGACCCAGCGGGTGACGGGAGCGGTGGGCCCCCCGAACGCGAGCCGGGCTTCGGGAACCGCAGTGCCCGCCTTGCCGAGAACCTGGGTCTTGACTACGAGGATCCGGCCGTCCAAGAAACCATCGAAGGATGCATGCCGATCCTCGAGGAGGCCTTCTCCGAGGCTGGCCTCGGTCGGTGACCAGCACCAGCGAATCAGACTCGATCGAGAAGGGAGCCTCATCACCTGAGGTGGTTCCCCAATCGGACAATGATCGATCAGATCCGGATCGGGCAGCCGAGGTGGCCGCTGTACTGGCCGCCGCCGAGCGGGCGTCAACCCCACGACGGTGGCCGGCCTTGGTGATAGGGGTCGTCATCGGCGGGGTCGGGGCCCTGGCTGGTGTCGCCTATTGGGGCGGTCAGGAGGACGACTCGGTGTTTGAGCGCGAGGAGATCGCCCTGGCTACGGCCCCGGTCGAGCAGCGAGACCTCCTGGAGGAGATCGAGTGGGCCGGCACCCTTGGCTACGGGCAGCCGATCTCGGTGTCCTGGCCGGCGAGCGGATCTGGGGCCGGGGGCACCGTCACCTCGACCGCGGCTCGGGGTGTCGCCGTCGAACGGGGGGACGTGATCGCAACCGTCGACGGAGAGCCGGTGGTGGTCTTGTTCGGCGATGCTCCGCTGTGGCGGTCTCTGGCCGAAGGCGACGAGGGCCCCGACGTTCAGCTCCTGGAGGCCAACCTGGCCGCCCTTGGCTACGACCCCGACCAGGCCGTCGACATCGACCAGTTGTACACGGCCAATACCGAGGCCATGGTCGAGCGGTGGCAGGACGACCTCGGTCTGGTGGACCCAACGGGTGAGGTAGTGATCGGATCGGTGGTCATCGTCGAGGGACCGTCGACCCTGGTCTCGGTGGCCGAGGTCGGGGCGTCGGCCGGTGGAGAGCTGGCCACGCTCGCTCCTCGCCGAGCGGTGACCGATGTGGTGGCCGCCATCGACGGCACGATCACCTCATTGCTCGCAGTCGGTGAGACCATCGAGCACGGCTCGATCCTGTACACAGTCGACGGAGTCGAAGTCCAGGCCCTGACCGACCTGGATGCGATCTCGAGCGAGCTGATGAGTACCGCGTTCACCAACACCGAGCTTGAACAGGCCCTGGTCGATGCGGGCTACGACCCGGATGGTGAGATCACGGTCGACGAGACGAGCACCGATGCCACCGGAGCAGCGGTGACCCGTTGGCAGGTCGATACCGGACTCACCGCCAGCGGCCGAACCGACCCGGGCTACTACACCCTGGTCCCAGTCGGGCGGGTGGTGGAGGCTCACCTCATTGATGAGGATGCTGTGGTCGTAGCCGGAGGCCCGCTCCTCGTGGCCTCCGCTTCCCGCCTTTCGGTCGAAGTAGTTGTCGACGTTGGCGATGCCGACGAGTTCGAGGTCGGCCAGGAGGTCGTCATCGAGTTGGCCGACGAGTCGACCGTCGATGGGGTCGTGGTCGAGCTCAGCTCGATCATCCAGTCGACCCAACCGCAAGGGTCACCGACGGTCGAGATCATGATCGGCGTGGTCGGTGAGAACACGAATCAGGATCTGATCGAAGGTCCAGTGACCGTGATCAGCGTTGGTGAGGCGGTCGAGGGTGCAACCGTAGTCCCGACCCGGGCCTTGGTGAGCCTGGCCGAGGGCGGCTTCGCCGTGGAGCGAGTCGATGCCGATGGCTCCAAGAGGCTCATCGGCATCGAGATCGGCACCTTCGACGACGGGGTCGTCGAAGTGGTCTCCGTCATGGGTGGGGCCACACTGGCTGTCGGGGATGCGGTGGTGGTGCCCCAGTGACGGTGACCAGACGGGAATCGAAGCCCGGACCGGCGACATCGACAGGCCCAAACCCGGCCGCCCTCCAACTGGTCGATGTGGTGAAGGAGTATCCCGGCACACCCCCGGTGCGGGCCCTCGACGGGGTGTCACTGGAGATTGCCCACGGTGAGTTGGCCGCCATCGTTGGACCGTCGGGGTCTGGCAAGTCGACCATGCTGCACGTGATGGGCACCCTCGATCGGCCGAGCAGCGGGAGTGTCCTGATCGACGGGCGGGAGGTGTCGTCGTTCAGCGATCGGCGGCTGTCGGCGGTACGGGCCCAGCTCATCGGTTTCGTGTTCCAGCAGTTCTTC
>JAAETV010000116.1 GCA_024227975.1 Actinomycetes bacterium
CGGTGACACCAACCTGTCGACCCTCAATGAACGTCAACTGACCCGCCTCCGCCGAGATCAGATCGGCTTCGTCTTCCAGGCCTTCAACCTGATCCCGACCCTCTCCGCTCTGGAGAACATCACCCTCCCCATGGACCTGGCCGGGACCAAGCCCGATCAGGTCTGGCTCGACGAGGTCATCAGGACGGTCGGTCTCGGCGACCGGGTCAACCATCGGCCGAGTGAGCTCTCCGGCGGCCAGCAACAGAGGGTGGCCGTCAGCCGGGCTCTGGCCAGCCAACCCCAGATCATTTTCGCCGACGAGCCAACTGGCAATGTCGACTCGAGGACGGGAGCCGAGATCCTCGACTTCATGCGACAGGCGGTCCGGGAGCTCGGCCAGACAATCGTCATGGTCACCCATGACCCCGTCGCCGCCTCCTATTCCGACCGGGTCGTGTTCTTGGCCGACGGGCGGATCGTCGACGAGCTCGACCAGCCCACCCCCGAAACTGTCCTCGACCGTATGAAGTCACTGGGGAGCTGACCAATGTTGCGTCTCACCCTCCGCAATCTCCTGGCCAACAAGGCCCGCTTCGTCATGACAACGTTTGCCGTGGTGCTCGGTGTCAGTTTCGTCGTCGCCAGCTTCGTGTTGTCCGACGGACTCCGCTCGACGTTCAACTCCCTGTCGGAGGAGATCACGTCCGGCACCGACCTCGTCGTGCGTCCCGTCAGCGAGTTCGGCGAACCAGAACCTCTGGACATCGCCCTCGTCGATGAGATCGCGGCCATCGACGGGGTCGCCGCTGCCGCCCCCTACGTCGAGGCGACGGAGAACGCTGTCCAGCCGATCAAGGCCGATGGCACGACCATCCCCACCCAGGGCCCTCCCCAACTGATGTTCGGCTGGATCGACAATGTCGGGCTTGGCTCGTTCACGATTGTCGAAGGCACAGCCCCAGACGAGCTGGCTGAGTTCGCCATGGACATCGACGCCGCCGAGCTTCATGGCTTCGAGGTCGGCGAACGCTACGACCTCGTCACCCCCAGCGGGGTGGTCGACGACTTCGAACTGGTGGCCACCACCAGCTTTGGCGAGGACAACGCCACCGTCGGCGCCACCCTGATGCACGTCTCGCTCGACCAGGCACAAGACCTGTTCGGCACCGAAGGCACCGTGTCCGCCATCCCCATCGACGTGGCCCCTGGGGCCGACCTCGATGCCGTCAATGCCGCCGTCGCCACCATCGTTGGCGACACCCAGGCCGAGATCGTCGATCAGGCAACCATCACGAGCGAACAGCAGAGCGAGTTCAACCAGGGGGTGACCATCGTCGGCAATGTGCTGTTGGGGTTCGCCATCGTCTCACTATTCGTTTCGATCTTCATCATCTACAACACCTTCGCCATCGTGTTGGGCCAACGGATCAAGGAGCTGGCCCTACTGCGGGCCATTGGGGCCGAAGCCCGCCAGCTTCGTCGATCGGTGTTGGGTGAGGCATTCGCCGTTGGTTTGATTGCCAGCCTCATCGGCTTGGTGGCTGGGATCGGGGTAGCCCGTGGGCTGACCCAGATCTTCGCTTTGATCGGGGCTGAACTGCCGTCCTACCCCACGATCCTGGCTGCTCGCACGGTCGCCGTAGCCCTGATCCTCGGAGTTGGGGTGACCCTCGTTTCCGCCCTCATTCCCGCCCGGGCGGCAGCCACGGTCCCTCCGGTGGCCGCCCTCCGAGACGGAGCAACCATCACCAACGCGCAAAGCCACCGTCGTCTGGTGGCGGGTGCTGGCATCGGGCTGGCCGGCCTCGCCGCTGGGATCTTCGCCTTGTTCGGCCCCACCCTGTCGACGCTGGGTCTAGTGCTCATTCTGGGCGCCGCCGGAGTAGGCGTATTCCTGGGCCTAGCCCTCGTCAGCCCGGTCTTCGCTCGTCCGGTTACCTCGTTCATTGGCTGGCCCCTGGGCAAGCTCATGGGTCGGGCCGGGGTGCTGGCTACCGGCAACGCCAGCCGGAACCCTCGTCGCACCGCCACTACCGGGGCGGCCCTGATGATCGGGCTGTCGCTGGTAACCATGGGTTATGTGGTCGGCGAGTCGGTGAAGACCAGCCTCGGCAATCTGATCTCCTCAACGGTCTCGGCTGACTATCTCATCACGGAGCCGAATGGATCCGGCATCCCTCCGATGCTGGCTGAGGAGATGGTGGCCAGTGGCCGCTTCTCCGACGTGGTCGGTGTGCGCTATGACGAGGCTCGTCTCGGCGGAGACATCGTCGACATTGCCGCTGTCGATCTAGCTGGTACCGACCGGCTGTTCGATCTCGACGTGGCCGAGGGAGCGATCCCAGCCGCCGGAGACTCCGACCTGATCGTGATCCACGAGGATCTGGCCACGGATCTTGGGGTTGGTGCCGGTGACCTGATACCGATCGAGTTCGCCTCCGGGTACAGCACGGAGTTGGAAGTGGCCGCCGTCTACGCCGACGCCACCATCTTCGAGACGCCGATCGTTCCCAACGAGCTGTTCGATCTAGCTGGGGCCTCGACCTTGCACGAGTTCCTCGCCGCCGAACTGCCTACCGGGGTCGAAGCGGCCGACGTTGCCCCCCTGATTGGTCAGCTCGAGCAGAGCTACCCTCAGGTGACGATCAACACCGCCTCTGAGTTCCAGGCCAGCTTCGAGTCGACGATCGACAGTGCATTGCTGGTGATCAACGTCCTGTTGGCGCTGGCCATCATCATTGCCCTCATCGGGGTGGCCAACACCCTGGCCCTGTCGGTCACAGAACGGACCCGGGAGCTGGGGCTGCTGCGAGCCGTTGGTATGAGTCGCCGACAGATGCGACGCATGATCCGCTGGGAGGCCGTCCTGATCGCCCTCTTCGGCGCCGTGCTCGGCGTTGCCAGCGGGTTGGTGTTCGGCTGGGGTGCCGTCAGCGCACTACCGTCCGACACCTTCGGCGGCAGCTTCACCGTCCCCGTTGGTGACATCGTGGTGATGGTGGTGCTGGCCGGGGCCGCCACCCTGGTCGCCGCCTGGCTCCCAGCCCATCGAGCCGGCCGGCTCAACGTGCTCGACGCCATC
>JAAETV010000117.1 GCA_024227975.1 Actinomycetes bacterium
CGGAGGAAGTACATGTAGGGGCTGGGATTGATCTGGCGAAGCACCCGGTAGACATCGTAGGGCTGGGCGTCGAGATCGAAATCGAAGCGCTTGGACAACACGACCTGGAAGATGTCGCCGGCCCGGATGTACTCCTTGGCCACCTCGACGGCCTGCTGGTACAGGGCCGAGGACAGGGGTTGGGTGACCCCCGGAAGGACCTGGTCTCCGGGGGGTTCGACGAAGGGCTCATCGACAGGACGTGATCCGTCGGCCGCTAGCTGGTCGAGGCGGATGATGGCATCGTCGTAGGCCCAATCAATGGTTGCCTCATCAGCATCGGCGGGGAGCAGGGCGCTGGCCACCAGGGTCACCCGTTGGCGCCAGTGGTCGAAGACCGCCAGGTCGCCAATGACGTCGAGGCTGGCATCGGGGTAGCCCCGATCGTCCACCGAGACATTGGGCAGGCGCTCGACCTCACGGACGACGTCGTAGCCCAGGTAGCCGACCAGACCGGCCGTCAAGGGGGGTAGATCGGGAAGCCGGGGGGAGTGATAGCGATCTAATAGCACCTCGACCGCGGCCAGAATCCCCTGGTCGAGGGGGATGTCCCGATCAGGCAGGGATCCGGTGATCTCGACCTGACGACCATAGGCAGTCAGGGTTGCGTAGGGCCGACGACCAACGAAGCTGAAGCGGCTCCAGCGCTCCCCGTTCTCCACCGACTCCAAGGCGAAGCCAACCTCGTCGCCGACACAGCGGAGGAAGGCGGCTACCGGAGTGGTCAGATCAGCCAGCAACTCCCGATGGACTGGGATAGCCCGGTACTGGCGAGCCAGAGCCCGGAACTCGTCTCGGGTGGTGGTCACGACGTTGTCCCCCTTGTCCCCTGCCTGGAGGCAGGGCCGAAGTGGTTATGGAAACAGCTGGTCTTGCCGGTGTGGCAGGCCCCGTTTCCGTCCTGGATGATGCGGAACAGCAAGACGTCGCCGTCGCAGTCGTAAGCCCCGGACCGGAGCCACTGACGGTCACCTGATGTTTCACCTTTTCGCCACAGTTCCTGGCGGGACCGGCTCCAGAACACGGTTCGTCCTTCGGACAGGGTGAGAGCCAGCGACTCTGGCGTCATCCACGCCATCATCAGTACTTCTCCGCTGGTGTCGTCCTGCACGATGGCAGGGATCAACCCGTCGTCGTTGTAGCGAATGTCGCCGAGTTGCTCAGGCGTTGCTTCCAGCGGGTGGGGCTCCGGCATGGGGTCTGAGCCTACCGGCGAGCCAGTTGGGCCGAGAGCGAGTTTCAGTCCGGCCCGGGTCCGGCCGGTACGAGCTCAGAGATAAAGGCCGGTATGAGAGTCGTCGAGCCGTTCGGCCGCAACGGCATGGATGTCGCGTTCGCGCAAGATGATGTAGTCCCGACCTCCGACCTCGACCTCATAGCGGTCCTCGGGATTGAAAAGGACTCGATCGTTGAGCTCCATGGTCCGGACGCTTGGGCCTTTGGCCACGACTTGGGCCCAAGCCAGTCGTTTACCGACCTGGGCCGTGGCTGGGATCAGGATCCCACCCGACGACTTCCGCTCCCCGTCCGGGCCTTCCAGCTGGACCAGGATGCGGTCGTTCAGCATCTTGATCGCCAGCTTGTCACCATCAGCTCGGGCCTTGCTGTCCGCTATCTCTGCCTCATCGGCGGTTCCGCCGATTCCATTCTGGTTCGAGGTATCGGGTTGTTCGGAGCTCGGATCTTCTTCGGCCACGGGAGAGACGCTAGCGTCTCGACCCATGACCGACGACATGTCACCCGAGGTCACCGTTGAGCAGCTGACCCTGATCACCTCCGATGGGGTAGAGCTACGGGCAGAACTGGCGGCTCCAAATCCGATTCGGGCGGCCATGGTCGTCTGTCACCCTCACCCTCTCTATGGGGGTTCGATGGAGGCCAACGTCGTCGAGGCCCTGTTCAGGTCGCTCCCTGGTAACGAGATCGGCATATTGAGGTTCAACTTCCGGGGCGGAGGTGGCTCCGGGGGTAGTCATGACAACGGCACCGGGGAGCAGCTCGATGTACGGGCCGCCATCGAGGCGGCGCTGGTTCGCTGGCCTGATGTACCTCTCACCCTGGCTGGCTATTCCTTCGGGGCTGATGTGGCCCTTGCCGTCGATCATGATCAGGTCCAAGGCTGGTTCGGGGTCGCTCCCCCGTTGCGGATCCTGGCCGTTTCGGACCTCGTGGCCTTGACTGACGAGCGGCCGAAACATCTGGTGGCTGCCGCCCACGACCAGTTCCGTTCACCGGCCGAGCTGGCCGAGCTGGTGGCAAATGCCCCAAACACCACGGTCACGACCGTGAATGGCGCTGACCACTTCTTCTCCGTCGGCCTTGGACCGATGGTCGAGGCTGCTCGAAGTGCACTGAGATCCTGAGATGGCCCAAGCCGAGCTAGGGTTCGGCGATGAACAGACCGAGTCCCGAGTCCCGGAGCCATGAGCAACGCTGGGCCAGCGCGGCCGACACCTTCGGCCGCTTCGTTCCTGCTGCCGAACCGGAGCGGGTGGCCGACTCGTTCAGTCGCCGCCTGGGCCCCCTGGGAACGTTCGCCTTCGAGACGATTGGCGACATGTGGAGCCGCCCCCAGCTCTCGCGTCGTGACCGGTCCCTGCTGATCATCTCGACCCTCGCCACTCAGGCCCGCGATGAAGAGTTGGTGGTACACACCGAGATCGGTATTCGGCACGGCCTCACTCGTGGCGAGATCGAGGAAGTCTTGCCCCATATCGCCGCTTACGCCGGATTTCCGGCCGCGATGGCAGCTTCTCGTCACATCGACGAAGGCCTGCGCAGGGCGGAGGGGACCGAGCAACTGAGCCCCCGCACTGGGGCAACCCCCAAATCAGATGCTGAGCGTGACGCCGACGCCGCCGCCACCCGAGCCAGCGTACGGGGTCATGAGCCGCGCCATCCAGCAGAGGACCTGGCTGAGATGACGGCCCGCCTGGGTGATCTGGGGGAGGTGGCCTACAGGTGGGCCTACGGTGAGATCTGGGCTCGATCTGAGATGTCCCGCCGCGACCGCTCCATCGTCGTCATTTCAATACTGACCTCGCTCGGGGTCGATCGGGCCCTCGCCATCCATGTCCAGGGCGGACTCAATCATGGCCTGAGCCGGACAGAAATCGAGGAGATCATCACCCACCTCGGCCTCTATGCCGGTATCCCCAAGGCAATCGAAGCCATGATCGTCGCCCGAGAGATCTTCGACGGCGCTCAATGACGCCAATAGCTACCGGCGGTTCACTTGGCGGGAGGTGATTTCGGGGCGACGATGGTGCTGGTCCCCTGGGCCAGGGCGACGAGGCGATCTTCGTTCTCGACTGTGATGGAGATGACGGCCAGACGGCGGGTCATGGAGCGGATCTCAGCGGTACAAACGCAGGTGCCGCCGGCAACCGGGTTGAGCAGGTTGATCTTGAACTCCGTGGTGGCGGCCCAATAGCCCGGGGGCATCACGGGATACATCACCACGCCGAGACAGTGATCGACGAAGGCCGAGATACACCCTCCGTGTATGTTGCCCATGATCGTGACGAGCTCGTCGCGGACCTCGAATTCGGCAACGAGGCGGCCAGCTGTGAGCTCGGTGACCTCGATGCCGAGGTAGGCGTCGATACCCTTCTTGCCTTTGCGCCCAACGACTCGGTTGGCGAACTCCTCGTTGAAGACTTCGAATTGGATGGCTTTGGTCACTGCGATGCTCCTCGATTCAGGGGGTGAGTACGGCGTGGATGGGTGGAACCGAATCTGACTCGCCGGCCATCGACGCCAGAATGTCGGCCGCGTTCTCGATATTGACGATCTCACGAGGCAGGTCGCGGAAAGGGTATCGGTCGCTGGCCAGGAGGTCGAGAGCGCGGCGATAGACGGGCGCGTCGACCCCGAGCGCACCGATGATGGTCAGTTCGTTGAAGACGATGACATCGGGGTTGAACCCCGGGGTCTCCCGCGAGTTCCGAACGCCGGCCAGCACGAGGCGGCCGCCCTTGGCGGCCATGCGTACTCCTTGGCCCAGAGCCGACGGAGCGTTGGCCGTCACGTCAACAACGACCGAGGCGCCCTCGCCATCACTGAGCTCTCGCGCCGACCGAACCGGGTCATCAACGGCGACATCGACGGCAATGTCGGCCCCGAAGGCCAGCGCGGCTTCGAGCCGTGGATGATCCCGTTCACCGAAGCCCGTCACCATGATCCGTTCGGCGCCTGCCTCCTTGGCGGCGGCAATGGCCGCCAGACCTCGGATCCCTGGGCCCAGAACGGCGACGATGTCGCCGGGACCGACCTCGGGCAGATCGGCGCCCCAGCGGATGCCTGCACCCACTGGGTTGAACATCGTGGCTTCAACTGGGGTCAGCGAGTCCGGCACCGGCAGCAGCATCGAGTCAGCGGAGAGGTAGTGGTACTCGGCGTAGCCACCCCAAAGGCCCGGGGGTACCGAGGCGGGCGTCAAGCCGTACAGGGTGCGCGTTCCGTGACGGACACAACGACGATACACGCCACCCCGACACGGATCACACTCTCCACAGGACTGGAAGCACTCGAGGGCGACACGGTCGCCGACGGCAACTCCCCACTTCACCGCTGCGTCGGCCCCGACCTCTTCGATGATCCCAATCGTCTCGTGGCCAGGAACAACGGGCTCAGGCACGGGCAGGTGCCCCGTGTAGAGCTCATGATCGGTCCCGCACAGGCCACACGCTTCGACGCGGAGCAGTCCCGTCGACTTCGTCACCTCGGGGAGCTCGAATCGTTGGGCCACCAGGTGGCGCGGCGCTGTGAGAACCATGGCTTTGCCGTGGCGCGTCATGACAACCTCCGATGGTCAGGTATGTGGGGTCCGGTGTGGATCGGCGATGGTGTGGTTCGTGACGACATCAAGGGCTCCTGGATTCGTTTTGGACTGGAACTAGAGGCTCGACTGGCACCGCTACACGGGCTGATCTTCACCCTCCTCATTGGAGGTGGTCTCGGCTGATGTGACCCAGTCCGGCACTGGACTGGCGACGATCTTGGACTCGAGCAGGTCATTGATGGTGGCGGGTTCGTATCCGAGCTCAGTGAGAATCTCACGCGTGTGCTCACCAATGTATGGACCGACCTCCAGCGGAGCTTCGCCCTCGAAACGGAGGGGCCGCCCTGCGGAACGGACCTCACCGAAGTACGGGTGTTCAAAGCCCCAAGCGATGCCGGCTTCGGCGAATAGGGAGCGGTCAAAGCCCCGCATGAAGGGTGGCGCGACAGGGACGAGCTGAAGCGATGACGGGTGGGTCGGTTCGCAGCTCAGCGGCACCAGTCTTTGGGCCATCGCCGCCTCGACGACATCATCGGTGGCAGCCCCATCCAAACCGAGCCAGTCGAGGATCTCCTTCCGATTCTCGGCGACGACCACGGTGTGGCCGCCCTCGGTTGGATAGATGCCGTGCAATGGGTCCGATCGGAAGGGATCGAGCGACAGCTCCTTCCCCTCACCGTCAGCGGCCACATGGCCGGCAAGCAGATGGAGAGCCACCCCGGCTTGGATCACCGATGCCCTACCCCCGTTCCCCGTCAGCTGACGGCGAAGTAGGAGGGTGACTGCGGACAGGGCCCCAACGAAGCCAGCCCCGAAGTCGTTGAGTGAGACCGTGAAACAGACCGGCTTGTCCGCCAACGCTCCCTGGAGCTGCATCTGGCCACTGAGGGCCTGGATGAGGGGGTCGAAGCTGGGCCGGCCTGCGAGCCGTGGTACGTCGCCGTACCCTTCGATGTTGACGGTGACAACACCAGGGTTGAGCCCGACCAGTCGCTCGTAGTCGAGGCCCAATCGCTCAGCCACTCCCGGCCGGAATGCGGTGACTACGACATCGGCGCCTTCGAGCAGGGTGTCGACCACCGCTCGACCATCGGGGTGCTGGAGGTCAACCGCGAGGCCCCGCTTCCCGCGATTGATACTGATACACGACAGCCCGCTGGAGCGGAGACCTTCTCCCTCCGGTGGCTCTATCTTGATCACGTCGGCGCCGAGGTCAGCGAGAAGGGTGGAGCACAGGGGGCCGGCGAGGTAGCTACCGAAGTCCACAACAACCATGCCCTCCAGCGGGCCCTGGGTGCCTGCCCGTCTTCTCGCCGCCTTTTGTCCGCCCACGACCTCCGAGGGAGGCGGATCCCATTCCAGATCGGTGAGCTCGAAGTGGGGGTGGGGCGCCGGGGTTGGTTCGATCTCGCTCTGCCTCCAGCCGTCGATCGTGGCCGGGAACCTGGGGAGACGGACATCGGCGGCTGGAATGAGCAGCTCGTTGCGGCTCACGATGTCACTCTCCAGAAACTCTCCCAACGACTGCACCGGCTGAGCAGGAACGTCGAACTCCTCGAAGACCGCCATCCATTCGGCAACGGTTCGTGAGGCGATCCGTGGGGTGATCGCGGCCTCCTGCACTGGTTGGTGGTGTATGGCGACGCCCCATGGGGCGTACCGGAACCGCTCGTCGACCACCAGGTGCTCCAAACCAAGCGACAAGCAGAACCGAGCGTAGAAGTCGGGATTGGTGCAGGTGACGCACAGCCAGCCGTCACTGGCCCGATAGCAGCGGTAGGCCTGATTGAGACCAAGCGGTGTCGGCACCCGGACCGCAGACCCAGCCTCAGTCGGGCGCTGCTGGGTGGCGCCCACAATCCCCTGCAGAAAGGCCGCGACACCGACGAGTGATACAACCGGGTGTCGCGTCCCATGTCCGCGGGCATCGCTCAGCAGGCCTGCCGTTGCCCCCAGTGCGCCAAGCATGCCACTGAACACTCCGAGGACCGGGAACATGTAGCGGCTCGGACCTTCATGATGGCCCGGCTGACACGCCATCAGACCCGTCGCCGCTGCGATCGCGTCTTCGTCGGTCACCATGCGACCTCCACCGGGTGGGCTCAGGGCCTCGAGGCGACAAACCACGGCGTGGCCGTTCGTCACATCATCGAGATCGACCCCGTGGTCATGGAGTCGGCGCTGCCACACCTCGTCAACGATCGCGATGTCCACCTCGGCCAGGAGCTTGGCCAATCGGGTGCCCTTCCGAAGGTCGGCTGGATCCGCTATCACTGCCCGCTTCGATCGGTTCCAGGCCCCGAAGTCGGCTCTGGCCCTCCCCGGGTCACCCCCTCGGCACTCGACCTTCATCACGTCGGCACCCAGATCGGCGAGATACGACGCAGCACTGGGTCCCGCCACCCTCTCCGCCAACTCCAGAACACGGAAGCCGAGCAGTGGAGGGCCAGCA
>JAAETV010000118.1 GCA_024227975.1 Actinomycetes bacterium
GCCGCCATGAACAGGCTGGTGGAAATGGCCGATGCCACGAGTTGTGCCCCATCCCAGACCTCGCTCTCGACCGTTGCTGCCCCCCGGGCCACACGGCGGCATGTGGCGACCGCCACCAGATCGGAGGAGGTGACGGGTCCGGCGAAGCGAATCGAGACGTCCGGGTTCGGGTGTGGGACCCAGGTTCCCTTCGGTAGTACGGCGTCGACTGGGGGGCCCACCGACAGGTCAGCGGCGAGGCAAGCGCCCTCGGCGCCATCGCCATCGGGATCCCACGGGATAGTGACCAGGGTGGCGATGGCGTCGCCCAATCGCGCCGCCCGTGGTCGAGCGGTTTCGATGATTGGGATCTCGACGCCACGGGGTGGACGCCAGGGCCTGCTCGTCTCATCCAAATCAGGGGCCGGTGGCCCGAGTTGGCCGGCCGGAGCGTCGGAGTCGATTGGCTCCAGGGCTGTGGGTTCGGCAAAGCCGATTCGAGCAACCGTGGTGCGTCGTCCTGAGTCATCACTGAGCTCGGCCCGCACGACGGTGAGGCTGCGACCAGACGAGAGAACTTCGATCGAAGCCGTAGCGTCCTCGGTGGCCAGACCGCGGAGGAAGTGCATGTCGAGGCTGACGGCGATGCGGCCGGGTGCCGAGGCCCTACCGGCCGCAACCGCGGCCGCCGCCAGCGCGCCCCCGGTGACCCCGCCGAATGCCCCGTGAATGGCTCTGGGCAGGCGGAACCGCCATGAGGTGCCGTCGATCTGGTCGATCTGGTCGATCTGGTCGCCGCCGAGATACTCGAGGGGCGTCATTGGGCGTAGCTGACATGGGCATGGGTCAACACCGCAGCCCCGTTCTGCGTCTCGGCCTGGAACACGGCTTGGCCGTCACCCAGCTCCCAGATCTTGGTGATGATACGGTCGTTCATCCAGACGAGGTCAGCGAAGCGGCCGGTCATGGACACGAGCCGCCCAGGCTCGTTGTTGCACAGAGCTCTGAGCACAGCTCGGCCGGCGAATCCGTAGGTACACAGGCCGTGGAGGAAGGGACCGGGATAGCCGGCCCGACGAGCGAACTCGGGGTCGATGTGCAGCAGGACCCGGTCGCCTGAGAGACGATAGAGGGCAGCCTGCTCTTGTCGGACGACGTCGTCGACGATGTGGTCGGGATCTCGGTCTGGGGGCTGATGGATGGTGCTGGTATCCGGTCCGCGCTCTCCGCCGAAACCGCCGTACCCCTTGGCAAACAGGGAGGCGTAGGTTGTCGCCAATGGTCCGTCGTCATCAACGAGCTCGGACTCGACACCGATGACGGCCGCCGTGTCCTTGTCCCACACATCGACGATACGACCCCGTATCGTCAGTTCTCCGGTGGCGGGGAATGGTCGGTGCAAGGTGATGGCTTGCTCACCATGCAACAATCTGGCCACGTCGAGGTCGACGACGCCACTGACCCCACCGAGAGCGCGCATGCCTGGGATCACGGAGAACGTCGGGTAGACCTTGGGTCCTCGCCGCTCATAGAGGAAGTCCAGATCACCCTCGTCGGCATCAGCGTCGACCAAGGCCCCGTCACCCGGTCGGGCCCCGATGCCCAGGGCGTAGAGCACCGCGTCTCGCCAGCCCCACGACCATTTGGTCTCCGGAAGGGCCATACCGATGAGATCCGATGAGAGCGGTACTGATGCCATTGTGTCCTCGTGTGGTAGAAGGGCTACGCAACGCTGGCGCCACACTAGGACGGTCCCCGCTGCGGCGGGTAATGATGAGGAGGCCGAAATGGGAAAGCTCGAAGGAAAGTCTGCAGTTGTCACTGGCGGCGGTATCGGGATCGGACGGGCTGCCTCGCAGCGGTTTGCCGTCGAAGGTGCCCGGGTGGTTATTGCTGAGCTGGATCCAGAGCTCGGACGAGAAACCGAGCGGTTGATCCGCGACGCCGGTGGTGAGGCGATGTTCCTCCAGACCGATGTGACCGACGAAGCCCAAGTAGAGGCGACGATGTCGTCAGGGGTGGCCGCCTACGGCACCATCGATGTCCTCTACAACTGTGCCGGAGGATCGATTTCGGCCGATGGGAGGGTTGACGAGATCGATCTCGATGCCGTCTACGACCACACCATGTCACTCGATCTGAAGGGGACCATGCTGTGCTCACGACAAGCTGTGCCCCACATGATCGAGTCCGGAGGCGGAGCGATCGTCAACATGTCATCCCTCGCCGCCTTGAGTGGGGTCAACATGCACGTCTACGCGGCGGCAAAGGGTGGCGTGATATCACTGACTCGTTCGATGGCAGCGAGCTATGCCAGCAGCGGGATCCGGGTCAACGCCATCTGCCCAGGGTTCGTACTGACAGAACGGGTTCTGGAGCGATTCGGCACTGCCGCTGGTGAACGCCCAGCTCAGACCGAGAAGACCGCTCGTCGCTATCCCTTTGGAGTGGGAGAGCCCCACGAGATCGCCAATGTCGCCCTGTTCCTCGCCTCTGACGAGGCCCGGATGATCACCGCTGCGGTCGTACCCGCCGACGGTGGGATGTCGGTCTACTGAGCGCTCACAATGCCGAGATGCCTTCGATGACGGGTCGCCAGGTTGCCGGGTCGGCCCCATAGTCGGCGTTGACGAATACCCGGTCGACAACATCGCCAAGGCGGGCGTTCAGCTCCGAAGCCACCTGAGTGGGCTCAGCGACGATGGCGAACGCTTCGAGCACCTCGTCGGGCACGGCATCGACCATGGCCTCCCAGCGGCCAGCTTTGGACATGGCGTTGAGCTCACCTGACAGCTCGCCCCAGCCATGCAAGTCGAGCACAGCGCGATAGGCCGGGGTCGAACCGTAGAACGACACCTGCTCTCGTCGACCCCGCACGGCCGCCGCCATTGCCTCTTCGGTGGCACCGGTGGCGATGAAGGCCGGACTGACGACATCGATCTCGTCGATACTGCGTCCGGCCCGGTCGGCCCCTATCTGCAGGTTCGGCATCGTGACCTCACGGACCCATCGCTCGGTGGTGAAACCATGCAAGATGATGCCATCGCACACCTCGCCCGCCACCTGGGTCATCAAGGGATTGACGGCCGAGATGTAGATCTTCGGCTCACCGTGTGGATTGGGACCGGGGGAGAAGAATGGGGTCATCAGGGTGTGGTTGTAGAAGTCACCCCTGAAGTCGAGACGGTCCCCTGTCTCCCACGCAGCCCAGATGGCCTTCAGAGCCATCACGTATTCGCGCATACGGGCCGCAGGCTTTGACCATGGCATCGAGAAGCGCTTGGTGATGTGGGCGCTCACCTGGCTGCCGAGGCCGAGAATGAACCGGCCCTTCGAGTAGTTCTGGAGGTCCCAGCCGATGTTGGCCACCGTCATCGGGGTACGAGCGAAGGCAACGGCAATGCTGGTTCCCAGCTCGACCCGTGAAGTGTGGGCGGTAGCCACCACGAGGGGGAAGAACGGGTCGTAGGTCGTCTCGGCCGACCACAGCCCGTCGAATCCTGCTTCCTCACCCCTTCGGGCCAACTCGGGCACGTTCTCTAGTTGCTCGATGATCCCTGTGTCGATCTTCATGGCGGACCTCCGACAGGGATCGTAGATCAACCATTGCGGAACTGGCTCATGGCGGCATCACCCATCCGGAATCACCATCGTCGTCCCATAGTCCCGTGCCACGGTGTCATACTTGCCGAAGCGGTACGGGGCGCTAGCTGGGAGCGGGGGAACATGAACGAAGACGGTGCCATTCAGCTGTCCGATTTCTCGGGGGAAGACCGGGCAGCCACGCGCTATCTGGACTATGTCGTGGCGTTCAGAGCGCTGGCGGCACTCGGTGCTCTCTTGGCTGCTATCGGGCCGGCCGTCATGGCGACGGCCGATGGGACTGACCTGCGGGGAAGTGTGAGCGCCTACTGGAACGTCGATCCCCGCCACCTGTTCTGGCTGCCGTTCAGTATCGGCGCTGGACTCCTGGTCGTGGACGGGATCCTCAGCTTCGTCTCTCCAAATCGCCGGGACTATGGCGGCCGCTGGTACAACATCGTCCTGGGCATCGCCCTCTTCCTTCTGACCTGGTTCAACCTTGATGACAACCCACAGGTCCACTATCCGGCCGCAACCGTCTTCTTCGTCTTGTTCATTGGCATCATTGCCTACACGTCGATCCTTGGCTGGACCGGACGGCATCTTGAAGGGGCCGGTGAGGAACACAACAAGCAGGTGGAGACCGTCATCGCCAGAGTCTCCCTGATCTTCCTCGTCCTACTCCTCCTGACCCTCGTGGCCAACCTGGCTGGCCTCATCTCGTTCTTCTTCTTCGAGGTGTTCGCGCTGGTGAACTTTGCTCTCTACTACGTCCAAGGGTTGATGAGCCCGTTCCCCTACAACCACTATGAGTTTCCACTCGAGTGGGTGAATACCCTGTTCCGGGCACTCCACATCATGAGAAGGCCTGGCTCGTAGCATCGTGCGATGACTGAACCTCGCAATGAGTTCCCCGCCGGTGACCGCATCGGTGCTCAGTCCGTGACAACGGATATCAGATCGATCGTCTCGGAGTGTTGGATCTGCACGCTGAACGCGGCAACGGCAAGAACCGAAGCACCGGCGAGTGCGAGGAGCGGCGCCCGCCGCAGCCCACCGCCCAAGACCCCCATGATCCAGCCGACAACCAGGAGCCCGGCGGCCAAGAAGTCAGCCATTCCGATGAGGGGCCAATAGACCAGATCACCGGATCCGACCGTGACTTCAGTGTCCAACAGGATCCGAGTGTCGGCCACGCAAGCTTCCGATGCCTTGCTCGCTTCGATCTCATCGGGTGAGAAGAGACCGAGACTGTAGACCGCAGGATCAATATGTGGGCTGGTGTCGGTCAACACCTCAGGCTCACACGGCAGCGACCCATCAACAATCGTGTCGACCTGGTCGATCACAATGGCGAGGTACGCGAGTATGAACACCGCTGCACCGATCAGGGCCAAGCCAAGCCCGAACCACATGCCCTGGTGCAGAGGCCTTGTTTCTGCAATCGCCATCGCCTTCGGAGGGTACCAATGGTGGCCTCCTGGGAACTGATGCCTGTCGCACGACACCGCGATCGCGTAGTACGTGGGTGCGTCGTGATCTAGTGTCCTGCCGATGGCTGACTGGGAAGTACTGACCGCACGAGCCGGGATCGCCTGCCATGACCTGGTGGGCTGGATGATGTGGGACCGACAGGCCATCGCTGGCTATGAGGCACTCGGCGTACCTGATGGTATGGGCTGGGTCGTCACCTGGCGGCTCGCATCGCTCGGTGATGTGACACCGGCAGTTGCCGCTGCTGCTGCGTACTCGATCAACCCCTCAGTCATTGCCGCCGTGATGAATCTCTATCGGGACGTGACCGACACCGAGTCGATCCTGGCCGTTCGTGATGCCGCCGTCGAACCTGGCCTTGCCGATATTGCACCCGGGCTAGGGGACCAGTTGGCGGACCTGGCCGAGCCATTGTGGCGAGGTGTCGACTCGGTCCATTTCGGGGCCCGGCCGATGTTCGCCGCTCATCGGGCCCAACCCCGCCCCGCCAACCCAGACTCCGGCCTATCGGCGTGGCTTGCGGCGAATTGTCTGCGAGAGCTCCGGGGCGACAATCACTGGGCGCTCTGTGCCAGCGAAGACCTCGATGACGTCGAGGTCGGGCTGCTCCACTCGGTCATGATCGACCTCGAGGAGTACGGCAGCGAGGAGTGGATTGCCCGCAGTCGGGGCAATGACGATGACGCAGTCTTGGCGGGATGGGCCCGGCTTGAAGCGAAGGGACTCGCCACCGGAGGTGCCATCAATGACGAGGGTCACCGCTTTCGCCTCGATCTCGAAGCCCGTACTGATGCCCTGACCGCACCGGCGTGGCAAGCGGTCGGCGAACAGACGACGACAACATTCTGCGAGCTCGTCGAGAGCCACCATGACGCCTTCGTGGCCAGGATCGACGAAACGGCTGGGCCCCGCTGGATGCCTGCGGTACGCGTCAAGACGCCATATCGACCTTTGGAGGTGCGCCGATAGGGGCACCGACCCGGTAGACCGATAGCTATTCGCCCTCGTCAGAGGGCGAATAGGCAAACCGAGCGGCCCCTATCCGCTGGGCCCCTTTAGGGGGATCGGGCTGACGCCGGCGACCAGCACCGGCCCCCGTGAAGGCGGCCAGAGCCCCGGCCAGTCCCGTGACCATGACCGATAGGCCGAGCCAAGAGAGAAGCGGCCATGTCACCTGTACATCCGAGTCGGCGACCGTTACTACGGCGAGGCCAGTGTCGGGACCGACCTCGTCGATTCGCACCCAAACGGCATCGTAGTCACCACAGCAAGGCTTGCTGAGCCACACTTCACCGCGGGCGTTGAGGATCCTGAACCCCTCTCTGAGCAGCACCTGCTTGAGGTCCGACCCCGAGAGCCCCTCATAGGTTCGGGTCGCCAACACGAAGTCATCATCGAAGAGGGCGAGCCGGTTGCGATCGGTATTGATCGACGGACCCTGCACATCGGGAAGCTCGGCCAGTACTGACCCGCTCACTCGCCAAACCGAGATCAATGGGAAGAGGGCGATGAGCAGGCCCGCTCCGGCCACCATCAGGCTCAAGATGCCCAAGACACGTCGCATCCGCGAATACTAGCTACGTAGCGACCTCATGATTGCTGGTACCGGCCGGGGTCGACCTCGGTTGCTTCGCCCCGTTCGATCATTCGGGCCAGGTGCAACTCGGCTGTGCGCCGCTCGACTGAATCGACGATCGTGCCCTCCACATGAGGCCGGAACATGAAACGTCTGGCTGCCATTTCCTCCAATGATCGTGGCTCGGCCAGGAAGGTCAGCATCTCTGAGTGGCGGCGACCGATGATGGCCTTGAAGGCGTCGATCATCTCCAGGAATCGGGCCTGGCCCTCGATGATCCCCTTGTGGTGGAAGGTGACATACCAGTTGGCCTCCACCTCGCGGGCGATATCGAGGCTGGCATCGAATTGGTCCAGATCGGACCAGGCATCGCCGTAGTAGGGACCGAACCCGGTCAGGTCGATATCAGAGAGGAAGAAGACATCGTCGATCACGAAGCCGCTGTGACCACGGGTATGGCCGGGGAGGTGCATCGCCTCGACCCTGACTGAGCCTCCGAGGTCGAAAACATGACCGTCGGTGAATCCCCGGGCATCGGGGCGAGGCTGGTAGTAGAACTCCTCCATGACCGTGGTGGCGAAGTCGGCCCGAGTTTGCCCTTCGAAACCGTAGATGGCCAGGAGTCCGTCCAGGGAGCGAGCTGCCTCCAAGTCGGCGTCATGGATATGTATCTTCGACGAGGCGAACAGCCCATTGCCGGCAACATGGTCCTCGTGGCCGTGGGAATTGATGACGGCATCGATGCTGACCGGAGCTCCTCCATTAGCCACCACCGTGACCGACGGATCGATCAAGGCCGTCTCGGCCCCACCCTCGATCAGAAGCGAGTTTCCCGATGGGTAGGCACCGTTGTCCGGCCCGACCAGGACCGAAACGGTGTCGGTGAGGCGTACCTGGCTCTCGCCCCAGACACCGGACGGGCTGATTGGCAGGCTTGATTGCTGCGAAGTCACAGCTTCCGACAATACGACGACCAGCGTCGCTTGCTCCAACTTCCTCGCCTTCTGGCCGGGGTCCGACCGCAGTCCGGCTGCTGTCTCACGGTGGTCCGATCACCTCCTGGTTGAAGAACACCCACCGATATCGGGCCTGCCTTCTCAGGGTGGGGTGAAGTGCGCGAGGCTGAAGGCGTGTCAGATCTGATCTGGTCAGAAAGCCCCGACCTCCGCCGCCCATTGCTGTTGGTTGCCTTCGAGGGCATCTTCGACGCCGCTGAGTCGGCAACCTCGGCCTTGCGGTGGATCACCGATCGGGCCGAGTCGTCGCCGATCGCCGAGATCGAGCCCGAGAGGTTCATCAACTTCCAGGAGGTGCGGCCCATGGCCCGCATCGCCGAAGATGGAGGTCGGGTCATCGACTGGCCCAAAACCGAGATCAGGGCCGCCCGTACCGCTTCGAGCCGTGATCTGGTCATCATGACCGGAGTCGAGCCTCATCTCCGGTGGGGCAACTTCTCCGAGCTGGTTGTGGAGGTGGCCCGACGTACCCGCTGCGAGATGGTGGTCACGGTCGGGGCCCTGGTGGCCATGGTTCCCCACACCCGGCCATTCTCGGTCGTTGGTAGTGCTGTCCATCCCGAGCTGGTGCGACGCCTCAACCTGTCCCGACCGTCCTATGAAGGCCCGACGAATCTGATCGGGGTGATCAACGAGCGCCTGGAGCGGGCCAACGTCCCCGTCATCTCGCTGCGGGTATCAGTGCCCCACTATGTCCCCGGCCCCCCCAACCCCAAGGCCACCAGGGCCCTGCTGCGCCGCCTCCAGCTGACCACTGGGGTGATGACGGCCTACGAGGAGCTCGACCGAGAGGTCAGTGACTGGTCGAACCGGGTCGATGAGGCCGTCGCTTCCGACGACGAGAGCCAGGAGTACGTCTCTCGCCTGGAGCGCCAGGTCGACTCCGACGAGGAGTTGCTCCCCTCAGGCGACGATCTGGCTGCTGAGCTCGAAGCCTTCCTCCGCGACCAGCGACCCGAGGATCCCGACCCTGACAGTGAGGCCGAGACCGAGAGCTGACCGGGCTCGCTCGACAGGGGCGCCAATTCAGCGGCGTAGGATCGACGTCGATGCCTGACGGAGCCAGTGGTCAGCTACGACCAGCAGCATCATGGCCTCCACAATTGGTACCGCTCGAGGCAGCACACACGGATCGTGTCGGCCAGTGGCGGCCAGGGTCGTTGCTTCCCCCGAGGTAGTCACGGTCTTCTGCTCTGAGGAGATGGTGGCCGTGGGCTTGAACGCCACCCGGCAGATGATGTCGGCCCCATTCGAGATGCCGCCCTGGACCCCACCGGAGTGGTTGGTGGTGGTCACGGGCCGACCATGGGGCCCTGGCTCGAACGGGTCATTGGCCGTCAGCCCTGTCAGCCTGGTCCCGGTGAAGCCGCTGCCGATCTCGAATCCCTTGGCCGCCGGGAGGGAGATCATGGCCTTGGCCAACTCGGCGTCGAGCTTGTCGAAGACGGGCTCACCCAACCCGGCCGGGATATTGCGTCCGACCACGGTCACCACCCCTCCCAGGGAGTCACCGGCCCGTCGGGCCCCCTCGATGGCCTCACCCATGGCCTGAGCGGCCTCGGGATCGGGGCAGCGGGTGGGATCGCTTTCGACCTGCTCGAGGGTCACCTCGGCCGGGCTGATGTCTGTGTCGATGTCGTGAACCTGGCTGACCCAGCCCAACACCTCCACCCCGGCCCCTTCGGCCAATAGGCGGCGGGCGATGGCGCCGGCCGCGACCCGCCCGATCGTCTCTCGGGCCGAGGCCCGGCCCCCGCCCCTGTGGTCACGGATCCCGTACTTGGCGGCGTAGGCATAATCGGCGTGGCTGGGGCGGTACACATCGCGCAGGTGGTCATAGGCCCCTGGTTGCTGATCCGCATTGCCGACGAGCATCCCGATTGACGTACCCGTCGTCGTCCCCTCGAACACACCAGACAGGACCTGGACTTGATCAGATTCGGCCCGCTGCGTGACCAGTCGGCTCTGGCCTGGTCGCCGGCGGTCGAGGTCACGCTGGATATCGGCGGCATCAAGGGTCAGGCCCGGGGGGCAGCCGTCGACGATGGCACCTACTGCCGGTCCGTGGGACTCGCCGAAGGTCATGAGGCGGAACGCTCGTCCAAACGTGCTCGACACCGCCACCAGGGTAGCGCTCGGGTGGGTGCCTATCGGTGCTGACCCTCGAGCTGGCGTCTCGTTGAGGTCCCCGATGGGATCGGGTCGACTGGGGGCAGTACCCTTAGCAGCTGATGGACACCGGCCGACAACACATCATTGCCCCTCCACCGCCTCCGTCGGCCACCCCTCGGCCGCCTCTGTTGGCCACCGCTCAGGGGCAGCTCCGGGTCTGGATCGACCAGGATCTCTGTACCGGTGACGGGATCTGCACCGATCACGCTCCGGCTGTATTCACGATCCTCGAAGATGGCATCGCCTACTGCCAGGAAGAAGGTCAGGTTCTCAATGACCCTGGCGGGGCGGCCCAGATGGCCTTGGTGACCGTCACCGATGAAGACGAGGTTGTGCACGCAGCCGGCGACTGCCCGGGAGAATGCATCTTCATAGAGTTCGATGAGCCAGACGGGCTTCACCTCTGATCGAGGGCTTTCAAGGACCTGGCCCCGGTGGTTCGGGTTAGTTTGTGAAATTGGAATGAACCGCCGGCATGAGGCGGACGACGAAGGGAAATCGCGGAAATGGCCAATCAGACGAAGATCTTGCTCGACGAGTCGGAGATGCCGACCCGCTGGTACAACATCATCCCCGACCTGCCAGCACCCCCTGCCCCACCCCTCAATCCGGGAACCAAGGAGCCACTCGGCCCCGATGACCTGACCCCCCTGTTCCCCATGGGCCTCATCATGCAGGAGGTGTCCACCGACTCATACATCGACATCCCTGAAGAGGTGCTCGACGTATACCGCCTCTGGCGCCCGTCGCCCCTCTACCGGGCCCACCGGTTGGAGAAGGTGCTGGGAACGCCGGCCCGGATCTACTACAAGTATGAGGGGGTCAGCCCAGCTGGCTCTCACAAGCCGAACACGGCCGTACCCCAGGTGTACTACAACGCCGTGGAAGGGGTGAAGAAGCTCACCACCGAGACCGGGGCCGGCCAATGGGGGACTGCCCTGGCCTTTGCCTGCTCCCTGTTCGACATGGAGTGTGAGGTGTGGCAGGTCCGAGCTTCCTATGATCAGAAGCCCTATCGCAAGGCGATGATCGAGACCTTCGGGGCCACCGTCCACCCCAGCCCCTCAGTTCTCACCGAGGCGGGACGCAAGGCCCTGTCGAACGACCCCCAGACCCCGGGCAGCCTCGGGCTTGCCATCTCCGAAGCCGTCGAGGTTGCAGCCCAAGATCCTGATACCCGCTACGCCCTGGGCAGTGTGCTCAACCATGTGTTGATGCACCAGACCATCATCGGTGAGGAGACCATGCTCCAGCTGGCCAAGGTCGGTGAGACTCCCGACGTCATCATCGCTTGCACCGGCGGGGGCTCCAACTTCGCCGGGCTCACCTTCCCCTTCCTGAGAGAGAAGATGGCGGGACGGATGAACCCGGTCATCCGGGCCGTCGAGCCGGCCGCCTGCCCGTCGCTGACCAAGGGGGTGTTTGCCTACGACTTCGGTGACACTGCCGGGATGACACCACTGCTCAAGATGCACACCCTCGGTCACGGCTTCATTCCCGACCCCATCCACGCCGGCGGCCTCCGCTACCACGGCATGTCACCTCTTCTGTCACACATCTACGATCTCGGTTTGATCGAGGCCGAAGCCATCCACCAATCGGAGTGCTTCGATGCTGGAATCCGCTTCGCCAGGACCGAGGGAATCGTTCCTGCCCCGGAGCCGACCCACGCCCTGGCCGCAACCATCCGGGCCGCTCTGGTAGCCAAGGAACAGGGCGAGGAGAAGGTCATCGTCACTGCGTTGTGCGGTCACGGTCACCTCGATCTGGCCGCCTACGATCGGTATCTGTCAGGTGACATGGTTGACTACGAGTTTCCGGATGACAGGGTGAACGATGCCTTGGCTGGATTGCCTCAACTCGACGTGTAGATGAAGATCCCCTTTCTCTCCCCCTCCGACCCTCCTGAGGTCGACCCCGACGCCTTCAGTCCCGACGACTACGACGTGGCCGAGAACGACGACGCTGACTATGAGCCCACTGAGTACGAGGGCGAATACGGCGATGCAGAGTACGAGGGCGAGTACGACCCCGCTGAGTACGAGAGCGACTATGACGGTGTCGACGGTGGTGATGTGGCGCCCGATGAAGACGACGTCTTCGTCGGGGCCGATATCGGGGATGAGCGAGGGAATGGGATTGGCCGACGACCACGAATTGGGCGGCGGGGGCCCACGATCGATGGTGATGGTGTCGACGTCTCGGTCGATGAGTTCTTGGGCGAGATGGAGCAGTGGCGCTCGGAGCCTTCGACCGAGCAGCGCAGTGCCTGGGCCTACCTGGGTTTGCTGACGGTCGTGTTCTGCTCGCTGGTGATCTTCGGCTATGGCTGCAGCGATCGGCGAGGCGCCGATCCCGTCGCCAACGATCAGGGCGTGATGGTGGCCTCGGGAGAGCCCACCCACCTCGTGTTCAGGGTCGACGGAGACATCATCACCCTCCAGGGGGAGGTGCCAGATGATGGGGCCAAGGACCAGCTCCTGTCTCGGGCCCAGAGCAGCTATGGGGTCGAGAACGTCATTGACGAGCTTGTCATCAACGCCGAGACCACGTTCGAGGCGGGAACCATCCGTCTGATCGGGTCCGCTGCCTTCAATGACGATCGGCCAGAGGCTCTCCAGGAAGCGGTGAGCACTGCTTTTGGCTTGGCCAACCGGGGTTTCGAGGTGGGCTTCGTCGATACCGTCTTGACTCCGGTCAGTGCTCAAATGGCTGTCGACGATCTTCGGGTGTCACTCAGCGGGTCACTACCCGATCAGCAGTCAGTCGACGATCTGGTGGCTGTAGCAGCCGAGGTGTGGGGGGCGGAGAACGTCGACAGTACGGCTCTCACCATCGGAGAGACGACATGGACCGACGGCCTGATTCGCTTGACGGGTACCGCCCTGTCCACCGACCAGCGGATAGCGACCTTCGTCGCCCTCGTTCCTGAGCGCATCGGCGCCTTGGTGACCGTGGATACGGCGGCGGTGACGATCAATGATGTCAGCCAGCTGCTGGACACGGTGCAGATCGCCATCAACGATCTCATCGTGGCCAACCCCATCCAGTTCGCCCCCCTCTCAGCTGATATCGAGCCGGATAGTGACTCCACCCTGGTCGAGGTGGCTGATCTGGTATCCCAACTCCCGTCGACCTCGTTCGAGGTCGTCGGCCATACCGACAGCGTCGGTGATGATCAGGAGAATCTGTTGTTGTCCCAAGACCGGGCTCAGGCTGTTGTCGACCGGCTGGTCGAGCTTGGTGTCGCCGTTGAGCGGATGACGTCTCGAGGCGAAGGGGAGAGCAAGCCCATCGCCGACGAGAGCACGGAGGCCGGAAAGGCAGCCAACCGTCGGATCGAGTTTGTCCTGGTTGGGACGTCGAGCTCGGTTGACCTCACGGACAGTGATGGCTAGCGGTCCCTATCCGCTAGACCCCTCAGGGGGTCAAGACCAAACGGAAGCCTTCGGCCAGGCGGCCCTGGCCGAGCCCGCCCGCTTCGGCCTGGGCCGCTGACCAGCTCCTGATCAATTCTGGGATCTGTTCCGGGGTGCGCATCTGGCTCTCGTGGCATAGCAACGCTTCGATCTTCAGCTCGATGGTGTCGCTGATGTCGACGAAGTGATTCGGGTCGGGGTGGCCCATCAGCCACACTTCGGGCACCGTGTGAGGCTCGAGGCCGTGCTGGAGGAACTCGGGGAAGGCGAACTCGTTCCTGGCGTCGGGGTAGACGGCGTTGAGTGTGGCCTCGCCGACGGCGAGGTGATCGGGGTGGCTCCCGTAGATGCGGTCGATGTTGCGCTGGTAGGACTGGGTGATGACGCGGTCGGGGCGCACGATCCTGATCACCCGGGAGATGGCCCGCCTGAGATCGAGGCTAGCCTCGACTGCCCCATCGGGGAACCCCAGGAAGTGGAGCTCGCTGACGCCGACTACCTTGGCCGCCTCCGTTTGCTCCTGGCGGCGTATCTCGCCCATGTCCTGGCGGCTGATGGAGGAGTCGAACCCGCCGGCCTGGCCGTCAGTGACGAGGCAGTAGATCACGTCATGGCCGGCGGCGGTGAGGGTGGCCGTGGTGCCGGCGCATCCGAAGTCGAGATCGTCGGGGTGAGCCGCGACATGGAGGAAGCGGAGCCGCTCGTCGGCGGGGGTGTCTGTTGATTCGTCAGAAGTCACTAGCAA
Organism: Actinomycetes bacterium; assembly: GCA_024227975.1. Next base: position 13,984 of record JAAETV010000118.1, read on the forward strand.
TGAGGATAGGGAAGACGAGGACAGCCGTCCCCAGTCGTGGTCTCGTCCTGTCCAGCTCAGGCCGCGGTTGGCGTTGGAGCGGCACGCTCCAAGGAGGGCTGCAATGATGGGCTCAACGGCAACCAGCGATGTCTGAGGTGGTAGGTACCATGGAGAATCTGGAGCCAGCGGAGTTCGACACGGCTCTGCTCGTCTTCCGTGTCCTGTTCGGCTTGATCTTCGCCGCACACGGGTACGCCAAGATGTTCCGAGGGGGCAAGATCGCCGGCACCGCTGGCTGGTTCGACAGCATCGGCATGAAGCCTGGCAAGATCCACGCGGTGGCCGCCTCCGTCACCGAGATGGGAACCGGTGTGCTGATCGCCCTCGGCTTCTTCACCCCCTTGGCCGCCGCTGGCATCATCGGCGTCATGCTCGTTGCGGGATGGACGGTTCACCGTTCGAGCGGCTTCTTCATCGTCGGCGGAGGCTGGGAATACAGCTTCATCGTCGCCCTGATGGCGTTCCTGGTCGCTGGAATCGGCCCTGGCCAGTGGTCACTGGACGCAGCCTTCGGCCTCGATGAGACCCTCGTCGGCTATACCGGCATGGCCATCGCCCTGATCGTGGGGATTGTGGCCGGTATCGGCCAGCTCGTCGTCTTCTACCGGCCCCGGGCTACCGCGGCCGAAGCGGCCTGAGGTCAGCTCAGCTCAGAGGTCGATGAGGTTGAACGTCTCGCTGTGGTCCGAGCGGAGCTGGGCCTTCTGCACCTTGCCCATGGCGTTGCGGGGCAGTTCATCGACGAAGACGTAGTTCTTTGGTTGCTTGAACCGGGCTAGCCGATCAGCCAGCCCGTCGTCGAGGTCGGCTTCGGTCAAGGTCCCATCACCAACCACGAAAGCCACGACCCCCTCCCCGAAATCCGGATGAGGTAGTCCGACCACGGCCGATTCGATCACCCCCGGGATGGTGTCGAGGAGTAGCTCTATCTCCTTGGGGTACACGTTGTAGCCCCCGGAGATGATCAGGTCGCTCGACCTCCCGATCAGGGCCAGACGCCCGTCGGCCGCCATCGAGCCGATATCGCCGGTACGGAAGAAGCCGTCGGCGGTCATCTCCTCGGCTGTCTTGTCTGGGAGCTGCCAATAGCCGGGGAACAGGTTGGGGCCCTTCACCTCGACCTGGCCGATCTCGTCGCTCGACACCGGTTGGCCTGCGTCGTCGACCACTCTCATCTCGACTCCAGGAAGGGCGTAGCCGACGGTTCCGGCCAGGCGCTGACCCTCAGGCGGGTTCGAGGTGATGATGCCGCACTCCGTCATCCCGTAGCGCTCACAAATGGTGTGGCCCGTCCGTTCGGTGAACTGGCGGAACACCACAGGGGTGAGGGGAGCTGAGCCAGAGGTGAACATCCGGATCGACGAGCAGTCGTCGGCCCCGAACTCGGGATCGGCCAGGAGACGGGTGTAGTAGGTGGGAACCCCCATCATCACGGTCGAGCGCGACAGGTTGGCTCGCACCTGCTCGGCGTCGAAGCGAGGTAGGTAGATGACCTCTGAGCTGTTCAGCATGGCGCAGTGGAGGGCCACGAACAGGCCGTGGACGTGGAAGATGGGAAGGGCGTGTAGCAATACATCCCCCTCCCGCCAGCACCAGATGGTGTGCAGAGCGAGCCCATTACTGGCCAGGTTGGCGTGGGTGAGCATTGCCCCTTTGGACCGGCCCGTTGTGCCCGAGGTGTAGAGCATGCAGGCGATGTCGTCCGCCTGGCGGGCGACGACGGCCGGCTCGGCCGACAACTCGCTGGCCGCTTCTCCCAGGGTCCCATCGCCGTCGGTGCCGAGGGTGAACATGTTGGCCACCCCGGCGATATCGCCAACCGGCTGGACCTTGGCCGCCCGGTCGGGGGAGAAGATGAAGGTCGAGGCTTCGGCGTCACCGATGAAATAGCCGACTTCTTCTGCGGTGTAGGCCGGATTGAGGGGGACGTAGATGAACCCGGAGCGGATGCAGGCCAGATAGAGGGCGAAGGCGTCGATCGATTTGTCGACCTGGGCGATGACCCGATCGTCGACCTGGGTGCCGGTCTCGGTGAGCACCGCTGCTATGGCGGCGCTGCGATGGTCGATGTCGGCGTAGGTGTGGGACGGCTGATCGGGGATGCTGAGGAAGGGATCGTGGTAGTGGTCGGAGAATCGGCTGGCGAACAGCTCGAAGAGGTTATGGCTCACAGGCGTTGACTCGGCGTAGAGGGATCGACGGAAACGGCGGGATGTACAGTCGGCTCGAACTCATGAGCCTGCTCTTGTACGGCGAAGAAGGGGATCAACGCCGCCTAGACATTTATCAGCAATGGCCAGCACCTTTCCAGATGCGCCCGGAGTTTCTGAGTCGACCAGGTTGCCCATGACCTCCAAAGTGATGTTGGCGATGGTCTGGGTCCCTACGGCCAAGCGCAATCCACTGCGAAGGATCAGGGGATGGCCGATGAGGAAGGAGAACCGCCGTCCCGTCCTCAGGAAGCTGTCGAAGCGCTCACCGATCAGCTGATCGTAGACCTTTGGGGCGCGGGCTGGGTCTTGGGTGAAGACCTGGGCCGCCAGCATTCCCGACTCGAGCCCGTAGTCGATGCCTTCGCCGTTCATGGGGTTGATCAGTCCCGCCGCGTCGCCGACGGCCAGCCATCCCGGTCCATGACGCCGCAACGTGCTCATCGGGAGGCGCCAGGCCCGTGGTCGCTCGAGGTCGGGGCCCAGGTCCCAATCGTCGGTCACCAGGCGCCGGTAGTCCGCCAGCAAGGTGTTGAGATTCAGCTTCTTGAAGTTCTTCATGGTCGACAGGGCGCCGACGCCGATGTTGACTGTTCCGTCACCGGCAGGGAACATCCATCCGTAGCCCGGAATAGGGGTGCCCTGTTCGTCTTGGAGGGTGAGGCACGCCTCGAGGTAGCGATCGTCGTGGCGAGGCGATTCGGCATAGGTGCGGATGGCGAGCCCGAAGGGCTCGTCGGGGTCACGATCGGCACCCAACATGCGCGCAACTCGACCCTGAGCACCGGTAGCCACCACCACCAGGGGGGCCGTCACCTTCTTGTCTTCGGCGATTGCGCCGACCACCCGACCGTCTTCGAGCAGGGGGAGGGCTTCGGTCTCCCAGACCACCTTGGCTCCAGCTTCAACCGCCGCATCCATGAGGGCGGCGTCGAGGTCACGACGCCGCCAGACGGCACCATGAGGGGGGAAGCGACCGTTCTGAGGCCAGGCCAGCTGACGGGCTTTGGATCCGGCGATCATGCGCAGCCCGTCGATGGGGTGGGCGGTGTCGAGTGGGATGCCGAGCTCGTTGAGGGCGCCAACGGCTCGTGGCGTTAGCCCGTCACCACAGACCTTGTCCCGGCCGTAGGGGGAGCGCTCGAAGACCATGACCTCGGCCCCGGCCCGGGCGGCTTCGATCGCAGCGGCGGCTCCCGCCGGTCCTGCGCCGATGACCACCAGGTCGTAGCTCTCCATGCTCTTGCACCCTAGCCAACAAGGCGGTCCGAGGATCACCTTGGCTGAGCCGTTGTGGGCTACCTGTCAGGTTTGGCCTGGTTTGAACACACTCAGCTGAGTTCGATCACGGCCTGGGTCTGGGTGGTGCGGGTGATGAGCTTGCCGTCGGGCCGGGTGATGTCGGCCACCGCCATCAGGTAGCCACCGTGCAAGACGTCGGCCGTCGTGCAGCGCTCGGGGCTCCACGAGCAGCGAGCGCGGATGGCAGTGGCATCACCGCCAACGATGCCGATCCCGAGCTCGCGGGTGAAGGGCATTTGATCATGGGCCAGTGCCGTGAGGGCGTCGTCGAGAGGGTCAGTCATGACCCAGAGTCTGCCCTCAACGGCATCTGGTTGTCGTTGGGTCGGAGCACGAGCGGCGATGTTGGCCCCATGAGGGGGTCAGCTCATGTCGACGACTGAGCAATCACCGGCAGCTCGAATGACAGCGTCAACGCCCTTCTGAGCTGATGCCTTCGACTCGTAGGCCTGACCGTTGGCGATGATCTCGCCATTGCCAGCCTTCAGCCGGAACCGGAACTTGCCGCCAGTGTCGGTGTAGATCTCGAATTTGCCCGCCATGTTGGGTCTCCTGTCGCTCATGCCACCATTCGTGGCTCACGCGGCTACAACCTACCGGTACCGACCACCTAGTTGGGGTGGAGGCGGGCGAAAGGGTGCTGGTGGGGGCCAGTAGTCGAGGGTGATGAGAGTGGGGCTAGAAGTCCCAGCCGGGTCTGGGTGGGGGCAGGGTCAGGGCTTCGTCGAGATTGGTCAACAGCTTCGGGGCCGCACTCAGGTCGTCGGTCAGGGCCAGGCTCGACGCCGACCGCACCCCGAACCAGGCTCGGGAGAAGGCGTTGACACTTGCCCTCAGTGTCTCCAAGCTGGGGTCGAGGCCGGTCTCGACCGATGACATCGCGCCGATCGTGACCGTGTAGTCCCCCCCGACTCCGGCCCACCCGTCATCGTCATCGCCGAGCAGGGCAGGAGCGGGGTCGGTCAGCGACAGATTGAACCGGACCTCGGGCCCAACCCAAGCCCGAGCGCTGACGCACGCACCCAGATCGAGGATCCGGAGCTGCATCCAAGCCACGGACCGTATGGCGTTGGCGTGGACTGAGTCGACGGTCTGGGTTTGGCGTCGGAAGGGGGTCAGGAGCAGATCTTGGAGCTGGATGTGGGGCGGCTCGAACAGTTTCACCGTCGTCACCTGATCGCCGAGCTCCTTGAGCAGGCGAAGGAGCTCGAGGAGTTGGTGAGGCTGCTCATAGGCGATGTAGTGAACGCGGTATGGCCCGTTCTCCCCTAGGGCCTTTCCGAAGACGAAATGGGTCAGGCGGCCATCGTCACTCCGGTAGCCAAGTCCGAACGAGTTGGAGACCCAGGCCGTCTCAGCACGAATGGCAGCTGGTGCATCGAGTACGACCCCGCCGTGGAGGCGGTGACGGTTGGCCAAGGCCTGGAACATCTCGCCGTGGTCATCTGGGCCGAGGCGAACGGGACGGCGGTAGGGAACATGATCCAAGGTCAGGGCTGATGGATCGATGCTCATCAACTGTTCGTAGACCCCGGTGCCGAACCCGAGCCGGTCATAGAAACCCTGATCGAAGATCCCGAGGGCGGCGACGGCGGCTCCGGCTTCTGCTCCGTTGCGGATGGCCCGAGCAGTCATGGTGGTGGCGAAGCCCTGCTTGCGCCCGATCCTGCTGGTGGTGACGGCGGTGACGGCGCACAGGCCAAGGTCGGTGTTCTGGTATCGGATCGAACCAGGAGCCCAGGACACGGCACACTCGGCTTCGTCGTCGAGCATCCCCACCTCGACATTGGAACCGGTCAGGATCCAGTCGAGCGATTCGATGTCGTTGTCGGGCTCGAGCCAGCCGACCTCCCGCCATATCCGATCAACCGCCTCGAGGTCACGCTGGCGTTCGTAGGGTCGAATGTCCGGAGCCATGGGGCCAGTCTGCCCTATCTGGTTGTCCGGCCCCTCGATTATCTGGGTCCCGTTTCGGGCTCGTCGGGCCCTCCCAGAAAACAGAGGAGACGCCCTCCTCGTCGCTCGGCCGGAGCCTTGCTTCGAGAGAGGGCGTCTCAGGTGGTCGGAAATCCACCAGTACCGATCTCGATAGCGCTATCATCGTTCTCGATAGCTGTTGCGACTGCCCGTTGGACCTCATCGAAACGAGGTTCCGACGGGCAGTTTGGTTTCTCCCCAGCACACGTTGCATGCCTACGGCTGATAGAGAGGGCGGGGTACCGGCGAGTTCCAAGGCCTTGCGGCATTCGCCACGCCAACAGAGTTGCGACCTCCGCTAGTACTGACGTATGAACTCGTGGCACCCTTGCCATGAGGACTTCTTTCCGTACTCAGATCTCTCGACCTCATCTCGGGAACGGTACGAATCGCCTGCCGGTCGGGTCCCAGTCGCAGAGCATCTGGTTCGATCCATCCTGCGCTTGGAGTCGGTTTCCCGAAACCTCTACCCAGGTTGTCTCTTGCCTTCCGCCCGGCTTCCGTAACCTTCGAGCTTGCTCTTCTTCCGTCGCTCGACTTGGTGTTGATTACCGAGTGACAGCATCATGCGCCTTGTGTTTCACCAGGTCAAGAGGTTTTGAGAAATCCTCAGGGTTGTCCGCAGGATTTCCTACTAGTCCCCAGATCCCGGGTTGTAATCCACCGGTTGTCCACCCGAAACTCACAGGGTCATCCATAGACAAGGAGTGAGAGTCCTATGAGCAGAACGGCCATCGTGGCCCAATCCGAGCTCGACGAACTAGCTGACCTGGTCCACAACGGGCATCTGAAGGCATGGGACTACGGTCGGGCCGCCATCATCCTCATCGTTGCCCTATTGGTGGCTCGGGTCGCTCGCTTCGTGGTGAAGCGGGGCCTCGAACGGCGCCGCACCGACAGCATCGTCAGCGACCTGGTCGGCAGGGTGGCGACCTATGTGGTTGTGATCCTCGGTTTTCTCTACGCCCTGGAGACCCTGGGGGTGGCCATTGGGCCCCTCCTCGGCGCCCTTGGGATCGCCGGGTTCGCCTTGGCCTTCGCCCTCCAGGACGTGGTCGAGAATTTCCTGGCTGGTCTCATCCTCCAAGCCAGCCGTCCCTTCAACGCCTCCGACGAGATCGAAACCGGTGACTACGAAGGCACCGTCAATGCCTTCGACGCCAGGACTATCACGCTCACGACTCCCGAGGGGGAGACGGTACGGATACCGAGCGCCGAGGTGATCAAGCAACCCATCGTCAATCACACCCAGATCGGTAGGCGGCGCTCAACGGTCGAGATCGGCGTGGCCTACGGGACTGATCTGACCATGGCCCAACGGGTGGCCATCGAGGCGGTCACCGCCCTCGACACGGTCCATGACGATCCCGCCCCCGAGGCCCTGCTGTTCCAGTTCGGGGGATCGAGCGTCGACATCGCCGTCCGCTTCTGGCACGGGCCGACGATCGCCGAGAAGTGGCAGGCCCGCAATGATGTCATGGCCGTCCTCGATGTCGCCTTCAAGGACAACGCCATCACCATCCCATTCCCCCAGCAGACGGTTCACTTCGTCGATTGACTCTCGACTACAGCCTTGTGCTCGCCCACCGCTACCTCATGAGCGGCGTCGCCCTCGACAACTTGGCGGCTTGCCAGTTCTTTCAACACCGGAGCTCGGCCGTAGGCCAGGATGAAGTCACCGGCGTGGATCTGGGTGTCGCCGGTTGGAGCGCCGATGAAGGTGCCGTCGTCGCGGTGCAGGCCCAGGATCACGACCCCCTCCTCGGTCAGGTGGAGCTCGGCCAGTCGGCGATCAACGAGCCACTCGCCTTCGTCGGTGTGGAATTCGGTGACGGCGTAGTCTGAGTCGAAGCGGAGCAAGGCGGCAAAATCTCGGGTGTCGAGGGTGGTGAAGCGTCGGAGGGACGCCTTCGTTGCCGACTCGATGGCCCGGTTGGCAAGTTTGGTGTGGACCGAGAGCAAGAGGACGGCCATGCCCGCAAGCAACAGACCCGACCGTTGTAGGGCGAGGGCGGTTTCGGTGTCACCGAAAGCGAGGACGAACGAGCCGATGAAGGTGACGATGCCGATATTGCCGAATGTCATCAGCCACAGGGCTATACGGCGGCGGGTCGGGTGGTTGGTGATGTCCTCAGCCTCGGAGGTGGTGAAGCCGACCCCGAGGAGGGCTGAGCGGGCCTGGAACTGGGCGCTGTCCCGGGCCATGCCGGTTGACTCGAGAGCAACTGCCGCTACCCGGGAGGTGGTGAGGAAGAGGGCGATCAAGACGAGGAAAGCAATGACGGCAAACATGGAGCAGCTCCCGGGGCGAGGATTCTTCCCTCATGACCCCATCGGTTGACGTTCATTCGGTTTTATCAATCTGGTGCCGACTGATCACCTTCTTGGGCGGCAGTGAGGCGGGCTCTGGCCCGTTCCTCGGCCGAATTGGCCGCTTCCAATCGTGAGGTTGCTTCGGCCAGGTGACCGCGTGCCGCGGCGAGGCGAGCTTCGGCTGTTTCGACCCGTTCCCCGGATTGGGTTGCTGTCTTGGATGCGGCTTCCACCCGACGTAGGGCCAGGTCATGGGCCTTTGTCGCTCCCTCTAGGTCAACGATCCCGCCCCTCTGCTTCGGCCCCTTGGTCGATGATGGCGTGGGGTCATCGTCGATGGGCTCATCGGCCAACTTGTTGTTTGCGCCGGTAGTGGGGTTGGGCTCTGGGGACTGGGCGGCCGCCTGTTTCTTGGCTCTGGCCTCGGACAGGGAGGTGACGGTGGCGTCGGGTTGGGCCAGCAGAAGATCGAACCCGGTCTGAGGTTGGGGCTCGGTGGCGAACGAGGCCTCACGCAGGGCAGGGTGCAGGCCCTCGTCCAGCGAGGCTGCCTCCAGCAGGGCCTGGATCTCAGCATGGTCGCGCTGGGCGCGGTCGGCTACCGCCGCGGCCGCTGCCCGGTGATCCTGGGAGAGGTGCTCGATGTCGACGGGGTCTCCGTCGAGGGCAGCCTGTTGGCCGGCAAGCAATGCTTTGGCCGCATGGAGTATTGCCTCCAGGCCGATCTCGGATGCTCGCATGGCCTGATTCAGCTCGGCCGCCATCACGGTCGGCCGCCGCAAGGTGGCGACCTCGGTCGCCACCTCCCGCAGCCTCCCAGCCTTCAACTCCGAGACCAATTGATTGCGGGCGGCGACGAAGTCCGATGGAGGCAACCCGTAGAGCCAGCGGGTGGCGGCGTGAAGGGAGTCGATCTCGGGGGTCATGGTCTTGAGGGGATTACCAGTGTGGCCGGTCGAACGTATCGTCGATCCTCAAGAAGCTAGCCTCGTTTGGAGCGCGGGACCGCAGGCTAGGGGACGCTGCGGCTGTCGACGTCGATGATGGCGGGGTCCGCCGGTGGCTCGGGCCGGGGCTGGGTGAGATCGATCCAGGTGGGCGGAGCCCAAGTGTGGCGCCGTAGCTCGAAGCGGGCCCGGATCGCTTCGGCCCGGGCGCTGCTGAGGATGAACCAGCCGATGAAGGCCGTCCACAGCCCCCCTGAGCCGCCGATGAACTGCCACAGCCCGAAGCCGACCATGGCCCAGCCGATATAGCGGCCGACGGTAGCGGCCTTGATAGTGGCTCGGTGGGGGTTGCCGTCTCGCTTCCACAGCAAGGCCTGGAGGGCTCGGCCCCCATCGAGGGGGAGTGCAGGCAGCAAGTTGAACACGGCCATGGCCAGGTTGATGATGCCAAGCCACAACAAGCCAGCGACGCCGATAGGGGGCACACCAAGGCTGGTTGCCATGTTGGCGCCGACCAGACCGGCGATCCCGATGGCGATGCTGACGGCGGGCCCAGCGAGGGCTATACGAGCGGCGGCACCAGGGGAGCGGGGATCGTTCTCCAACCTGGCGAGCCCGCCCAGAGCAAACAAGGTGATGCCGCCAACGTTCACTCCATTGCGCTGAGCGACCACCGAGTGGCCAAGCTCGTGGGCCACGATCGAGACCAAGAGAGAAATGGCCACCAGCCCGGCAACGACAACGTAGGTGCCCTCGGAGTAGCCGGGGGCTTCCAGCGGGAAGATGGTGCCAGCCAGGGTCATGGTGAACAGGCCGACGATCAACGCGATCGACCAGTGGAGGCCGATGGGTATGCCAGCAATTCGTCCGAGACGCACGGAGTCGCGCATCGAGAGCCTTTCGGTAGAAGGCCTCGGTCTTTCCCGCCGTTCCCCGACCTGATTCCGGCCTGGGCTACGACCGACGCTACCGGGAGCGATCGTCTCGCTCCGTGTTGACGGCAACGCCGTGGGTAGGGGTACTCCCCGATGGCTATGAAGATGTTGCTAGTACTAACCACCACCACCCCCCTTTTTGTTCCCACCGGTCTTGGGTGAAGGGTGGAACTAGCATCGGGGCCAGACCCAAGGAGGGGCCGATGAGCGCAGAATCAGGTTCGTCGCTGGAGGAGCGGGTACGGCGGCTGGAAGACATCGAGGCCATCCGATACCTCAAGGCCCGCTACTGCGATCATTGCGACAACGGATACGACCCTGACGGGATCGCTGAGTTGTTCACCGAGGACGGGGTGTGGGATGGGGGCCGCACGTTCGGTCGCCGGGAGGGTCGAGAAGCGATCCGCCGCCACTTCCAGGGGGCATCGGGCCGGATCGCCATCGCCCGCCATCAGGTCATGAATCCGATGATCGACATCGCCCCCGACGGCCACGAGGCGACCGGCCAGTGGCTCCTATTCCAACCTTGTACCGATGCCGGGGCGGCGGCCGAGGCCAGCGGGGCCGTCTGGCTGGCCGCCACCTACCGCGACCACTACCGCAAGACCGACGGGACGTGGCTGTTCGCCGAGACCGTGATCGACATCGCTTTCTTCACCCCATTCGAGAAAGGCTGGGCCCTGGAGCAGTTCCTCCCGGGCCGCGAACCTCGCCCGGCGGCTGCCGACTAGTAGTCACCGACTGACTGCCACCAGGGAGTCAGCCCCAGGCTCGGGCCAGGGCGGCGGGTAGCTCCTCACACCATTGGATGAGGTCGTGGCCGGCCACCCGTTCGGTGAAGTGGTGGGGGGCGTCGACATGGTATAGGTACCCGGCCCAGGCCGAGGTCGTCTGATGGAAGGGCCCTTCCAGGGTGCCGGCGCACAGGTGGACGAAGGGGTGCGTCTCACCATCCCAGCCCATTGTCAGCTCGGGTGGGGTACCAGTGCTGAAGGCGAAGAGGTGACTGAAGCGATCCGGGTGGAGCTGGCCGACGCTGAGGGCGTGGCCGCCCCCATCGCTACAGCCGAACACGGCCCGTTTCTCCCGTTCGGTCGGCACCTCGAGCTCGGCCTCGGCCCAGGCCGCCAACTCGTCGACAAAGAACCGTTGGTGGGCATCGAAGCGCTGATCGTCGAATCCCTGCAGGTACTCGAGGGCTCGCTGGTTGCCCCTGATGTTGTCGGCTGGGGCGGCGTGGGCGGCAATTACCACTACCCGGGGGCAGGTACCGGCCTCGATGGCGGCGTCGAGTCGGCGGGCGTAGGGGGCGAACATATTGCCATCGGTGGTGTAGACGACGGGGATGTCCTCCCCCTTGGTGTGGCCGGAGGGACGGTAGACGGTGACCCGTCGTGGTTCGCCAAGGGCGGCCGATTCGACCCCATGGTCGAACGTGGACCCGACGAGGGGATCGTTCGATGGAAGCTCAGCTGGTGCATTGGCTCCCCGGAAGCGACCGTCGTGGGACCCTCGGGAGAAGCTGAGCCCGGCTGCTGGCCCAGCCAGCGGGGTGAAGGTGTAGGTGATGACGGCGTCAGCGAGCCGATCGACCCGCATGCTCAACACCTGGAGTCCATCGCCGGCGTCCCACGATGGAAGTTGGAACACGGGGGTGACGGCGACCGGCACCGGCGACTCGGTCACGAAGGTGATCACGTCGCCGTCGGCCCAGGCCGCCGACCCTTCGTCTTCCATCCGGGCCCGTAGCTCGACCGGGTCAGGGTCGGTCCACACCCGGCAGAAGGGCTGACCGGGGGGAAGGTCACCAGGGTTCGAGGCCCGCTGGCGGGCCAGATCCCGGCCTGTGTCCTCCGCCTTCTGATGTAGGAGCCGGAGGGGGGGCACACCGAGAGCGAGGCGCTCCTCGTCGGTGGTTGCGGGGTCGATGGGAGGTTGCACCACATCGCCCATGTGTTCGACCGTGATGGTGCCGTAGGGCTGGGGTTGGCCACGGTAGAGGGCGAGCTTGTCGGTACACATGGCGTAGAGGGCGCCGGCCCCGTCTACACCATCCTCATGGGCCATCCTGGCCAGGGCGGAGGCGTGGGGGAGGTCGGTCAGTGCTCCATAGTCGGCCAACAGGATGGCGGCCTGGAGGGCCTGCTCACCGGTGGCCTTGGCCAGGTTGGGGTGGGAACGGATCTGCTCCACGAGGTCAGCGCGGACGATCTCGTCGGCTCCCTCCGCTTGGGACAGCAGGGCAGCAATATCGTCGCTCACCTTCCGGACGTTAGTGGCCCGGTCTACCCGGCGCCCAAGCCGCTATCGCCGCGCCTAGTCTGCGGTAGGGAGACCGGGTTGCCAAGACCGATCCCGATCCCGACACCGCGAGGAGACCACCATGGAATTGCTGGAGATCGAGAGCGAGCGGACCCTGAGCCGCGAGGAAGCCGCCGCCTGGTTGAGGAGTCTGGCCGATGAGCTAGCCCGCAATAATCAGCTTCAACTCCGCAAGGAGGGTCTGAAGTACACGGTGCGAGTGCCGGCCGAGGTGACCATGGAGGTCGAGGTGGAGATCGAAGACGATGGAGCCAAGCTCGAAATCGAGCTCTCCTGGTAGGGGTCTTCGAGGCTTTCCCGAGGATTCAGCTGGCCAGGGCGTCGGCTTGCTTGCGCTGCTTGGTTGCTCGGGCCCTGGTGGTGGTGTCGAGCTCTACCTTGCGGAGTCGGATGTCGTTTGGTGTCACCTCGACGCACTCGTCGTCGGAGATGAATTCGAGCGCTTGTTCCAATGACAGGTCCCGGTAGGGGGTGAGCTTGACAGTGGCATCGGCGGAGGCGGCCCGGTGGTTCGTGAGCTGTTTCTCCCGGGTGACGTTGACGTCCATGTCTTCTGAGCGGGAGTTCTCGCCAACGATCATGCCGCAGTAGACGGCTGTGCCTGGCCCGATCAGCATTTCGGCGCGCTCTTGCAGCCCGATCAGAGCGTAGGCGGTGGCCTGGCCCTGGCGGTCAGCAACCACCGACCCTGTCCGGCGGGTGCGGATCTCGCCGAACCATGGCTCGAACCCGTCGCCGCTCTGGTTGATGACCCCGGTTCCCCTGGTCTCGGTCAAGAACTCGGTGCGGAACCCGATCAGGCCTCTCGCTGGGACGAGGTAGTCGAGACGGACCCAGCCGAGCCCATGGTTGACCATCTGTCCCATCCGGCCCTTGCGGGTGGCCAGCAACTGGGTCACCGCTCCCAGGTGTTCCTCGGGGACGTCGATTGTGACCTGTTCGACGGGTTCGTGGGTGATGCCGTCGATCTCGCGGGTGACGAC